>CAZBII010000004.1:0-70781 GCA_964491665.1 uncultured Moraxellaceae bacterium
CTGGCTGATCAATCCCCGTCTGCGTGGCCTGTTCGCCAACAAGAGTTTTGCCACCGTGGACCAGGTGCCGGGGCGCGTGGATCTGGCCATCATCGTTACACCCGACTCCATGATTGCCGAACAGCTGGAACGCTGCGCCGATGTCGGCATCGATTCGGTGGTGGTGCTGTCCCATCTGGATGATCGCGACGGCTTCCTGCGCAAGCAGTTTGTGGAAAATCTGACGCGGGTGGCGGAACGGCGCGGTATCCGCATGTGGGGGCCGGACTGTTACGGTTTTGCGCGCCCGCCGGTGGGCATTCGCGCCACGCTGGATCGCGGCGAAATCCGCTCCGGCAAGATCGCCCTGATTTCCCATTCCGGCGCCATCTGCCGCGCGGTGACCGACTGGGCCATCGCCAGCGGCGTCGGCTTCTCCACCATCATTTCACTGGAGCAGGCCGGCGGCGTTTATCCCGGCGACATTCTCGATTATCTGGTGGTGGACCAGCAGACCGAGTGCATCCTGATTTATGCCGAAGGCATCAAGGACGCGCGCAGTTTTCTGTCGGGGTTGCGCGGGGCAGCGCGCAGCAAGCCGGTGATCGTGCTGAAAAGCGGACGTCACATCGAAACGCCGGACAAGCTGATGTCGCACACCGGCGCGCTGGTGGGCAACGACTATGTGTTCAATGCCGTGCTGGAGCGGGCCGGCATCGTGCGCGCCGATTCGCTCACCGATCTGTTTCTGGCGGCGCGCGCCTTTCCCATTCACCGCATCATGCGCGGCGAGCGCATCGCGATTCTTTCCCACGGCAACGGCCCGGCCATGATGTGCTGCGACAAGGCGCACGATCTGGGTGTGCCGCTGGCAAAACTCACGGCGGAAAAATCCGCCGAACTGGCCAGCCTGTCCACCATCGATTCGTCGGAAAATCCGGTGTTCAGCGGCGGCTTTGAAGTGGGGGAGGAATTCATCCGCGCCTGCGACATCATCGCCACCGATCCCAATGTGGATTTCCTGATTCTGGTGATCACGCCGCCCAAGGGCAAAGTGGTGGCGGACTTCGAGGAGCAGATTGCCGGCATCCAGAAAAAAAGTTTCAAGCCGCTGGTGGTGTGCTGCATGGGCGGCGACACGGTGGAACCCATCAAGCGCACGCTGCAGCAGAAAGGCATTCCGGTGTTTTCCTCGCCGGACAACGCGGTGAAAGCCGCGCACTACCTGATTACCTATCATCGCAACCGCACCTTCCTCATGCAGGCGCCGGCCTCGCTGGAAAACACCGAGGAGCCGGATATTGAAGGCGCGCAGCTGATCATCGAAGGCGTGCTGCAGGAAGGGCGGCGTGTGCTGAACCAGCTGGAATCGCGCGCGGTGCTGCGGGCGTTCAATATTCCGGTGAACCCGATCCAGATCGCGCGCACACCAAACGAGGCGCTGGTGGCGGCGGAATCGGTGGGCTTCCCCGTGGTGCTGAAAATCAATTCGCCGGATATCGTGCACAAGGCCGATGTGGCGGGCGTGACACTCAATGTCATCAACGCGCCAGCGGTGCGTTCGGCCTACAAGAAAATGATGGAGGATGTGCAAAACCAGTGTCCCGAGGCGCGTCTGGAAGGCGTCATCGTCGAACACATGGTGACATCCAGTTCCAATCGCGAACTGTTGCTGGGCATCAAATCCGATTCCGTGTTTGGCCCGGTGATCGTATTTGGTCATGGCGGGTCGATGGTGGAAATCCTCAAGGATATTGCCATTAGCCTGCCACCGATGAACTCGCTGCTGGCCACCGCGCTGGTGGACAGCCCCAACGTGTCGCGCATGCTCAAGCATTACCACAACATGCCGGCTGCCAATCGCGCGGAGCTGGAAAACATCATCCTGCGGGTGTCGGAAATGGCCAGCGAGCTGCCGTGGATTCGCAGCCTTGATATCAATCCGCTGGTGCTCGATGAAAACCGCGCGCTGGTGCTGGATGCCGTGATCGAGGTGGATTTCATTCCGCCGGCATTGCGCCGCTACGAGCACATGGCGATTCATCCCTATCCATCCTATCTGGAAACCCGCTGGCAGCTGCGCAATGGCACCGACATTCTCATTCGTCCGATCCGGCCGGAAGATGCCGAGCTGGAGCGCACCTTTATCGAAGGTCTGTCGCAGCAGTCCCGCTACTACCGCTTCATGCACAACGTGAAACTGGTGACGCCGGAAATGCTGGCGCGTTTCACCCAGATCGATTATCACCGCGAACTGGCGCTGGTGGCGCTGGTGGAAGACAAGGGCAAGTGGGAAGAAATCGGCATCAGTCGCTATGTGGTGAATCCCGATGGTGCCAGCTGCGAATTCGCCGTGGTGGTGTCGGACAAATGGCAGCGCACCGGCATCGGTTACAAGCTGATGGAACTGCTGATCGACGCCGCCCGCCAGAAAGGTTTGAAATACATGGACGGCATCGTGCTGAAGGAAAATACTGGCATGCGCAAGCTGGCGCGGGCCATGGGCTTTGAACTGCGCGATCACGATCAGGACGAAGACGTCGTTTACGTCATCAAGAAACTCTAGAGGCCAGTAAAGACAACATGACAACTGCTTACGTCACACATCAGGACTGCGAACTGCACGACATGGGCGGCGGCCATCCGGAATCGCCGGCCCGGCTGCGCGCCATTCGCGATTACCTGATGGAGCGTCAGGTGTGGGATCTGCTGCAGCAGGTGGACGCGCCGAAGATTGAAAAAAAACATCTCTACCGCGTGCACAGCCGCGATTATGTGGACGCCATTTTCGAACAGTTTCCGCTGAAGGATCTGCGCGACCTGGGGCAGGATGTGGTGGCCAATCCGCACACGCTGGACGCCGCGTTGCGTGCAGCGGGCGGTGTCTGCAAGGCGGTGGATCTGGTGATGAAAGGCGAGGCCAGCAATGCCTTCTGTGCCGTGCGGCCGCCGGGCCATCATGCCGAAATGAGACGGGCCATGGGTTTCTGCATTTTCAGCAACGTGGCGGTGGGTGCGGCCTATGCGCTGCAAACCTACAATCTGGATCGCGTGGCGATCATCGACATCGACGTGCATCACGGCAACGGCACTGAAGACATACTGCAGTACGACGAGCGCGTGCTGTTCTGTTCCAGTTTCCAGTACCCGTGCTATCCGCACACCGTGCCGGACAACACCCGTTCCAACATCATTCATACGCCCATGCACGCCGGCACCAGCAGCGACGAATTCCGCGACTGGGTACGGCGCGACTGGCTCAACAAGCTGGAAATGTTTCATCCGCAACTGATCATGATCAGTGCCGGCTTCGATGCCCATCAGGCCGATCCACTGGCGGACGTGTATCTTGATGAGCGGGATTACCGCTGGATCACGGAAGAGCTTATGCTGGTGGCCGACCGCTGCTGCAATGGCCGCATCGTGTCGTCGCTGGAGGGGGGGTACGATCTCACCGCGCTGGCCCGCAGCGCCTACCAGCACATCCGCACGCTCATGCGCATCTGACGCCGGCTAACCCTTACTTGCGCCCCGGTTTTCATCTTTGCTAAGGTGCCGGGGCTTTTCTTTTTCTGCGATGCGCTGATGAGGGACTCCATGCACGAAAACAAGATCCCCTGCACCTCGGGCCGGCTGCCCATTTTCCTGTTCAACCTTTTACTGAAATCCTCCATCCGGCCCGAGCTGGCGGTTACCGGCGGCCATCTGCACAAATCCCGCAAGAGCATGGACCGCTGGGGCACCATCATGCCGGCATTGCGTGACGTGCTGGTGGAGCCGGGCACCCATGCCGGCCTTTACAGCGAAACCCACACACCGCGCGGTGCACACAGCAATCGCGTGATCCTGTATTTTCACGGTGGCGGATTTGCGGTGGGATCGCCGCGCAGTCACCGGCATCTGGTGTCGCGGCTGGCCAGGGCGGCCGGCATGAAAGCGGTGGTCATCGATTACCGCAAATCGCCCGAGCATCCGTTTCCTGCCGCGCTGGACGATACAGTCAAGGCCTACCGGCAGCTGCTGGATGCCGGCATCAAGCCCATCAACATTATGTTTGCCGGCGATTCCGCCGGTGGCAACCTCGTTATCAGCACGCTGCTGAAACTGAAGCAGGACGGTCTGCCGCTGCCGGCTGCCGCCTGCGCCATCTCCCCCTGGTGCGATGTCACTCTGGGCAGCAATTCCCTCAAGGCCAATGCCGCTGAGGACCTGATTCTCACGCCGCTGCTGCTGCAGCAGTTCCGCTCCATCTATGTGAGCGACGACCGGGTGCAAGACCCCCTGGTGTCCCCCGTGTTTGGCGATCTGTCCGGCCTGCCGCCGCTGCTGGTGCAGGTGGGCAGCAAAGAAGTGCTGCTGGACGATGCCCGGATGATGGCGCAGAAGGCCGCCCGGGCCGGTGTGCAAACCCAGCTGGAAGTGTGGGAGGGCATGCAGCATGTCTGGCACTATTCCGCCGCTTTCATCAAGGACGGCCAGCGCGCCATCGAGCGGGTCGGGGAGTTCTTCCGCCAACAGGTGCGCTGACGGATCTGGTCCCCGCCAGAATCGGTTTTCCATAAAGAAATGCGAAGCGTTGTCAGTTGATAACGATTCGTAATAAAGCTATAGTCGCCGCCATGGCGATTATCCACAACTGTCCCAAGTCAATCCGGAGTTATCCATGTCGATTTTGCGCCATACCCTTTTCCCCCTGTCCGCCCTGGCCCTGGCTGTGTCCACGCTCGCGAATGCCGCCGAGCCGCAGCCCACGGTCGAGCAGCGTCTGGCCAAGCTGGAACAGCAGCAGGCGGGCGACAGCAGCAAGCCGGCTCTGCCCGCCAATATCGAAGTGACCGGCACGGTCGAAGTGGAAGGCGCGGTGGGCGAGGGTTATGACGGCCGTTCCTACAGCGATCTGACCGTCGCCACCGTGGAACTGGGTGTTGCCGCGCAACTGACTGACAAGGTGTCGTCGGAAGTGGTGTTCCTGTACGAACAGGACGAAACCGATTTCGGCGTCGATGTGGCGACGATCACCATCGATGAACTGGTGGGCCCGGTGAATTTCACCGTCGGTAAAATGTATGTTCCGTTCGGCCGTTACGAAACCGCGCTGATCAATGACACGCTGGCGCTGGAACTGGGCGAAACCAACAAGACGTCGGCGCTGTTCGGTTTCGAGCAGAACGGCATCAAGGCCGGCGCCTATGTATTTGATGGCGACGAAGATCGCGAAAAGCACGTGGAAAATTACGGCGTGACCGTGGGCTTCGAGCAGGATCTGTTTGCGGTTGGCGTGGACTACCTGTCCAGCCTGACCGAGAGCGACGGCGTCATCGATCTGAACGACGATATTTCCGAAGAGCTGGCCATTGATCCCGCCTTCGGCTGGGACGAAGCCGCGCCGGCCTATAGTGTTTCCGGCAAGCTGAATCTGGAGCCGGTGACGCTGGTGCTGGAATACCTGGACGTGACCGATCCGCTGGTGAGTGAAGTCAACCTGATCGAGATCGAGCCGTCGGCGGCGCAGGTGGAGATGGATCTGGCGGCCGATCTGGGCGGACAGGCATACACCATCGCGCTGGCTTACCAGCAAACCGATGACGCGGCCGTTCTGGGCCTGCCGGAGGAACGCATTTCCGCCGGTATTTCCACTGAGATCTACAAAAACGTAACACTGGGCGGTGAGTTCTGGCATGACACCGATTACAGCGTGACGGACGGCGGCAGCGACGAGGAAAGTGACAACATCGTCGTGCAGCTGGCCGCGTCGTTCTGATCGGTATCACCTGATCTGCCACCGTGCAGTGCATTCTGAAATCCAGTTGTGCATGGGAGAATCTGAAATGAAATCAATGTTGCTGCGGACGCTGGCCTGTGCCGGTGTGTTTGCCACCGTTTCTGCGAATGCTGCGGTGTCCGAACAGGATGTGGTGAACCAGTACGCCAACATTGCCCATGCGGTTTTCAGCGATGCACTGCACACCGCGCAGAATCTGCAGACCAGCGTCAATGCGCTGCTGGCCGCTCCCAGCGATGCCAATCTGCAAAAAGCGCGCGCGGCGTGGAAAGCGGCGCGCGTGCCTTATCAGCAGAGTGAAGTGTTCCGTTTCGGCAACAGCAATGTCGACGAGTGGGAAGGTCAGATGAATGCCTGGCCGCTGGATGAAGGCCTGATCGATTATGTCGACGCGGGTAAATACCATCACGAGCTGGGCAACGTTGGTGCCAACGCCAACATCATCGCCAACACCTCGCTTAAACTGGGCAGCGACACACTGGATCTGGCCACCCTTACGCCCGAACTGCTGGCCAGTCTGAATGAACTGGGCGGTTCGGAAGCCAACGTGGCCACCGGCTATCACGCCATTGAATTCCTGCTGTGGGGGCAGGACCTGAACGGCACCGCACCGGGCGCCGGCAATCGTCCCTACACCGATTATGTTCAGGGTGCGGGCTGCACCGGTGGACATTGCGATCGTCGCGCCGCTTATCTGAAAGCCGCCACCCAGCTGCTGGTCAGCGATCTGGAAAACATGAGCCAGCAGTGGGCGCCGGGCAGCAAGAACTACCGCGCCGATCTGACCGCCGCCAAACCGGCGGAAGGCATCACCAAAATGCTGTACGGCATGGGCAGTCTGGCGCTGGGCGAACTGGGGGGCGAGCGTCTGAAAGTCGCGCTGGAAGCCAACTCGCCGGAAGACGAGCACGACTGCTTCAGCGACAACACCCACCATTCCCATTTCTATGATGCCAAGGGCATTGAAAACATTTACTTCGGCACCTACAAGCGTGTCGATGGCAGCGTGGTGAAAGGCGCGTCGCTGTCGGATCTGGTAGCGGCCAAATCGCCTGACACTGACAAGGCCGTGAAAGCCCAGTTCAGCAAAACCATGGCCGCCATGCAGAAGCTGGTGGATAGCGCCGAAACCGCCAATCCCACCGTGAAGTTCGACCAGATGATTGCCGAAAACAATCCGGCCGGACAGGCGCTGGTGAAAGATGCGATTGCGCAACTGGTGGCGCTGACCCGCCAGATCGAAATTGCCGCCAAGACCGTGGGCGTCGACAATCTGAGCCCCGACACAGCCGACCACTCCTTCTGATTTTCCGATGAACTGAACAGGTCACCATGAACAAGCCGAGCCGTCTGTTCCAGCCCCGCGTATCGCGGGGTTTTTGCGTTTTTGCCGTCGCTGGCGCTGCGGCGTTCTCTTCTGCACTGCAGGCCTTTCCGGTGCAGTCCGGCGGCGCCACCAGCGTGCGCAAGGCCGATATAAATGCCTTCTCCCTGCCGTCGAACAATATGTCGTTCGAGCGCAAAGTGGATTTCAGCGTGGGTAACAGTTTTTTCCGCAATCCCTGGGTGATTGCGCCATCGTCCACCAGTGCGCGCGATGGACTGGGGCCGCTGTTCAACACCAACGGCTGCCAGAACTGTCACATCAAGGACGGGCGCGGGCACCTGCCGGCAGCGGGTGATGTCAATGCCGTGTCCATGCTGGTACGCATCAGTGTTGCGCCGCAGACGCCGCAGCAGTGGCAGCAGGTGCAGACCCAGGGCGCGATTGCCGATCCGCGTTACGGCACCCAGATCCAGGATTTCGCCATCCCCGGGGTGGAGCCGGAAGCGCAGCTGCAGTTCGCTTATGAAACGCATGAAATGACGCTGGCGGAAGGCACCCGCGTTACCCTGAGCAAGCCGGTGGTGACGCTGGCAAAACTGGCCTATGGCCCGCTCGATGCCAACCTGCAAACCTCGCTGCGTCTGGCGCCGCCGATGATCGGTCTGGGATTGCTGGAAGCCGTTCCCGACAGCACGCTGCAAGCCTTCGCCGATGAAAACGATGCCAATGGCGACGGCATTTCCGGTCGCCTGAACCGCGTGCACGATGCGCACACCGGCGGCGAGGCCATCGGCCGTTTCGGCTGGAAAGCGGAGCAGCCCAGCCTGCAGCAGCAGAATGCGGCAGCGTTTGCCGGCGACATCGGTATCACCAGCAGCCTTGTTCCCCACACCGATTGCACACCTGCGCAGACCGCCTGCCGCTATGCACCCGATGGTGGCACGCCGGAAGCCAGCGACAAGATTATCCGGCTGGTGACCTTCTATTCCCGCAATCTCGCTGTTCCAATCCGTCGCAATGCAGATGCACCGGATGTGAAAAAAGGCGAGCAGCTGTTTGTCAGCGCCGGTTGCGAAAGCTGCCACAGAACCGGCATGGTTACCGCCACGCTGCCGGAGCAGCCGGAACAGTCCGCGCAAACCATTTATCCCTACACCGATCTGCTGCTGCACGACATGGGCGAAGGTCTGGCCGACGGCCGTCCCGTGTATCAGGCCAGTGGCCGCGAATGGCGCACGGCGCCGCTGTGGGGAATCGGCTTGACTGCCACCGTCAGTGGCGCCGAACATTACCTGCACGATGGCCGTGCCCGCTCGCTGCTGGAAGCCATTCTTTGGCACGGCGGCGAAGCGGAAGCAGCACGGGAAAAAGTCCGTCAAATGCCGGCGGACGAAAGGGAAGCGTTGCTCGCCTTCCTGCAATCGCTCTAACCGACGCTCTAACCGGAAACAAAGGCTCGCCCATGTACACAACCAAACTCCATGCCGTGAAGAAAAAAATCGTCCGGCTGGTCCTGCTGGCAGGGCTGGTACTTCCCCTGTTCGCCTGCAAGGACAATCTGACGCCGGAGCAGCGCTGGCTGGCGTTTACCACCGAACAGATCCTGCAGGGTTATGCCGGTCTGGCGGAGCAGTCCGCCGCGTTGCAGCAGACCGCCGCCGATTTCTGCCAGCAGCCGGACATTGCCGCGCTGAAAAAAACGCAGGATGCCTGGCGTGCCGCAATGGCGGACTGGCAGCGCATGCAATGGCTGAAGCTGGGTCCGATCACCCGCGACAACGACGACTGGAAACTGCAGTTCTGGCCGGACAAGAAAAACATCCTGCAACGCAAGGCGCAGGATCTGCTCGATCAAAACGATCCCATCACCGCCGATTCCCTGGCCCATGCCAGCGTGGTGATCCAGGGCTTCAGCGTGCAGGAACTGCTGCTGTTCGATCCCCAGTTTGCCACGCCGGAAAAATTCTCCGCCAATCCCCGCCAGTGTGATCTGCTGCGCGCGGCCACCGCGCGTACAGCGCAGGTAACCCGGAAGCTGTCCGACAGCTGGCATGACAAAAGCTGGCTGCAAACCTGGGCGACGCCTGCCGTTAATCACGCGGGCACCACGCCAGCCCAGGTGCGCAACGGTGAACTGGTGGATGCGCTGCTCGGTCAGGTGGAAAAAGCCAAAACCGACAAGCTGGGCGAGCCGATGGGGCTGAAAAACCGCGACAAGAAACCCAACGGCTATTTCGCCGAGTCCTGGCGCAGCAATAATTCACTCGCCAACCTGCAGAACAACCTGTGGGCGCTGCAGCAACTGACGCGACCGGAGGAAGGCTACGGCCTGTTCCAGTATCTGCGGGAAGAAAACCAGCAGGCGGTGGCGGATGAGCTGGTGATCAAGCTCGACAACGCGCAGCAGGCGGTGCGGCAGATCCAGCCCACACTGTCCAGCGCGGTGACCCTGCCGGAGCAGCAGGCCGCGCTGCAAACCAGCTATCGCACGCTGGGAGAACTGGCGACCTTCCTCAAGCAGAAACTGGCGCCGGCACTGGGTCTGACGCTGGGTTTCAACGCCAACGACGGTGATTGAACAGCCATGAACACACCGCTGCATCGTCGCCGTTTTCTGCAGCATCTGCTGGGTGCGGCTGCAGCCACGTCAGTGCCGTTATTGCTATCGGGCTGCCAGCGCTCCGCCAACGCACAAGCGGTGACAGCGAAAGCGCCGCTGTTGCCGGGCACGTTGCTGTCAGCCTGCGACGACGACAAGGGCAATCATTACATTGCCGCCATCCAGCCGGATGGCACCCTGGGATTCCAGATACCAACGCCGTTGCGTGCGCACGACAGCTGTGCGTCCAGCGATCGCGCCCGCGCGCTGTTTTTCGCCCGGCGTCCCGGCAACCAGATTTATGTCGTAAGCCTGCACGACCGCAAGCTGGTGCAAACCATCAGCGCGGAACCGGGCCGGCATTTTTACGGCCATGGCGTCATCAGTCACGACGGACAATGGCTCTTCACCACCGAACAGCGTTACGAAACGGGCGAGGGCATCATCGGTGTATATCGCATGAGCGATCCCATTCGCCGCGAAACGGAATTTTCCGCGCACGGCATGGACCCGCACCAGCTGCAGTGGCTCAGTGACGGCGAAACGCTGGTGATCGCCAACGGTGGCATCCGCACCCATCCGGCGCAGAACCGCGAAAATCTCAATCCCGACACCATGCAGCCGGCGCTGACCTATGTGCGCGTGCGCGACGGTGCCCTGCTGGAAGCGCAGCAGCCGCCGCATCACCAGATGAGCCTGCATCATCTGGATGTATCGCCGCAGGACCAGGTGGTGGTGGGTGTGCAGCATCAGGGCGCGCTCACGGATGCAGTGGCGCTGGTGGGCAGTCACCGGCGCGGCAGTGACATGCAGTGGTGGCAGGCAGATGAACTCGCGCAGCTGCGCATGCAGCAGTACACCGCCAGCGTTGCGGTGGATGCAAAGGGGGAGAGGGCGGTGGTGAGCTGCCCGCGGGGCAATGGCATCGCCGTGTGGAATATGCGCAGTGGCGCACTGGAGAAGATGCTGGACATCGCGGACGCTGCCGGCGTCTACCGGCGACCGCAGCAAACGGGCTGGATTGGCACCAACGGCAGTGGCGCACTGTTACAGCTGGAAGAAACGGTCGCAGCGGTTACGTTGCAGACCCTGCAACAGTTCCCGCTGCGCTGGGACAATCACGCCACGCTGATATAACCCATCAGACCGGTTTTCATGTGCTCGATCACGTGGCAGTGATACATCCAGCGTCCCGGATTGTCCGCCACGAACGCCACCTTCACTTTTTCATTGCGTCGCACCAGCACCGTGTCGGTGTGGTACGGCGTGATCTTGCGCTGGTTGGATTCCAGCACCGTCCAGATGAAACCGTGCAGGTGAATCGGATGTGTGTGCGGCGTGACATTGCGCAGATTGAAAATATAGGTGCGACCCAGCTGCAGCTTCGCCAGCGGCTCCGGAATGCTCTGTTCCGATGAGTGATCCCAGGCGCGCCGGTTGATGGTCCAGAACATCTGATGCGCTTCGCCGTGGTGGTTTGCCGGCGTCACCGCGCCTTCCCATTCGAACACAAAATCCAGCGTCTCGGCATTGGCCAGATCCGGCTGCGGCACCGGATTCAATGGCAGCGCGGGAATTGTGCGTTCCCCCTGCACCGGCTCGCCCACGGTTTTCAGCGTGACGAAATCGAAGAACAGTTTGCCCTTGCCGTTCTGCACGTGAATGATCTCGCCGGCTTTCGGCGGCGCGATCAGCGCGATGTCCACCCGCATGCCCGCGCCGATCTCGTGCGCCGTGAGCGGGAAGGGCTTTGCTACCGGACTGCCGTCCACCGCAATCACCCAGGCCGGATGATTTTTCACGGCCAGTTTGTAGATCACGGTGTTGTCCACGTTGGCAAAGCGCAGACGCACCAGTCCGCCGGCGGGAATTTCAATTTCCGGTTTGTTTTTTCCATTCACTGTCTCCCAGCTGCCCGGCGTGCCCATGCGCGCGGCATTGCGCGGAAAGCTGAAGGGGGAAAAACTGCCGTCCGGATTGATATGCCAGGTCTTCAGCGCCAGCGGCAGATCCAGATCGAAGGCTACTGGTTCGGCTTCGTCCACGATCAGCAATCCCACCAGCCCCTTGCCCAGCTGCTCGACGCTGTTCATGTGCGGGTGATACCAGAAAGTCCCGGCGTCCGGCGGCGTGAATTCATAGAGAAAATCAGCACCGGATTCCACCGGCGGTTGCGTCAGATAGGGCACGCCGTCCATTGCGATGTCGATGCGGATGCCATGCCAGTGAATGGTGGTGGCTTCGGGCAGGCGGTTGCGAAACAGAATGCGCAGTTTTTTGCCCTGTCGCGCCCGCAGTACCGGCGCCGGATAACCACCGCCAAAACACCAGGCCGGCGTGGGGCCGGCGTCGACCAGCTGGATGGGCGCCGGCTCGGCCGTGAGGATGTAGTCGTACTCACTCTGGCTGGACTGTTCGGACGACAGTCGCGGCAACCAGGAACAGGACGCAACAGTCGTCGAGGCTGCCAGCGCCCCGATGAAATCTCGGCGGGAAAGAGTCATCTGCATTCACCATTGGCAATGAAAGGCGCAGTATGGCAGACAAAAAAAAGCCCGCACAGGGCGGGCAACTCTCGTTGGCAAACTGCCAAACACTCATGAAGCTTTCTGCGATCCGGACTGGCAGAACGTCACCACATTATCGAAGTAGGCGTTCAGCAGTTTCTGGAATTCGGTCTGCACGATGGGTTCCGCCACCAGTTGCATCCAGCGCGGCAGATCGAGCAGAAGTTCCGCTCGTATCTCCAGCGAAACACGGCTGCCACCGCGTGCCGGCTCAATGGCCCAGGCGCCGGAAATGCGGGCATTGCCTGCATCCGGCAGCGCCTTCCAGCGGATCATGCGCTGCGCGGCATTGCACTCCCACTGCGATGCATACTCCACCCGGTGCTGGTATTTCTGCGTGCCCATCGGCTGCAGGGTCCAGTGATAACGGCCGTCACCCAGGTGCTCGATCCGTTCCACGCGGGGGAAAAAGCGGGCCGCGCCGGCCGGATCCAGCAGGGCAAACAGGGCATCGGCGTCGGCGGATACCAGCTGGCTGCGCTTGATCGACGCTTTCACTTTCACCGTCATCGGCGGGATTCTCCACGGGCAGATGGTTGCCCATTCTAGAGGCCCGGTGCGGCTAAACATTGGCAGCCCCGCCTCGCCGGCAAGGCAGAGCGGCAAGCGGCCGCCCGCGCGGGTGGTTCCCGCATGCCACGCCCGGTCCTTTTCTGGCGCTCATTCACCTTGTGAAACAGTCACTTTGGACTACCTTGTCAAATTGTAGGACAACTGTTTGTGCTTTAAACAATTCCCAATAGCGACAAAAACAAAGAGAGGCGCCACCATGATCCTGGATTCCATGCTGATGGGCATGCCATTGCCTGCCCGCCGCCGGGTTGAAACCACCCTCGACAACATTTCCGTCGTGCTGCAGATGCGCAATCCCAGGGTGTTCGCCTCCATGGCACCGTCCGCCCTCAGGGGCCTTCTGCTGAAGGAAGGCAAGCGCAAGGACACGGTGGCCATGAAATCGAATCACCCGGTCACCTTCGACCTGCGTTACAACATGGACTTTCCCGAGATGAACAAGCTGTACCGGCGCGCAGTGGCCAACCAGTGGAACGCGGATACCGATCTGGACTGGTCCATCGACGTGGACCCGCTAAATCCCGAAATCCCGATCATCTCCAACGATTTTCTGCCCCATGAAGTGCTCGATAGTCTGCCGGTGAAACTGACCGAGCGGCAGCGAACCGAACTCAACTACAACCTGGCGGCCTGGATGCTCAGCCAGTTCATGCACGGCGAGCAGGGTGCGCTGTATGCGTCGGCACAGGTCACCGAGAGCGTGCAGTGGATGGAGGGCAAGTTCTTCGGCGGCACCCAGGTGATGGACGAAGCCCGCCATCTGGAAGTATTCAATCGCTACCTCAACCAGAAGCTGAACAAGGTCTACCAGATCAACGACAACCTGTTCGTCATCCTCGACGACCTGCTCACCGACGCGCGCTGGGATTTCAAGTTCCTCGGCATGCAGATCATGGTGGAGGGTCTGGCCCTCGGTGCCTTCCGTACCATGCACAACATGAGTCAGGAACCGCTGCTGAAAAACCTGCTGAAATACGTCATCCGCGACGAGGCCCGTCATGTCCATTACGGCGTGCTGGCGCTGAAAAACCACTTCACGCGGGAGCTGTCGGAAGCGGAGCGGCGGGAGCGGGAGGACTGGGCGTTTGAAGTGGCCGTGCTGATGCGCAACCGGTTCATGGCCCATGAAATCTACGAGGAGTGGTTCGAAGGCATCATCACCCGCCAGCACTGGAATGAAATTGTGCTGAACTCACCGGCGATGAAACTGTTCCGTGAAACCATGTTTGAACGGCTCATACCCAATCTGGATTACATCGGCCTGATGACGCCGCGCATCCGGCCGCACTATGAAAAATTCGGCATGCTGGATTTCATCAAGGGCAAGAATGCCAGCCAGCTCAGCGAGCACGACATGGTGGCCGATCTGCACTGAATCAACTCCTGCCCTGGCATGCCCGGTCCGAATCTGCATGATCTGGCCGGGCACGTCACAAAACCCTGCCAATTTCCGGTAATTAGATTGAAACATCTAAAGTAGTCTGCGATAAAGGACGCCAGCATCATCCCACAACAAAGTTTTTTCCCGCTGTTTTTCTGGAGGCACTCATGGCCAAGGTAAATGGAACTGCGACCGCTGACAAAGCCCGTCAGCTGGTGGAAATGATCGAGAACCAGCTGCACAAGGCCCAGGACCGGATGAACAAGGCCCGGCAGCAGTTGATGGAAGCGCAGGAGCGCTGGCGCATCAAGGCCACCGCCGCCGCCCAGGTGGCACTGGAACAGGCCCAGGAAGCCTATGAAGCCGCCCGTGATCTGCTGGAAGAAACCCGCAAGGATCTGACCCAGGCCAAAATCGAAGAACAGATTGCCCAGCTGCGCGACAAATTCATCGACACTGAACGTCACTTGCGTGCCAAGGCCATCGAGAAGGAAGAAGAACTGCGCGCCCGGCTGGAAAGCGAACTGGAAGAAACCGTTGCCCGCGCCCGTGAGCAGATCGAAAAAGCCCTGCACGGCAAATACGCGAAAAAGATCAAGGATTACACCAAGAAGATTGAAGCCCGGGTGCGCGACACCGCCAAGGCCGTGGAAAAACGCGAGAAGGAACTGCTGAAGAAAAGCGGCCTGAAGCCCGAGAAGATTGTCGCCGAGAAGAAGCCGGTGGCGCGCAAGCCTGCCCCCAAACCCAAGGCTGCTCCGGTTGCGCAGGAAAAGCCTGTCGAGAAAAAGACTGCGGCGAAAAAGCCCGCTGCCAAGAAAGCTCCGGCCAAAAAGCCGGCAACCGCAAAACCGGCGGGCGATGCCTGAGCGGATCAGGCAGGCGCAAATCGCAGGTGCTGCACCAGGGGGGCGTCCACAGGGCGCCCCTTTCGTTTCCCGTTAGCCAATTGCACAAAATAGCCAATGGACTGACGTTTCCTGTCATTGAGAAAGCGTGGCCGGTGAGTCATCATCGACCGCACTGCAAAACCATCCCAATAGAAGGAGATTCCCGTGGCAAACGCATATATTGTTGACGCCGTTCGCACAGCCGGTGGCCGTCGCAACGGTCGTCTGAGCCAGGTTCACCCGGTTGATCTGGGTGCGTTCGTGATCGACGCCCTGCTGGCCCGTACCGGCATTGACCCCAACATCGTGGACGACGTCATCATCGGTTGCGTCAGCCAGATCGGTCCGCAAACCTTCAACCTGGGTCGCGCCACCATCCTGGCCTCCCGCCTGCCGGAATCTGTTCCTGGTGTAACCGTTGACCGCCAGTGCGGCTCCGGCCAGCAGGCCATCCACTTCGCCGCCCAGGCCATCATGTCCGGCAACCAGGACGTGGTAATTGCCGGTGGCATCGAAAACATGAGCATGACGCCGATCGGTTCCCCCATGGCCATCGCCGAGAAAGCCGGCATGCGCAGCCCGTTCGACGACAATGGTATCGCCAAGCGTTACCCCGGCTGCAACTTCAGCCAGTTCGTGGGTGCCGAGCGTCTGGCCGTGAAATACGGCGTGACCCGCGCCGAACTGGACCAGTTTGCCTACGACAGCCACATCAAGGGCGCCGCGGCCTATGAAGGCGGCCACTTCAAGAACGAAATCATCCCCATGACCGTGACTGTGGAAGGCAAGGAAGTGGTGCATGAAGTGGATGAGGGTCTGCGTCCCAATGCGTCCCTGCAGGCGATCAGTGAACTGAAGCCGCTGGTTGAAGGCGGGATCATTACCGCTGCATCCTCCAGCCAGATCTGTGACGGTTCCGCTGCCGTGCTGGTGGTGAGCGAGCGCGCCCTGAAGCAGTACGGCCTGAAGCCGCTGGCGCGCATCCACGATATGGCCGTGTGTGGTTCCGATCCCACCATGGTGCTGGAAGGTCCGATCCCGGCGACCCGCAAGATCCTGGAGCGTACCGGCCTGAAGATCACCGACATCGACCTCTATGAAGTGAACGAGGCGTTTGGCACTGTGCCGCTGTCCTGGGCGAAAGCCATTGGCGCCGACGTGAAGAAACTGAACGTGAACGGTGGCGCGCAGGCGCTGGGTCACCCGCTCGGCGCAACCGGTGCCAAGCTGATGGGCACGCTGGCCTATGAACTGCGTCGTCGTGGCGGCCGTTATGGTCTGCTGACGATCTGCGAAGGTCTGGGCACTGCCAACGCGACCATCATCGAAAACATGAGCCGCTGATCCCGGTCGGGGCACGGCTTCCGCTGGGGGCCGTGCCTGCTTCTTTCGCACGCCTTATTGGGGTCTCAGGACTTGCTTTCTGATACCGCCCGCTTGCAAATCCCCGGTTACTCCCTATCTTTAGCTGGCATGGCTGAACCTTTGTGGAATAATGCCATCCAAAACCAGACCGGCGTTCTTTTGGTTTACCAATCAGACACCTATACTGGATGACATGAGCAATCGCGGCGCACACTCCAACATGATGAACGACAAAACGCTGTTTCAGGAAAAGGCTGGCGGCTATCGCCTGCGCTCGCTGAAAACCGGCGAGGAATTTCCGCTGGTTCAGGAAATGCTGGTGGGGCGCGAAGTGGAATGCCAGATTACCCTCGACAGCGGACACATTTCCCGTTATCACGCCAAACTCACGCAGACTCCCGCTGGCGTGGTGGTGGAAGACCTGCGTTCCACCAATGGCACTTTCATCAATGGCCGTCGCATCAGTGCACCGCAGACGCTGGCCATTGGCGACGAGGTGCGTTTTCACGAGCAGGCCTTTCGTCTGGTGTCGGACCAGGTTGCATCCGGCGATGCCGATGCCACCATGTTCCAGGTGCCGGCGACTGAAATCCGTGCGCCGGAACCGCGTCCGCCAGTGCGTCGTCCTCCGGATACCCCACCGGCAGCGCGTGCCCCCGCCATTCCCCAGAGTGAGCCGGAATCTGACGACGAGGATCTGGGTACCCGCATCCTGAGTGTCGACGAATTGCAGCGTCTGCAGGGCAAGGGCGAGCGGGCAGTGAAAGGTCCGGATAACGGCAGCGGTCCGCGGTTTGTGGTGCTGACTGCGCCTATCCGCGGCAAGGTTTTTTCTCTTATTTCCCAACAGCGCAATGCCTGGCTGATTGGCCGGGACGAACATTGCCAGTTCAACATCGCCGACAAGACCGTCTCCGGTGAGCATGCGCGGGTGCGCAAGCTGGCGGACGACTGGATTCTGGAAACCTGCGAAGGCCGTAATCCGATTTTCATCAATAACCGGCCGGTGGAAATCAGTACGCTGCAACCCGGCGATGTGATCCGCATCGGACGCATGGAGCTGATGTTCCGGGTGGACGAGCGCGCCATCATGCCGCAGGAACCGGAGCCGGATGAAAACGCGTTCATCTGGTCCCGGTTCAATCTGGCGCTGGTGGTTGGGGCCTTGCTGGTGCTGGGTGTGGTGCTGGGAATCGTGCTGGTGGCCTGAGCCGGATCAGCCGGCCGTGCCCGACACCGTGTTTTTCTCCAGTCCGCCGAACGCCTTGAACAGGTCCTTGCACAGGTGGGTCAGTTCCAGCGCCATGATGGCAAAATCCTGATCGAACTGCTGCTCGCGGCTTTCCGCCTCGGTTTCATTGGCCTGTTCGATCAGCACATCTTCAAACCGCAGTCGCTTCAGTGACAGATCCTCATGGATCACGCAGCGGATGTTTTCCTTCCAGATCACCGCCAGCTTGGTGCAGCGCTTGCCGGCGCCCAGTAGTTGCTGCACTTCCTCGGCATCCAGATCCTGGCCCTTGCAGCGGATCACGTTGGCGGTGTCCAGCGGATTGCCCAGTTCGCATTCGCGGTCGAGGGCGAACGGCTCCGGTGCGTGCTGTTCGGTGAGCCAGTGGGTCATCACATCGGTGGGAACATTTTTGCTGACCGGCGGAATCACCGGCAGGGTGGACAGGGCTTCGCGCAGGTGTCCGAGAAATTCCTCGGCCTGGGTGGCACTGGCAGTGTCGAGCAGCAGCAGTTTTTCCTTGGGGGCGATAAAGCCGTAGATGCGGCGGGTGCGGGTGAAGGCGCGGGGCAGCAGGTCCAGCAGCACTTCATCCTTCAGCTGGTCGCGTTCCTTTTTGTAGACCTTGCGGGCGTCGCGCTGCTCGATGGCTTCGATTTTTTCCTGCATCGCTTCCTTGATCACCGAGCCGGGAATGAGTTTGTCCTGGCGTTGGGCGCACAGCATGATGTTACCGTTGCTGACGTGGGTGAACAGTTCGTTGTCGCCGCCAAGAGGGCTGGTCCAGCCGTATTTGGTGAGATCCTGGCGACCGCAGGGATGGAAGGCGTGGGCAGCCAGCAGCGGCTCCAGTTCTTCAGCGGTGAGTTCGAAAGGCTGGGTGAAACGGTAAATGCGCAGGTTCTTGAACCACATACGGCGTTCCTCGAAAAGGAGCGCGATTATGAGACAATAGCGGGCTACTGCCAAGAGAATCGGGGCGCATGGATTTCCGGGTTGACGAACCGCAAAAACCGCAAAGTGACTTGACGCTGGTGCTGGCCCACGGTGCTGGTGCAGGCATGGACAGCGATTTCATGCAGGCGTTGGCTACGCTGATTGCGCAGAACGGAGTCCGGGTGGCGCGGTTTGAATTTCCTTACATGGCAATGCGGCGCGAGGACGGCAAACGCAGGCCGCCGGATCGCATGCCGGTGCTGCTGGAATGTTTTGCGCAGGCGATTGATCTGCAGGGTGGGCCAGCGCGCTGTGTGGCCGCCGGCAAATCCATGGGCGGACGCTTGGCGTCGCTGCTGCTGGCAGAGAATGGATGCATGGCGGCGGTGTCGCTGGGCTATCCGTTTCATCCGCCGGCCAAACCCGATCAGTGGCGCAACGAACACTGGCCGCAGATTGCAGAGCCCTGGCTGATCGTGCAGGGCGAGCGTGATCCGTTTGGTACGCGCGCGGAAGTGGAACGGGCAGGTGTGCCGGCTGAAGTGTTGTGGTTGCCGGACGGTGATCATGATTTCAAGCCGCGCCAGCGCAGTGGTTTTACCGTGCAGCAGCATTGGCAAACGGCCGCAGCAAAGGTGGCGTGGTTTGTCCGGCAGTTGTGATCAGTCCATTATGGGCAGTCAAAAAATGATGTGGAGTGGTGGTTCATGAACAGATGGCAACAGGGTTTTCTGGTGAGTGCGCTTGTGCTGCTGGGCGGATGCGAGAAGCTGAAAAACACGCCGGTGGATGTGTCGGACACGCCCTTGCGTGGATACTGGGTCGGGGAGCAACACACCGACGGTGCCAGCGTTCAGAATCATGACCGCCTGTTCATCCATCTGCGCGATGACGGTTATGCCGCCTATGTTTTCCTGTCCTGCGAAAGTCGCGACGGTCAGGTGTATCAGAAAAAACTGGATTTGGGTTATATGCCGGTGGTGAGACTGACTACCACCAAAATGGTCGTGCAGTCACTTCCGCTGACGCCGAAATTCGAATTCACGCTGGGCGACTGGCCGGATGAAAGCAGCGCGGTCTGGGTGGTGGATAATGTGCCTTTAAATCCGGTGGCGGCAGCGGATGTGCCAGACACCAAAACCTGGCAGTGTGCCAGCGGCGAGTGAGCCGCGCCGGATCCGTCAGCGCAGCAGGAAATCGTTGAAGACGAACATCAGGATCTCCACGGCAATCAGCCAGATGATGATCCATTCCAGCGTGGCGGAGTGCTTGTGTTTCTGCTCATCCGCCAGCATCTCAAACAGCTCATGCACGGTTTCCAGCCGGGTCGACAGTACCTGCGTGCGGTTGCGGATTTCCAGATAGTTGGCCGCGTGCTGGTAGACCGGTTCCAGCTCCGGGTATTCCCAGAAAAATTCCGGCGTGTCCAGCAGATCGTAACGCACGATGATGTCGCTTTTGGTGAGGAACAGGCGGCCGCGGATCTGCGCCAGTTCCCGCCGCGACAGATTGGTTTTGCCGGTTTCCGCCAGCGTGCGCGGGATCTGCGCGGTGGACTGCATGGTGCGCGACACCAGCGTTTCAAAGGTGGACAGCTTGATCGACTGCGCCATGGCATGCGATACCGCCAGCAGATGCAGCGGACTGGTGTCGGTGAGATAAATGTGGTCGCGCTGGATGCGGAACTGGTCGGCCGTTGTGGAAAACAGGAAGCGCTCGCTCTCCGGATCGGTGTAGGGATTGTTGCGGTATTCCTGCAGGCGCTTCTGCAGTGCGTCGCGTTCATCGCTGGACCATTGCCAGGTAATGATGACGCCATAGGCGAAGATAAACGCAAAGCGGCCGTCCCGCTCGATATGCAGCGCGTCGCGGAACAGGGTGGCGCGTTCTTCCTGCATCAGGTCGCGGCTCAGTTCGTTGAACTGGAAACTTTCCGCCACGGCAATGGCAAAGGTTTCGCGGGAGGTGCTGGACGTCATTGCGGTTCACCCAACAGGTCGTGAATGCCGTCTACCAGCAGTGGCGTGAGGTCGATGCAGCTGGTGACATGGGGAATGGATGTGGTGCTCCAGATGTGGCGGATGCCGGCGTCGTTCATGCCGGCTTCGGCGCCCGGTGCGAACAGGGCGTGGGTGCAGATGGCGTCGACTTCGCGGACGCCGGCGTTGCGCAGCGCAATCGCCGTTTCCATCATGGTTTTGCCGGAACTGATCACATCGTCCACCAGAATTGCGGTCTTGTTCTGGTAAGTGTAGGCGGGGAGTGTGATTTTTACCTGACGGTCGCCGAAACGTTCCTTGCGGGCGATTACAAAATCCAGTCCGCACTGGGCGGCGACCTGTTCCACCCATTGCTGTGATTCTTCGTCGGGGCCGACCAGGATGCCGGTGTGTGCGGGCTGTTCGTGCAACTGCTTCTGGAGGAACTGACCCAGCAATGGCGCGGCCGTTTTGGCCACGCAGCTGCAATGCGGCAGGGCTTCACTGAGCCGGTGCACGCGATGCAGGTGCGGGTCAACCGTCACCAGATCATCCACCCATTCCGATAGCAGCTCGCCGATGATGCGCTGGCTGATGGCTTGCCCCGGCTTGAATGCCATGTCCTGCCGCATGTAGCACAGGTAGGGCGTCACCAGCACCACGCGCTTGCAGCCCTGTTTGCGCGCAGCCTCAAATGCCAGCAGCAGCTCGATCAGCTTGGCGTTGGGATCATGCAGGCTGCGAAAAAAAATCACGGTGCGGCTGAGTTTTGCCGGCACGGTCACCAGACTTTCGCCATCGGGAAAGCGGTGTATGTCGACGCTGGCGTAATCGCAGTGCAACGCTGCCGCCAGTGCACGGGCTGCCGAATCGCATTCAGGAAATCCAAGTAGATGCATGGTGTTTAGTCCAGCCAGGAAATGAGTTCGTGGGGCTGGTCGCTGATGCGATAGCCTTGATGTTGCTGCGCCAGACGCGTGGCGAATTCAAAATCGGAAGGAAATTCGGCGTGGATGCGGAACAGCGGATCGCCGGCCTTCACGCTGTCGCCGAGTTTTTTCAGCAGCACCACGCCAGCGCCCTTGTCCAGCGGCGCGCCGGCCAGACGGGCAATGCGCGCCATGATCAGGTTGTCGATTTCCACCACGGTGCCGCTGGATATTGCCGCAATCTCGCGGGTGAGATGCCCCACGGGAAAGTGCGCGGTCTGCTTGCCCTGCGCGTCGATGATCTGGTTCATTTTTTCCATGGCGCGGCCGGAATCCAGAATGTTGCGCGCAATGTCGTAACCTTCGCCGCCCCGTACGTCGGCGTCGAATTCGATCAGGCGTCCGGCCAGCTGCAGGGATTTTTCCCGCAGGTCGTGGGGCGCGTCGGGATCGTTCTTCAGCACCTGCATTACGTCGCGACATTCCAGCACCGGACCGATGCCGCGTCCGATGGGCTGGCGACCGTCGGTGATCACGACCTGCGTTACCAGTCCGATGCGGTCGCCCACATATTCAAACAGCTTGCGCAGCTGCATGGCTTCCTTCATGGTGCGCACCTTGGCGCGCGGTCCGGCGGGAATGTCGATCAGCAGATGGGTGGAACCGCAGGCGCGTTTCTTGGACAGGATCGACGCCACCATCTGCGCCTGCGAATCGATGGCCAGCGGCCGTTCCACCGAGATCAGGATGTCGTCCGCCGGCGCCAGTTTCGCGGTGCCGCCCCAGGCCAGACAGCCGCGCTGTTCACGCACGATCTGGTCGAGCCGTTCCATCGGCAGGTCCACGTTGGCCAGCACTTCCATGGTGTCAGCGGTGCCAGCGGGAGAAGTAATCGCGCGGCTTGAGGTTTTCGGACACAGCAGACCGAACGCCGCCACGATCGGCACCACAATCATCGACGTGCGGTTGCCGGGAATGCCGCCGATGCAGTGCTTGTCCACCACGATGTTTTCCTTCCAGTCCAGCTGCTGGCCGGAGTTCACCATGGCGCGGGTGAGGAACAGGATTTCATCGCGGTCCAGCCCGGCTTCCGACACGGCGACAATGAACGCGGCGATTTCGGTTTTGGAATAGCGGTTGGCGGCGATGTCGAGAATGATCTCGTTGAGCTTGTCCTGATTCAGGCGATTGCCGCCCAGTTTCTGCCGCACGAATTCCATGGAGTGGGGCGGCTCGGCGTGATTCACCCGCACCTGTGTTTGCGCCGGCAGGTTCAGGTTGGCGAAGGCCTGTTCCGACAGACCCAGTTCGTGCGGCGACACGATGCAGTCGTCGTCCACCACGTTCAGCACGGCGAGGATCTTGCTGCCGTCCTGCTGGATTTCGATCTTGCTCAGGGCCTGGAAGCCCTCGGCCTTGTACAGCGGGCAGTCGCGGTGCAGGTAGGCGACGTTTTCATGGTAGGTGTCGATGGCCACCCGTTTCAGGCTGAGGGTGGACTGGGGCGTGTCGTTCATGCGCGGTTCCCGGAATGTTCGCGAACAGAATGCATTGATTCTAAAACCAGATCTGCAAAAGCACACCCTGATTCCTGTGCGAACAACGGGTTAGCTGCGCTGGCGCAGGGTGTAAGGGGACACAAGGTCTGAGATAACCGGTAGTAAATGGAATTTGGCGGTGGCAAGTGGTAGAAGCCAGAGACGGCGGGGCTTTGCGGGGAGTCGACCCCAGCGCGAGCGCGCCGGCCGCGAGAGGGTGTAAATTGAGACATCCGGGAAAACGGGCGCTTTGTGCCAGATGAGGTGAGAGACAGCGCGCCGCCCCCTAACTTGCGTTTAAGAACGGGTTCAGTCTTTTTTAAAAGCAGGTGCTCCACCAGCCGATCCAGCGCCTTTACCTGGTAGCGCAACCGCTCCAGCTCTTTCTGCAATTCCTGGTCGGCGGCGCGGCGGCCAGGGTCGTCAGGCCCCTGGTGGGGCTTGTCTGACTGCCGGCGCCTGGGGCCGTTGTTGCCGTTGACGATGACCACCGTGCTGTTATCGCCCACGTTGCCCACCGTAATGTTTTTACTTGTTTTCTCGCCATCCTTGCTGTCCTTACCATCCCTGAGCAACCCATCGATCTGCTTCAGTAAATCGTCCAGCATATTCCTCAACCCAAATAGAAATAGATCCAGGCACACTGCTTTCCCGGTCGGGTAATGCCGTGTGCAAAGCCTGCCACCACTTGGCAACAGGTAAAGCCATGTTCAACTTCCAGTATTAAACTTGAACCTTTGCGTTCAACTTTATTATCAGCGTTCAAGTTGAACGTATGTTTATGTTTTATATGGCTTTATTTGGTTTGCTCAGCAACGTGGAGCTAATGGTTAAGTTGAACGTGTATCTAGCGAAAGCGTCATTTTCTCAAGGGAGAAAGTGACGTCGTTGCCATCCGGAATCTGGCGCGTCACATTCAACCATAACTAATTGATATACATGAAAATAAGCCCATTAAAATAGTGCTCTTGTATAAAAATAGAATCTGACGCGCATTAACGAAATGCTGCCAGCTCAATGACGTTGTTTAAGCTGGCTTCGTCCATCTCTTTGCCCTGCCGTTGAACGTATTCGTACAGCAAGCGGATTATGCGGGCCTGGGCTTCTGGCTTCAGCGTTACCCCCCGATCCTGGAACAGGCGCAGGGTCTTGGTCATTACCTCTTCCAGCTTGTCGTAGTCGATCTGGGGCTGCCCTAGCGGTGGAATCTCTTTGCCGGTGGCCAACCATTGGACGGTGACACCGGCAACCTTAGCCATGGCCACCACTTTATCCAAACCAGGAACCGATTGGGCAGCCAAATACTTCCTCACCAAACTCTGTGCAATGCCCGTTTTCTTCTCCATGGAGTACGGGGTGATGCTCCCCATTGCATCTCCAAGTCGCGCCGCAAATGCGTCAAGGTTAAAACCCGTAACATTGACGTCGGCATCTTCAGAAGGTTGACCGGTCATACTTAGTCCTAAGCATTTGATTAATAAAGACTTACTAATTTTTCGTCTTTATGGAGCAAGATTTTTAAGGTTGACGCGCTCTCTGATCTTGCATTCGTCTCTATAGAGCACTATATTTGAATCATGAAACACGCAACCACCTGAAAGGAAACGTTATTCATGACCCAAAAGAAACGCCCTAAAAAAGCGGAGCCAGAAAACTGGCACCGCGCCGATATCGTCGCCGCTTTACGCAAGGCTGGAACCAGCCTGCGCAAGCTCGCCAAGCATCACGGCTACAAGTGCTCCACCACGTTGATCAACGCCATGGAGCGTCCCTGGCCGAAAGGCGAACGGCTGATCGCCGAAGCGATCGGTGTGCACCCGGCCACCATCTGGCCGAGTCGTTACCAAGGCAAGGATAGCACCCTGACGGATAAAGAAAAAACCACTCAAGAAGCAGCATAACCCGGCCCTCTCCGGCCCCGTTCGTTTCGACGTGAACAGGTTATGCGCCGGGGAGTGGTCGGGCTAGATGCAGGCTCTGCCTGTTTTTGGAACCAGCAATTTACCCACTGGGTACAAGAGGCCCCGCATGAGCACCGATAAATCGATAAGAAAAGCAGTGGAACTGATCAAAAGCCTGTTGCCGGCAAACCTTCAGGAGATGACGCCGGAACGCCAAGTTCAACACCTCGAAACCGCACGCAATCAGATCGATGGAATCAGCTGGCTGCTGATCGCTGAAGCGCGCTGGAATGGCCCCATAGGCGAGTGGGTTAAAGCACAGCTGGATGAGCTGGATGCGCGCCTGCACCCGCTGCAGGACGCAAAGATCGATGCGCTGCTGGAAAAAGTGGAATCAGACCTTCAGCTGCAGGGGTGCCGCCATGAAGCCGCATAACCTGGACGTGATGATTTCGGTGGCCACCGTCAATGAAACCGCTGTGTGCCTGATTACCGGCACTGCGCTGGTTGGCAACGATGAAACGGTCTTCCTGCGGGGCGTTGAGGAAATCATCGAGTTGGCGCGCTCCATGGCGCCCGATGAAGTTGCGATGCTCTGGGAAGCGTTCGAGCGGATGCAACGCTGCCTGTGTTCGCTGTTGCAAGAGAAAAACCGGATCCAGCGGTAAGGGGGCTGCCATGACACGTAAGCGTTGGATAGCCAAGCGCCCTCAATCCATTCAGGAGGCCATCCGCCTGGACCTGGATTTTGCTCTTCACAAACACAATCGCTCTGTTGCGCGCGTAGGTGAACTGTGCGGCGTCACTGAGTGGACCATTTACAAGTGGATGCAGGAAGGCAGCATCCCGTCGATCCGCATCCGCCCTTTTGAATTTGCCTGCGGCGCCACGTTCGTCACGCAGTACATCGGCCTGTCGGCTGGGAAGCTGCTGATCGACATTCCCGCCGGGCGCGATGTGGATCAAGGCGACCTGCTGGATCTGCAAAACACGATGAACGACGCCGTGCGGTTGCTGACGGATTTCTACCGGGGCAAGGCCAACAGCAATGACGTGCTGCTGGGCGTGACGGCTGCCATGGAGCAGATGGCCGGGCATCGGGAGAACGTGCGCAAGCATGCTGAACCTGAGCTGGCGCTGTTTGGGGAGGATGGCGAATGACCAAGGAATGGTTCACAGCAGCGGAGCTGGCGACGTTGCCGGGCATGCCCGATACACACAGCGCGGTGATCCGTCGATCAAAGCGTGATGAGTGGAAAAGTCGGCAGCGCAAGGCTAAAGGCGGTGGGCGTGAATTTCATTTCGATTCGCTCCCTATCGAAACGCAAGCGGCCATTCTGGCGCGCTTGCGGGGCGATATTGCCGAGATTTCAAAGCCGTTTATACGCACATTAACTGTGGATCGTGAAAACCTGTGGGACACGTTCGAGCGTCGTCCGCAGACGATGAAGGATGAAGCAGCCCGCCGCCTGCAGGTGTTGCAGGCGGTGGAACGCCTGGTGGCATCGGGCGCTGGCAGAACCTATGCCATCGAGGAAGCGGGCAAGGTCATGGGCGAATCACGCGCGACGATTTATCGCTGGTTCGACCTGGTGCGGGAAGTGGACCGTTCCGACTGGCTGGCAGCGTTGGTGCCGGGGTATGTCGGGCGCACCACCAAGGCCGAATGCAGCGACGAAGCGTGGGAGTTTTTCAAATCCCAATACCTGCGCCCCGAGGCGCCGGCCATTGCCACCTGTTACCAGTGGATGAAGCAGGCTGCAGCAGAACACGGCTGGACGGTGCCGGCACTGCGCACGGTTAACCGGTGGGTAAACGACATCCCGCGCACTGTGCGTGTGCTGAAGCGCGAAGGCGAAGTGGCGCTGATGCAGCTGTATCCGTCGCAACAGCGCACCGTGCGGGATCTGTACGCCATGTACTGGATCAACGGTGACGGCTACCAGCACAACGTGTTTGTGAAATTCCCGGACGGCACTATCGGCCGCCCCAAAACGTGGTTCTGGCAGGACATTTACAGCCGCCGCGTGCTGGCCAAGCGTACCGACCGCACCGAGCACAGCGACATGATCCGCCTGGCGCTGGGTGATGTGATCGAGAAGTACGGCATTCCGGAACACGCCACCATCGACAACACGCGCGCCGCCGCTAACAAGTGGATGACCGCCGGAGTTAAAACCCGCTACCGATTCAAAGTTCGCGAGGAAGACCCCATCGGCTTGATGCCGCAACTGAACATTCAGGTGCACTGGACTAGCGTGCACAAGGGCAAGGGCCACGGCCAGGCCAAGCCGGTGGAACGCGCCTTTGGTGTTGGGGGCCTGGGTGAATACGTGGACAAGCACCCGCGTTTTGCCGGCGCCTACACCGGCCCCAACACATCCGCGAAACCCGAGAACTACGGCGACACGGCCGTGGCCTGGGATGTGTTTGTGAAAACCCTGGATGAAGCCATTGGTTACTGGAACCAGCGGGAGAACCGCCGCACTGAAATCTGTAATGGCCAGATGTCCTTTGAAACGGCCTTTAAACAATCTTACGAACGCAACGCGCACCTGATCCGCAAGCCCACCGATGCACAGCGCCGCATGTGGATGCTGACTGCCGAGCATGTGACGGTGCAACGCGATGGTGCTGTGGCGTTGTCGGCAGGCACCGGCCCGCAGGGCAAGAACCGTTACAGCTGCGACGCCCTGCTGTCGCACGCCGGCACGCAGGTGGTGGTGCGTTTTGATCCCGACCACCTGCACGAGTGCGTGCATATCTACAAGCCCGATGGCCGCTACATCGGCCAGGCCGATTGCATTCATGCCGCCGGCTTTGGCGACACCAGCGCTGGCCGCGAGCGGCAGCGCCTGCGCAAACAGCAGTTGAAAGCGGCCAAGGCAGCGGCAGAAGCGGAATCCCGGATGACGGCGCTGGATGCTGCAGCGTTGATGCCGCAGCCGGAACCTGAAGCAGAACTGCAAACCAACGTGGTGCGGGTGCCGTTCGAGCAGAAGCAGAAAAAGGTGTCCGGCAGCGATATCGAGCAGCCGGCTCCGCAGAGCATCGCGGACAAGTACCGGTTCAATGATGCGATGGAGCGGATGCATGAACGGTGGCGGCAAGAGAATTAAGACAGTGCGGGGAGCTGCAACTCCCCGCACCGGTACTACAACAGGGCCTGAAGGCCCGGTAACACACCAGTGAGGGTAACACATGACGAAAGACCAGCGTGAGAACCGCCAGCGACTGTATCCCTGGGATGAGGCGCTTGCAGTAAAGATCAATGAACTGATCAAGCTGGAAGAGCGCAGCCAGGTGGCGTTGGCCAAGGAAATCGGCATCGGTGCCGCCGTCTTTAACCAGTGGTTACAAGGCAAGTACACCGGTCGTAATGACGAGGTGCAGATCAAGGTCATGCGCTGGCTGGACGCCCGCGACAGTGAAAAGGAGCTTAAAGACAAGCTGCCGGCGGATCTGGACTGGGTGCGCACGCCCAGTGCAAATGCAGTGTCTGCCGCGCTGGGCTTTTCCCAGATGGCGGGCGCCATCAGCGTTATTTACGGCGGTGCCGGCATGGGCAAGACCACGGCGATCCGGGTGTATGAGCGCCGTTCCCCCAACGTGTGGGTGGTGACTGCTTCGCCCACGGTGGCCATGCCTGGTCCGATCATGCTGCGCATTGCCTCGAAGTTGGGCACACGCACCAGCGGGCAACAACACCTGGTGGAGGCGGCGATCATTGAGCGTGTCAAGGACACGCGCGGCCTGCTGGTGATCGATGAGGCACAGCATCTGAGTCACCGCGCCCTGGATGCAATCCGTTCCATTCACGACGCTACGGGCGTGGGCGTGGTCCTGTGCGGTAATGAAATCGTGTATGCGCAGTTGACCGGTGGCAACCGGTCTGTGGGCTTTGCCCAGCTGTTCAGCCGCGTGGCCAAGCGCGTGCGACTGAGCAAGCCGCAGCCGGGCGACATCGATGCGATTCTGGATGCCTGGGGGATCGTCGATAAATCCACCCGCAAGTTCTGTCACGGCATTGGCATGCGCCCTGGCGCGCTGCGCGGCTTGAGCCAAACCATCCGGCTGGCCACCTTCTTTGCCAACAACGCAAACCAGCCCCTTTCTCTGGAAATCATCCGCGACGCATGGGCGGATCTGGGAGGTGATGCGTGAACCTGTGGCGCCGCTTTCTGAGATTCATGGGCATCGACCCTGCCGAACTGACGCTGGAGCAATTGCAGCGTGAACTGGACTGGACATGGTTCTGGCCGCTGTTTGTCGCACTGATGATGTTTCTGCCTGGACTGTTGAGAGGTGTTAAATGAAAACGATTATTGCCGAGGAAGTTTGCCAGGCGCTGGCACGTGACAACGTGCCCAACCTGGATGCAGTTGATAGCGCACTGGATCACCTGACCAGCCGTAACGGTGCGCTGGTGGCGCCGTTGGCCCACCACCAGCAGGAGGCCATGGCACACCAGGAACGCCGCGTGAATAAAAACCTGCGCAAGCTGGTGATCATCGGGTCGCTGCTGGCGGAACACTTTCGCCAGTTGAATGCGGAGGCCGGCGGGAAATTTTCGGATGCGCTACCTAATGCATGGGAACTGCAGCTGCAGGAGTTCAGAAGTGCGCACTGTGCCGGAGGTATCAGCCATGACCATCATTGACAACATGAGCGGCTGGGAACTGGGTTTTGTGCTGTGGATCGCCGCAACGTTTCTCACCAGCATTGGCATGTTTTGGCTGATGTTCAATGCCCCGACTGAGGATGAATCGAATGACGCAGAATAATCAACTGCCGGAAGGCTACATGCAGGATCGCGCGGGCCGTTTGGTACCGCTGGAGCTGGTGAAGCCGCGTGATCTGATCTGCAACGATCTGGTATTGCAGCTGGCGGCAGAGGCCGCCGATCTGAACAAGCGCCTGCGCGAGTTCAAGCAGAAGGCGCACGCTGAAATTGCGGCGTTCGTGGAACTGAGTGCCGGGGAGTATGGCGTCACGTTGGGTGGCTCGAAGGGCAATGTGACCCTGTACAGCTATGACGGCTCGCTGAAGATCCAGCGGGCCTATCAGGAAAGCGTGCGCTTTGATGAGCGTCTGCTGGCGGCGAAGGAACTGATCGACGGCTGCATCAAGCGGTGGTCGAATGGCGCAAACCAGAACATTCAGAAGCTGGTCGAACATGCCTTTCAGACCGACCGCGAAGGCCACGTCAGCACCAGCCGCGTGCTGGGCCTGCGCCGCCTGGGCATCGACGATGCCGACTGGCGCACTGCCATGGATGCGATCAGCGATGCCATGCAGGTGGTGGACAGCAAATCCTACGTGCGCCTGTATCAGCGCGTGGGGAATGCTGACGCGTGGCAGGCCATCAGCCTCAATGTGTCGGAGGTGTAGCGTGGAGAAGCTGAAGAAGGAATTATCAGAAGTCGAGGTACTCAGAATATCCAACCATCCATTGCTCGACCCTATAACTGTTGTCTTTTTCGACTACGGCCGCAACTCAGGAAAAATCATCGTTGAGTGTTACGGCAGCGCGTGGTCCGCGTACTGGGGTGCAATGGGCACCAGCATCTTTGAATTTATCAGTAATGCCGACGCCGAATACCTCACGGGGAAACTGCTGCCAAATGATCGGCGTGTTCTGAAGCGTGAACGGGTTTATCTGTTGCGTATCATTGAGGTTGTGAAGGAGGTGCTGAGTGACACATGCACCTGACACCTACCGAGTGATTGATCTGGCGGCGCTGGAGGACTGGAGCGTGCGGGTTGCCCAGATCCTGCAGGATGTCTGTGATGATGCGCAGATGGCGGCGGGTAATCCGGATGGCACCGATCAGTTGCCGGATATCCGCGCGCTGCTGAAGGAACACAGCCGAATCATGAATGCGGAGGTGATGCCATGAAGCCGGCTGTAAACCGCAACGTCGTGATCGCTAAAATTCATGTGGCCAAGAAGCAGCTGGGCCTGGATGAGGAAACCTATCGGGCTGTTATCACGCAAGTGACACGCGGCAAGAAAAGCAGCTGTTCGCAGTGCAATGGGTGGGAGCTGGAAAACATCCTGCAGCACTTCACTGAAAAGGGCTTTAAAGCGGACAAGCGCAAGACCAGCCCGAAGACCCGCAACAAGCCCAGCAAATCCCCCACCGACAAGATCCGCGCCCTGTGGATTGATATGCACCGGGTGGGGATTCTGGCGGACGGCAGTGAAGCTGCACTGGATTCCTGGGTGCAGCGTACCACCAGCCAGAAGAACGGCGGCATGGGCATCGAGCGCACCGCGTGGCTGCACACCCATCCGGCGATGGAAAGTAGCGTGCTGGAAGCGCTGAAGCAGTGGCGCAAGCGGGTGCTGCTGGAGTGGAGGAACGCGGACTATCACCTGATCCACCAGGAATGTGAGGCCAGCGACCTTAACCAGGTGCATGTTGTTCAACGACTGCTGGACCAGCAGCGCATCATGTGGTGGGACGCGTTCGATGAACTGGGTATCAAGGAAGATCCAGCCTACTGCACCGACAGGAGGAAGCTGCAATGACCATTGAGCGTGAAGAGGAACAGGCCGACATGTTCGGCCTGGATACCTCGCAGGATCTGCTATCAGGTCCGCTGGATGAAGCGCTGGACGATCGGGTGAGATGGCCAGAGGGTCTGACCTTTCTGGCTGAGCATGCAGAGGCCGCATTGATCCGTCTGGGTTTCGAGAAAATGCAGGCAGTACGACTGGCCAACGTTGTGCTGACACAGTTGGCATTTGGCTGCGGTGGCCGAGCATTTTATCTGCCCGTTGGTGATCTGCTGAAAAAGCAACTGCGCGACCGTGAGATCTGGCACCAGTTCAACGGGCGCAACGTAGACGATCTGGCGCGCGACTACCAGCTGACCCAGATGCAGATCTACGCCATCCTGAAAAAACAGCGGGCACTTAACGTCAACAAGTATCAGGGGTCTTTGTTTGACCAAGACAATTGAAATCCGCTGCCCCTGCTGCCATTCCCTTGTCAGCATCGAGCAGCATTTTGAAGATGAGTCATTGCGTGAACTGATGGGGTTGCTGGCGGATCTGCCGCGCGAAGTGTCGCGGCCGCTGGTGGCGTATCTGGGTTTGTTCCGCAGCCCCAAGCGGGCGCTGGGCTATGAACGGCAGTTGCGCCTGGCGCGGGAAGTGCTGGCGCTGTCGGGCGATCAGGTGCTGGTTGGGGTGGCGCTGTCGGAAACGGTGGAAGCGATCCGTGCCAAGCGGGAGTCATTCGAGGATGTGCGGCCGCTGAAGAATCACAACTACTTGAAGCGGGTTGCGGAATCGATGGGAGCCAGGGGCGCGGGATCGGTCATGCTGCCCCAGGCATCCCAGCCTGAACTGGCACGGGCGCCACAAGGTAAAACCATGATGGCACTGGCCAAGCTGGGGCGGCGCCGCAATGACGGATGATGTGCCCGACTGGTTTTATCAATCCGTTTGCGCGGGGTTAGGAATGTTGTTGGTGTTGCACCTGCGCGGCGCGCCGGGGCATGAAACGATAGAGTTCACCGAGCAGGTATGGGTGGATCTGCTGTGGGGTGCTCCGGTAGAGTGGGATCAGGCACTGGATGAAAGCCGGATCAAGCGTGGATTTCAGAAGCTGGGGCGCGAGGTGGACCAGTGGCCTGCGCCAAAGCAGTTGTTGAGCATGTTGCCCGCACGCAAGCAGCGCGTTGCCGTGGGCCGGTATTTCAGCGATGAGGAACTGGCTCGGAATATCCAGAGGATGAAAGACATCATGAGTGGAAAAATAACGCATCAGGCACCACCTGCCAATAGGCGGAAGGCACCGTGGCCCGACTTTGCAGGCCAGGAAATTTTTGAAGGGTCGGTGATTGAGCATCCGGAAGGTGAGCAGGGAACCGTGTTCTTTCGAACTGAATATCCAGATCCTGCCGATCAGTGGTGTGTCGATTATGGTGACGGAGTGCCTTCCAGGCTGATATTGCAAATTGGCGAAAAGGGGATGGCGAAGGTAATCAAGCAGAAATAGAAAGGGCCGCATTGCGGCCCTTTCTATTTCAATCGCCGAATGATACTCAGATAAAATTAATGCCCCAGCCCAATAGTGCCAACGGCAAAATAAACACCACCACCGCGCATAAGATATATATTATTTGTCCATTGAAAGTGCTTACAAACGACTTGAGTCCATAATGACGGCGAAACAGCCACTCCATAAACACTCCCCCGTACCAGAAAAATACAGAACCATAGATGACAAGCGCAACGAGCGTAAGTGGTATAGCGAAATCGGCCAAGGTTTTGTCGTGCAACCAGAAAAACATGAGAATGGCCATAAAAACAATTATTGTAAATAAAGGAAACGTCCTGTAAAAAACCAGCGCCACCAATATCAAAAGTAATATCTCAATCATGATTTAAGCCCCTTTAATCCCCGCACAATGCCGCCAGCCACCAAACTGGCGGCCATGAGAAACGACACCGAGCTATTCAATAAAACAGTTAACTGGCTGATTGATACCCTGGAAGGTGGTGATAGTAACCATCCATCCGACCGGGGCGGTCTCACACGGTTTGGCATCAGCAAGGCTGCATTTCCAACCGTGGACATTTTCGGCTTGACCCGTGCAAATGCCATCGAACTATACCGGCAACACTACTGGGATGCCAATTGGTGTGGCGGTCTGCCGTCGGCGCTGGCTGTCGCCGTCTTTGATGGTGCAGTGCAGCACCGGCACGGCGTTGCCGCCAAGCTGTTGCAGCAGTGCCTGGGCGTGACCGCAGACGGCACCATTGGTCCCGCCACGATCGCAGCCGCTAAAGGCTGCAATGTCTCTGAAATCCTGATTCGCTACATGGCCCGCCGCGCCGAACTCTATTCCGCCATTGTCGCAGCCAACAGCAGCCAGGCCGTGTTCCTCACGGGCTGGTTTACCCGGCTGTTCCGCGTCCATCAGTTCGCACTACAACTCACAGGAAAAACGCCATGAACGGATTACAGATTCTGGGCGGCCTGATCACGCCACTTTTTCAGGCGGTGGATGGCCTCACTACCAGCGACAAAGAACGGCTGGAATTGAAAAACCAGCTCTTTGCCATGCAAACCCAGTTCGCATCGACCGTGATGGACTATGAAAAATCCGTCATGCAGCTGCAGGCGTCTGTCATCACCGCTGAGGCGAACGGCAGCAGCTGGCTGCAGCGCAGCTGGCGGCCCGTCACCATGCTGACCTTTCTGGTGCTGGTGGTCTGTGATTCGTTCGGGCTGCTGATATCCCCGCTGGCGGAAGAGGCGTGGACACTGCTGCAGTTGGGCATGGGCGGGTATGTGGTGGGTCGAAGTGTTGAGCGCACGGCCGCCCAGGTGGTGCAGGCGATCCGCAAACAGCCATGACAACCGAAGTGGAGTTGTTCGAGCACGCCCAGCGGATGGCGGAAAAGTTCAATGATGCTGCCCTGCAGCTACACCATCAACGGCAGATGGCGGCCATTGAACCACAGTGCATTGTAGATGGCGCCGTGCTTTGCCTGCTCTGCGGGACCGCTGTGCCGGAAGAACGATTGAAGGCCATGCCCAGCGCATGCCGGTGCGTGAGTTGCCAGAACATCATCGATAAACAGCGGGCGCATTTTGTTGTGAGGACTCCATGGAAATAAATTATCAGGCCGCGCAGTTCTACCTGAACTCCGCAAACATTTTACTGACGTTTGCGCTTGGCCTGTATGTGTATGTGAGCGGCCGTAACCGGGCCAGCCAGGCGGCGATGGATGAACACACCCGGCGCATCAATGAAATTGACAGCATGCTGAAGGAGCACCACCCGCGCGAATTACGGGATGATCTGCATGATCTGGAAAACCAGCTGGGAAAACTGGCGGTGAGCGTGGAGCATCTGCCCAACGAGGAACAGATTATTCGCGTTCATTCCCGGATCGACAGCCTGTCGGAGTCGGTGAACACAATGCGGGGGCAACTGAGTCAAATCAATGCCAACGTCCACCTGATCAGTGAATACCTGATGAAGAAAAATGGGTGACTTATGTCCTATCAACAACTCGTACATGAAGAACAAAGGCTGGTGATCCTGCGCGGCCTGGAAGACATGAACGGCAAGTCCAACGATTCCATGCTGCAGACCGTGCTGGAAACCTATGGCCTGTCCGCCAGCCGCGACCAGGTGAAGAACCACATCCTGTGGCTGGAAGAACAGGCACTGGTGCGCATCGAGCGCCTCGGTGAAACCCTGGTGGTCCATCAGACGCACCGGGGCCACGATGTGGCGTGTGGCCGTGCCCGCGTGGTGGGCGTTAAACGCCCCGGCCCGGCATCGTGAGGTAAGGCGCCCATGGCATCCGACGACAAGCAGACCCGAGGCCGGCGCAGCAAGATCCAGTTGCTGCCACCGGAAGTAAAGAGCCAGCTGGACGCATTGCTGCGCGATGGCCGCATGACGCAGCAGGACATCCTGCGCGAGGTGAATGCGCTGGCCAAGGAAGTCGGTGCGGACACGATTTCATCCAGCGGCCTGAATCGCTATTCCACCCGCATGGAAAGCGTGGGCGCCCGTATCCGCGAGGCGCGGGAAGTGGCGGATGTGTGGGTGTCGAAGCTGGGCACTGAACCCACGGGTGAAGTCAGCAAGATATTGCTGGAAACGGTGAAAACGATTGCGTTTGATTCGGTGATGAAGTTCTCCGAGCTGGATGAACCGATGGACCCGAAGATGATCAAGGAACTGGCCATCGGTATTGAACGCCTGGAGAAAGCGACGGAGCTGAACCAGAAGCGTGAACTGGAACTGCGCAAGCAGATCATGCAGGAAGCGGCCGAGGTGGCGGAAAAGTCGATGACCGGCAAGGGCATGACCCGCGACACGATCGATACCATCAAGCGTGAAATTCTGGGGCTGGCGTAATGGCGGCCAATCTGAATAAGGACCAGATCAACGCCATCATTGAAGATGGCGTTTTGCTGCCCTACCAGAAAGCCTGGGTAGCGGATACTGCGACCGTGAAGATTGCCGACAAGTCGCGCCGCACCGGTTTGACCTGGGCCGAGGCAGCGGACGCCGTGCTGACTGCGGCAGCAGCACGCAGTGCGGGTGGGTGTAATCACTTTTACATCGGCACCACCAAGGAAATGGCGCGCGAGTTTATCGATGCCTGCGGCATGTGGACGCGGGCGTTCAATAAGGCGGCTGGCGAGGTTCAGGAAGAAATCCTGCTGGACGAAAACGGTGATAAGGAAATCCTTACCTTTGTTATCCACTTCCCGAATTCCAATTTCAAGATTCAGGCGCTCAGTTCGCGGCCGTCATCACTACGCGGGATGCAGGGCAACGTCACCATTGACGAAGCCGCGTTCCATGAGTCGCTGGCTGAGGTGCTGAAGGCCGCGCTGGCGTTGACCATGTGGGGCAGCAAGGTCCGCATCATTTCCACGCACAACGGGGTGGACAATCCCTTCAATGAGCTGCTGCTGGAATGCAAGTCGGGCAAGCGCAAATACAGCGTGCATTCCATTCCGCTGGATGTGGCCTGCCAGCAGGGGCTGTACAAGCGCATCTGTCAGGTGACAGGCAAGACTTGGACGAAGGAAGCCGAGGACGCCTGGATTCAGGGGCTGATCAATGACGCCCCCACGGTGGAAGACGCACAGGAAGAATATTTCTGCATCCCGAAACAGGGCGGCGGTGTGTACCTGTCGCGCACGCTGCTGGAAAGCCGCGCCGATCCGGTGCCGGTGGTGCGGTTCGTGGGGGATGAGGCATTCAACAATGCCCCGCTGATCGAGCGTCAACAGCAGATTAACGACTGGCTAAACGCCAACATTAAACCCCTTTTAACCACGCTGGATGAGATGCAGGATCACGCACTGGGTCAGGACTTTGCCCGTAGCGGCGACTTGACGGTGATGAACCCGCTGGCGATCAGCCAGACCCTAATGCGCCGCACGCCGTTCCTGGTCGAACTGAAAAACGTTCCCTTTGCCCAGCAACAGCAGATTCTGTTTTTCATCCTGCATGGCCTGCCGCGTTTGTGTGGCGTGCAGCTGGACGCCCGTGGTAACGGCCAACAGATCGCCGAAGCCACGCGGGATGAATTCGGTTCCCACCTGGTGGAATGCGTGATGCTCACCCAGTCCTGGTATGCCGAGCACATGCCGCGCATGAAAAAGGCATTCGAGGATGACGAACTGCGCACCGTGAAGGACAAAGATGTGATCGACGATCTGCGGGCCGTGCAGGTGATCAAGGGCATCCCCAAGATTCCCGAGGGCAACACCAGCGGCAACGCTGCCCAGCGCCGCCACGGTGACGCGGCTGTCGCCCTGTGCCTGGCGTATGCAGCCACGTTCATGGATGGCAGCGCGTTCGGTTATGAGTCCGCCCGGATCACATCGGACAAACAGGACGAATACCGCGACATTAAAACCGGCTTCGGCATTACGGGCCGATCCGGATCAATCCTATAGGTGACACATGGCCACATCCCGCATTGTCGACGCGAACGGCAACCCGATTGATTATGACGTGCTGACCCGCGAGGTTGCCGACGCCCAGGTGACGGGCCTGCGCAACATCTGGGGGCATGGCAGTGTGGCCAGCCACCTGAACCCGGTGCGGCTGAGCGACATCCTGACCCGTGCCGTCAATCATGATCACCATGATTTTCTGACGCTGGCCGAAGAACTGGAAGAGCGGGATCTGCACTATGCCGGCGTGCTGGGTTCGCGCAAGCGCGCCATTACCGGATTGTCTGGCGAAATCACCCCGGCCAGCGACAGCGCGGCGGATGTGGCCCTGGCTGATGAAGTGCGGCAGCTGATCGTGGCCAGCGACTTCGGCAACATGCTGGCGGATGCGCTGGATGGTTTGGGCAAGGGCTATTCCGTCAATGAGATCCAGTGGGACACCAGCGCCAAGCAGTGGATGCCACAAACCTACACCTGGCGCGATCCCCGCTTTTTCAATTACGACCGCCAGACCGGACGCAAGCTGCTGCTGATTGCCGATGACTCACCGATGGGCCGGGAGCTGTGGCCGTATAAATTCATTCAGCACATTCCCCGGCTGAAGTCCGGCATTCCGATTCGCGGTGCACTGGCGCGCATGGTGGCCGTGGCCTACATGTGCAAGGGCATCGCCCTGGCCGACTGGATGACGTTCGCCGAACTGTTCGGCATGCCGATCCGCGTGGGCAAGTACGGCCGCAACGTGACGCCCGCCGAAAAGAACACCCTGCGCAATGCGCTGGCCAACATCGGCACCGATGCCGCCGCCATGATTCCGGAAGGCATGGCCATCGAGTTCATTGAGCGCAAGGGCGGTACCGGTGGCGATCAGCTGTATCAGGGCCTGTGTGACTTCCTGGACAAGCAGATCAGCAAGGGCGTGCTGGGCCAGACCATGACCACGGATGACGGCGCCAGCTTGAGCCAGGCACAGGTGCACAACGATGTGCGCATGGACATTCTGGAGGCGGACGCCCGCCAGCTGGTGGACACGATCAACCGGGATTTAATAATCCCTTACATCACCCTGAATCATGGCCCGCAGAAAACCTATCCCCGCTTTACGTTGCCGATCCCGCAAGCCGAGGATCTGGCCGCGCTGACCAATGCATTGGAAAAGCTGGTGCCATTGGGTTGGAAAGTGCCGGTGGCCGTGGTGCATGAGAAGTTCGCGATCCGCGCACCAGTGGGCAAGGAAGACGTGTTGCAGCCAGCCGCGCCTGCTGCGCCGGAACTGCCGGCACTGAATCAGCAGCGCGTTGCATTGAACCGGGAAGTGCCCAGCGAGCTGGAAAGCTGGCTGGCCGAGATCGACGCCAGCAGCGAATGGGAAGCGCAGATGGAACCGGTGTTGAATCCAGTGCTGGAGCTTGCGCGCACTGCCGGCAGTGCAGACGAGTTCATTCAGGCGTTGCCCTCGCTGCTGGATCAGATGGACAGCACGGAGCTGGTGCGATCACTGGCGATTTCAATGTTCAAGGCGCGTGGCCTGGGAGATGCGGATAAATGATTGCCGATTTGAAACAGCCTGCGCAATTGTGGCTGGCGGATGTCCTCAAGAATTTTGGCACCCTTATGGAAAAGGGTGACGATCCATCGATGTTTATCACGATCAATGAAGTCAAGTTGGAAATCAGGTTGATGGAGCTGCCCGGATTTTTTCACCGAGAGTCCGTAACGGTAGAACTGAATCCTGAATTGCTGGGGTGATCATCCATGTTCGACTTTATCAAACGCTACACGAAAACCCTGCTGACCGCTGTTCTGTTTTTGGTGTTGTGTGCCATCTGCAGTGCTGGCTTGGTATGGTCCGTTCTGAAGGCGCTCCAGCAATGAATCTGGAGGCGCGGCAGAAAAGCGAACGCCAAAGTCTGACAGCATTGCGTGATGCCATTCGGCCAGACTGTTCAGCGGAAGATCTATGCAAGCTGCTGCGCAGATACGATGGCATTCATTGCAACCCGGCGCAGCATTTCCGGGACGCGCTGTCAGTCTACCTTGCAACATCAAGCGAAGCGGAAAGCCAGAATGGCCACGCGTAACTTCACCCCAAAACCCGGCTTTGATTTTCCCGGCCCGCCACCCGAAGAGGCGCTGGACTTTTTCCGCGCCAAAAAGCTGAAGCCCGGATTTGATTACCGCGATACCTGGAAGGAAGAACACCAGGCCGCGTTCACCGTCGCGAAGGCCATGCAGATTGATATCCTGGCCGACATCCGCAGCGCGCTGGATGATGCGCTGGCCAATGGCAAAACATTCGAGCAATTCCAGCGGGAGCTGAAACCCACGCTGGCGGCCAAGGGCTGGTGGGGAATCGGTACCGAGTTTGACCCGGTGTCGGGCCAGCCGCGCGAAGTACACCTGGGCAGCCCGCGCCGCCTGCGCACGATCTACGAAACCAACGTGCGCCAGGCGCGCAGCGCGGGACGTGAAGAGCGGCTGCAGCGCACCAAGGCCACGCACCCTTACGCCATCTATGAAGTCGGCCCCAGCGAAAACCACCGGGCTGATCACTTGAGCTGGCACGGTGTCTGTCTGCCGATCGATGACCCCTGGTGGGACACGCACACGCCGATGAATGGATGGGGCTGCAAGTGCACCAAGCGGGCAATTTCAAAAACCGTTTACGAGCGGCTGCAGCGCACCGGCATTCCCGATCCCACCGCATCGCAGATCGTCAACGACAAGGGCCTGCCCACCGGCCACCGCCAGCGCCGCACCATCAAGATCCAGACCAGCGCCCCGAAGGTGAAGTACCGGGACTGGCTGAACAAGCGCACGGGCGAGATGGTGAAGGTGCCCAAGGGCATCGATCCGGGTTTCGATTACAACCCTGGATCGGCGGGCCGCCAGGCTGCACTGGATGAGCAGCTGCGGGCGAAGCAGAAGGCATTCGATGGCAAGGAACCGGCACCCGCGCCCGCCGAAGATATTCAGTGGGTTACCACCCGCGAGGCTGCGATTGAGAAAGGCGACGGTATTCTGAAGTCCCTGCTGGATGCCAAGCCCACGGCCGTGAAAGATGCAAACAGTTTTGACGAGGCGTTCAAGCAGGTCAGCGAAGGCGAACCACGACTGACAGCGCTGGCGCAAGAATTCCATGCCAAGCTGATGTACAAACTGGCCGGGCATCGCCCCATCGGTACCCCGGCCAAAACCGTGCAGAAGAGTGGCAAGGGTGTGGCGGCCATCCGCCGGGCGTCCACCCGCTTCCCCGATGATTGGACAACGGCGGCTGATGCGTTCGGGCCGCTGAACGTGAAGTTCGGGGATGCGCGCGGATTTGCCTGGACGGCCGAGGTGAACGGAGCCACCCGGTTGCCCGGCTTCGGTGTGGTTCGGGTTGTGAAGGGTGAAGGGTTTATTTACACGGACAACAGCCACACGGCCGAACATGAGTTTGCCCACCGCTTGCAGTCGGCGCTGCCGGCGCTGGATAAGTTCTTCCAGGATGAACACCACGCCCGCACCAAGGGCCAGCCCCTGAAACGGTTGCGGGATCTGACCCGCAACCCTCGCACGCCAGCCAATGAGGTGGTGCGGGAGGATCACTATTACAATCCCTACCAGGGCCGGGAGTATCAAACCGGAGGCGCTGCCGAGGTCATGACCATGGCGTTCCAACCCCTGTTGGGTGAGATGGATATGTGGAACGCCCTATATTTGAAGCGTATACTTGAACGTGACCCAGCGATGGTACGTTTGGCACTGGGACTGTTATTCCACTGGAAACCGTAATGACAACTGTGAACCTGAACCTGCTGGCATCCCGATACGGCATCGACCGCGATGCTGTGGCGGTTTACGACCTGGAAACCGGTGCGGTGACTGGGCCTGATGCCGGGCATGTCGGTAACATCATTGAGATGGCACAGAAGGAAGGCCACGCCAGCCCGATCCCGTGCACCCATGTGCCCCTGCCACCGCCAGGGACTCCACTCACCCCGGCGCAACTGTCTGCCGTCCTGGCGTTTTTCTGGGATCTGTCTGCCACCGATCTGCCTGCGGCCGAATTCGAGGACAGCACCAGCTCTGACCCCCGCGTTACCCTGATCAACTGACCGACCGTCTGGGAGCCTCTGAGAGCCTCTGAGGCGGTTTGGCGCCCACTACCCCGCACCCTAAACCCCGCAACCGCCCTCTGAGCGTTTTTAAACGGGTTTTAAATGCGGTTGCAAATGGGGGCCTGGGTAGATAATCATACCCGAGAGCAAAATCAGCCAGTTACCCTGCCGCACCACAATCAAAGCCCTTTAATCCCACCTGCAGTGGCGCCCCCTTCAAACTGGCGCCATGAAGACGAACCGAACCGCCCACACCGCCATTGCTTTCAACTTCGAACTGTCAGAAGGCCAGTTGCCTGCCTGGTTGCTGCTGGTGCCGGCTGGCCGGTTCGCTGGCCGCGATGGCCGCACCTGGATCAACTCCCAGCCCGATCAGGTGGTGGCTGCATTCAATGCCAGCCAGCGCGACATCGTGGTGGACCTGGAGCATGCCGCCGAACTGAAGGCGCCGAAGGGCGAAGCCGCCCCGGCGCAGGCATGGATCACCGCCCTGGAAAACCGCGATGGTGCGATCTGGGGCCAGGTGGATTACACCGAGCCGGGCCGCGCCCTGATCGAGTCCCGGCAATACCGCTACTACAGCCCCGCTTTTCACTTCGATTCCGAGGGCGTCATCTGGTCGATGGCGTCGGTGGGATTGACCAACAAGCACAACCTTTATCTGCCAGCCCTCAATCACCAAGGAGACCCCGCCATGAAACTGGCGCTCGCAATCGCATTGGCCCTGGGCCTGAACCACGAAACTGCCACTGAAGATGATGCGGTGGCCGCCATCAAGAAACTGCAGACCGATCGGGAAACCGCGCTGAATGCGCAGAAGGCGCCTGACCTGAATCTGTATGTGCCCCGCGCCGACTATGACCTGCAGCTGCAGAAGGCGACGAATGCCCAGCAGGAACTGGATCAGATCAAGAAAGGCCAGAGCGAAGCCGAAATCACTGCTGAAGTGGATGCCGCCGTGAAGGCTGGCAAGGTGGCGCCGGCCAGTCGTGATGTGTATCTGGCGATCTGTCGTCAGGATGGCGGCCTGGAGAATTTCCGCAAGCTGGTGGCTGCGTCCCCGGTGATCGCCAAGGACAGCGGCCTGGATGATCAAGACCCCGGCAAGCAGGGCGTTGCGCTGAATGGCGAGATGGCGACCGTGGCCGCGCTGTTCGGCAACACCGCCGACGACATCAAAAAATTCGGCGCCTGATTTTTCATTCACCCTACTCATAACGAGGAACCACCATGGCTTTGTCAAAAGACCGCCAAACCCCGATGCAGGACGGGGAAACGATTTCGGTGCCTGTTGCAGCCAACGCCGTCATCTATGCGGGCGCGCTGGTCGTGGCCACCGCCACCGGCTTCGCCGCACCCGGCAGTGTTGCCACCACGCTGACCTATTTGGGACGAGCCGAAGAGTCGGTGAACAACACTGGCGGTGCCAACGCTGCCAAGTCCGTCGCCGTGCGCCGCAAGAAGGCTTTCTACTGGAAGAACCACGGCGCCGATCTGGTCACCCAGGCCAGCCTGGGCAAGGTCTGCTACATCGTCGACGACGAAACCGTGGCGGCAACCAACGGCGGCAACACCCGTTCCGCTGCCGGCGTTGTGGTCGGTCTGGATTCCGGCGGCGTCTGGGTCCAGTAAGCGGCAGTCAACTTTCTCACGATCAGGAGCACAGCAATGCTTATCAATAAAGCGGCCCTGGATGCCGTATTCACCAACCTGAAAACCAGCTTTAACAAGGCGTTTGATGCCACCGAATCCAAGTGGCAAGAAATCGCCATGGAAGTTCCCAGCACGGGCGCCCAGAACGATTACAGCTGGCTGAGCAACTTCCCCAAAATGCGCAAGTGGATTGGCGACAAGGTCGTCAAGTCGCTGGAGGCATTCAAGTACACCGTCGTGAACGACGACTGGGAAGTCACCGTCGAGGTTGAGCGCAACCACATCGAAGACGATTCCCTGGGTATCTACGCCACCCAGGCCCAGGGCGCTGGCTTCTCCGCTGCACAGCTGCCGGATGAAATCGTATTCGACCTGGTCAACACCGCCTTCACCAAGGCGTGTTTCGATGGCCAGTACTTCTGCGATACCGATCACCCCGTGGGCGATGGTGCCGGCGGTGTTGCATCGGTCAGCAACCGGGGCGCGGTGGCGTTGTCGGTCGCCAACCAGGCGGCGGTGATTGCCAGTTATGGCGCTGCCCGCACTGCCATGATGTCGTTCAAGGATGACGAAGGCCGTCCGCTGAACGTCACGCCGAACATTCTGCTGGTCGGCCCCGCGCTGGAAGCGATTGCCCTGGCCATCGTCAACAACGAGCGCCTGCAGGATGGCACCGTCAACCCCTACAAGGGCACTGCAAAAGTGGTGGTCAGCCCGCGCATCACCAGTGCTACTGCGTGGTTCCTGCTGGATACCACCAAGGCCGTGAAGCCGTTCATCTATCAGAAGCGCAAGGCGCCGGTGTTCGTGTCCCAGACCGATATGAGTTCGCCGGTTGTGTTCAGCCAGAAGAAGTTCCTGTTCGGTGCCGAAGCACGTGCGGCCGGTGGTTACGGCTTCTGGCAACTGTGCTACGGCACTCCGTAATACCCCCTGCGAAGGCCGCTGCCTGCGTTCGCCGCTGTGCGCAGGTAGCTATGGCCAGAGGCGGCTTAACCATCGAACCTTGCTGGTGGATAGATGGGGATGGTGTAGGTAACCGGCGCCAATTTTCTAACTGGAGCACGATCATGGCCAAGGCCGATACCAAAGAAGTTGTCATTCTGGAACTCCGCACCGCCCGCAAGGAAGGTTTCCGCCGCGCTGGACTGCATATCACCCGCGAAGGCATCGAAGTGCGCGCGGACTTGTTGACTGAAGAGCAGATCAAAGCGCTGCATGCAGAACCGATGATCATGGTCACCATGCGCGCCGAGCCGGCATAAGCAGAAGCGAAGTAATCAGTCATGCCATACGCAACCCAACAAGACATCATTGATCGCTACGGTAGCGACACGCTGCACATCGCTGCCGACCGCGACAATGACGGTGTGCTGGACACCGATGCGATTACCCGCGCACTCGACGATGCCACTGCCGAAATCAATGTCTATGTTGGGGCGCGTTACGACCTGCCGCTGTCCACCGTGCCCACTGTGCTGGTCAAGCTGTGCGTGGATATCGCGCTGTATCAGCTGGCCACCGGCACAGCGGGCACGGATGAGCGGCGGCAGCGTTATGAAGATTCGATCGCACTTTTGAAAAAGGTGGCGACAGGTGAATTACAGCTGGGCCTGGATGCAGGCGCCAGCGATGACAATGCGGCAGAGGTTGAGCTGATTGGACCCAGCCGCATGTTCAACCGCAACAACATGGGCGGATTGATCTGATGGCTGGCACCGGGCTGGTCTTCGATCTGTCGGCACTGGCCAAGCGCGCCGGGCAGATCAAAGCCATGGCGGATTTCAATGCCGGTGCGTTGCTGGATGCCATCGGCCAGGAAGTGGCCGAGCAAACCCGCGACCGCCTGATGAATGAAAAGGAAAGCCCGGACGGTGTGCCCTGGGTTAACTGGTCGGACAGTTATGCCGAAACGCGCCACAGCGGCAACAGCCTGCTGGTAGGTGATGGCCACCTGGCGGACAGCATGCAGCATGTGGTCAGCGGTGACAGTGTCGAAGTGGGCAGCAACCTGGTGTATGCCGCCATTCATCATTTCGGTGGTGCCGAGGTGGGCATGGCGATTCCGGAGCGTCCGTATCTGGGATTGAGTGCCGCCAATGAAGACGACCTTACAGCATTGTTAAACGACTTTTTTACTGACCATTTAAATCGGGTGATGCGATGACGCTGGATGGTGTGCAGGCAGCGATTGTGACCAGGCTGGAAACCGAACTAGCCGGTGCCGCTGCATCTGTGCAAGGGCATCGCGGCCAGTTTGACAGCATGGACGAGATCCGGCGGCTGGCCATCAAGAACCCTGCGGTGCTGGTGTCCTGCCGTGGATTTCGCAATCCGATGATGCTGGCCGTGGATGAGTTGCACGCCACGGTGCAGTGGGTTGTGTTTGTGCTCACGACAGATCGCCCCCAGTTGCCGCGCGGCCAGTCTGCAGCGGTGCTGGTGTCCGCCATCACAGCCGTGCTGGACGATCAGCGCTGGGGTGTCGATGCTGGCGCGCCGGAGGATGTTGTGGGCCGCAACATCACGACCAATGAAATCGACAAGGCGGGCATCTGCCTGTGGTCGATCGCCTGGCTGCAGGCGGTGCCGATCGCCGAGCCGGTGGCCATCACCTATGAACGGTTGGCTGAAATCTTTGGCACCCATGTGCTGGGTAACGAAGACCAGGCAACCGACCTGATAACCATTGACCAATGACAGGATCGACTATGACCGATTTTCATATCAAGCCCGCTGACAACCGCCTGGTGCGTGATCCCGTCAGCGGCGCACCGCTGCGTGCGGATGGCGAAGTGAAACCGAAAAACAGTTACTGGTTGCGACGCCTGAAGGATGGTGATGTCGTCGTGGCTGATCAGAAAAAGCCGGTTAAAAAGGGGTAAGCAATGATTTCATTCGACGGTATTCCCGCCAACCTGCGCGTGCCAGGCGTGTTCATCGAGATCAATAACGATCTGGCGAACAGTGCGGTGGCAAATAAAAAGATTGTGGTGACCGGCCAGCAGTTGCCGTCAGGCAGTGCGGCGGCAGGTTCGCTGGTGCGCGTATCCAGCAAGGCGCAGGCCGATCAGCTGTACGGTCGTGGTTCGATGCTGGCCGCAATGCTGGCTATCATGCTGGACAACAACACCTACACCGAGATGTGGGCTGTGGGATTGGCCGATAATCCGGCCGGCGTTGCAGCCAGCGGCTACATCCGCTTTGTGGGAGCTGCCAGCCACAACGGCACCATCCGGGTGTACATCGGCGGCAAGACGGTTGCCGTGGGTGTGGCCGCTGGTACCACTGCCGCAACACTGGCCACCAACGTGGTGTCGGCCATCAACGCCAACAGCGAACTGCTGGTGACCGCTGCGGTGGATGGCGTGAACAATTATCAGGTCAACCTGACGGCCAAGAGCAAGGGCCTGGCCGGCAATGAGATCGTGACCGAAGTGCTGTATGAAGCAGCGTCCACGCCCAGCGCGCCAGCGATCACCATCAACCCGCTGGCTGGTGGCACCACCAATCCGGACATCGCGCCCTTCCTGACGGCGCTGGGTGACGAGTGGTGGCACTGGATCGCGTTTCCCTACAACGACGCCACCAGCTTGACCGCGCTGGAAACCGAGCTGGCCGATCGGTGGGGACCGATGCGTGGCAAACCGGGCCGCGCATTCATTTCGTATCGCGGCACGCATGGCGCCGCCAGCGCGTTCGGCAACGGCCGCAACTCGCACCTGGTGTGCTGCGTGCCGGCTGGTTCCAGCCTGCAGCCGTCCTATCTGTGGGCTGCCGCCAGTTGCGCGGTGGCCGCTGCCAGCTTGTCGGAAAACCCGAGCCGCCAGCTGCGCGGGCTGGCACTGCGCGGCATCCTGCCGCCGAACACCGAGGACCGCTGGACCGACGCGGAGCGCAACGTGCACCTGTGGGATGGTATGTCCACCTACACGGTCGACAGCGCCGGTGTGGTACGCCTGGAGCGCGTGATCACCATGTACCAGGTCAATGAATCTGGACTGGCCGACAACAGCTATCTGGATATCACCCTGCTGGAAACGCAGGACGCGGTGCGCTACGAGCAGCGCAAGCATCTGGCCAGCGTGTTTGCACGCTACGGCCTGGCCGCCGACGCGTCGGGCATTGCACCGGGTGTGCAGGTGGTCGATCCGAAACGCATCAAGGCGGAGCTGGGTGCGCTGTACCAGAACACGTTCATGCCCGCCGGCTGGTGCGAAGACTACGCTGGCTACATGGACAGCCTGCTGGTGGAAATCGATGCCAACGATCCAACCCGCGTCAATTTCCGCGACGTGCCCAACTACACCGCGCCGCTGTATGTGATCGCGGGCAAACAGCAATTCATCGTTTGAGGATTTCACAATGTCGCTGATTGCGAAAAAGGTCTACATCGATCTGCCGGGACTGGGCCGCGTGTTCAACCTGCCGGGCGCGCGCTTTAAGCCCAAGGGTTTCAGCCGCCCCCCCGTGATCACGGACGTGGGCGTGGTGGGCTTCACCGAAGAGCACTCGGTGGGCGAGCTGACCATGGACATTGCGCACAAGCCCGGTCTGGATCTGGTTGCGCTGGGTAAACTAAAGGATTTTAACGTGCCGGTGCAAACCGATGGTGGCGACTTCTACATGATGACCGGCGCCTGGGTGGCGCAGGCGGTTGAAGCCAGCGACGGCAAGATCAGCGTGGTCATCAACTCGAAAGACACCAACAAGGTTTGATTATGGCTGCCCAGAAAATAACACTTAAAGATGGTTTCAAGGTGGGTGAAAAAACCTACCTTGAAGTTTCACTGCGCAGCCTGACCGCTGGCGATGTCATGGATGCCAACCTGGACGCCGAGCGTCTGGAAATGGTGCCGCAGATGAACGCTGGCGGCCAGGTCACCGGCTACGGGCCGGAATACGTGAAAAGCCCCACGCTGGTAGCGATGCACACCCTGCGTCGCCAGGTGTCGATTGTGGGCCTGCTGGAAGCGCCGCTGGAAATTGAAATGTTGCGCAAGCTGAGCCCCGACGACATCAACCTGTTGAGCCGCATTGCCAACGCAATGGACGCCGCCGATCTGGAGGCGATCACGCGGGGGCGATCTGATGGGGCTGGCGCATCGAGTTGAAAACCTGCTGAACGAGTTGTCACAGGTCTGCTGCTGGCCCCGCGCTGAAATCGTTAATCTTCCCCTCCGCCAGTTCTTCAGATTGGTGTTCACATGGCAAACGAACTCGAAACCAGCATCGTCTTAAAACTCACTGGCAACCTGGATCAGGCAGCGGCTCGCTACAGCCGCTCCATTGATCAGATGGCAAAATCCAGCAGCCGGTCACTGAACGTTATGCGCGGATCGGTGCATGCCATGGGCAAGGGGCTGGATGCGATGGGCAACCGGTACACTGCGTTGTTGACCGGTGGTGGTTTGACGGCTGCTACCATGCAAGTGGCCGAGTTCGATGCCCAGATGACGCGGCTGGGCACCGATGCAAACATGGCGGCCGACCAGGTGAAGCGCTGGAAGCAGGAGGTGCAGAGCGTGGCCAATGCGCCCGACATCCGCATTAATACCGGTGACCTTGCCAGGGCGCTGGATACGGTCAACGCAAAAACCGGCGACGTTGCATTCACAGAAAAAAACGTGCGCAACCTTGGCCTGGCCATTCAGGCATTCGGCGCTGATGCAGGTGATGTGGGCGGGATGGTGTCGCAGATGTGGAAAAAAGGCATCCGTGATGCCAAAGACGTGGAAGCGTTTTATGACCTGATGTTTATGCAAATGAGCAAGGGTGCCCTGGCGGTTGCTGATATAGCGCGGATCTCGCCAAAAATTCTATCGACAACCCAGAAGATGGGCCCGCAGGCGGTTGCCGAGCTGACAGGATTGGCCCAGATGTTTGTCACAACCACGGGCAGTGCCGACGAGGCAGCGACATCGATTCAAGCAGCAATGCGGACGTTCTCCAATCCTGATGCGCTGAAGTTCTTGAATAGCAACGGCATCAAGGTGTTTGAAAATGACGGCAAGACACTGCGCCCGCTGAACATGTTGCTGCGCGAAATTATCGAACGTGCCGATGAATCAGAAATCAAACTGCGCAAGATCTTTGATGATACGGCAATGGCTGGGGTGCGCTCATTGCTGAAAAAGGAAGATCGAGCGCTGTATGACGAACTGGTGAACGGCACAGTCGAACTTGGCAGAACCCAGCGCGCAGCAGCGGAAAACGCGAACACCTTTAAGTCGTCGCTGCAATCGCTCAGAAATGTGATGGAAAAGTTCGCGGATAAAAAACTCAGCGGGCCAACCAAGGGAATTGCTGACTTCTTCAATGAAGGAACCCCGGAACAGCAGGACCAAACGGCTGACGACATCTGGAACGCCGGCTTGGTGGGCGGGGCTGCCATCCTGGGCCGCAAGGGCTGGAACATGCTGCCGGATTCCGTCCGAAAAAAGATGGCTTTAGGGGCCGGATTGACTCGCAATGTATCGTTGCGAGCGCTGCCGATGCTGGGGCTTGGTGCAATGGCGACTGCTGCAGCTCAACTTGGAGCTGTTGGCTACGGCGCCTATGAAGGTACCGGCTGGATGATGAGAATGACGGGCGCTGATGACGCATTCAGCAAGTCCAATTTTGGTGATGCCTATGGCAGGGGTTGGGCAAAAATATTGGCCGCGCTGGGTAACGCTGATGCGCAATCCTCGCTGGACTCGGAGCGCAATGCAAAACTGACGGTGGCATTTGATATGAGTGGCGCGCCGTTTGTGAAAAGAACCGACACCAACGGCTTTGATGTCAACGTGGAAGCGGGCGGAGGTACATGGTGAGCTGGCGCGAAAACCTGCAGCCTGCCAGTTTTCGTGGCGTGGCGTTTTGCGTGGAAAATGAAAGCGAGGAATTCGGCTCCCAGTACCAGGTGCATCAGTACCCGCTGCGCACCCGTCCATACACTGAATACCTGGGCGGAACAGCACAACAGTGGCGCATGAGCCTGTTTGTGCTGGGTGACGATTACATGAAGCAGCGTGACGCGCTGCGCGTTGCGCTGGCCACGCCTGGCCCCGGCACTCTGGTGCACCCGAAGCTGGGGCGCCTGGAAGTCGTGGCTATCGAGCCGCGCCGCAGCGAGAACACGCGCGAAGGCGGCATGGCCCGCTTCGATGTGACGTTCTGCATTTACGGCGGCCTGCCGTCGCCCGATGACACCGTGGACACGCTGGCCGGTGCCTACGTCGCAGCCGACAAGGTGGACGCGGCTGTGAAGTCGACCGCGTCCAGCGCGCTTTCTAAAACCGGTATCGATGATCTGGACACGGAAAGCGCCGGCCTGATCGCGGGCCTGGCCGACAAGCTGAGCAGCATCAACGGGCGCATCCAGTCCGGCACATCAGGCATCGCGCAGTTGGCATCTGATATCACGCGCCTGGGCGATCAGGCATCCACGCTGCTACAGCAACCGGCAAAGCTGGTGTCGCTGGTGGGTGGCGTCATCAGCGCCACCATGGGCGCGGCCAATTCGCTGAAGTCGGCGCTGGATATTTATGACAATCTGAAATCACAGATCCCGCTCACCGCCTTTCGTGGCGACATGACCAAGGGGCGCCGCCAGCAGACGATCAACAACAACGCACTGGCAACGCTGAACAACTCGCTGGCATTGACCGGTGCGGTGCGCTATGTGGTGAACGCGGCACGCGCGGTGGACGTGGTCACGAATGACCGCTCACCGTTCGCCAGCATCAACGATGCACAGGCTGTGCAGGCAAAGCTGGGTGCATCGATGTCGGAGGAGATGGCGCGGGCAGACGACGCAACGCGTGCGCTGCTGGCCGATCTGCGGGCCGCCTTTTATAAACACCTGCGGGCGCACAGTAAAAATCTGGCCCGCGTCACCGGCTACCAGGTCGGGCAATCGGTGCCGGCGCTGGTGCTGGCGTATGACCTCTATGGTGATCCCTCGCGCGAATCTGATCTGATCCGCCGCAACCGCATCAAGCACCCACTGTTCACGCCTGCCAACCGATCGCTGGAGGTGTTGAGTGACTGACAATCTGGTGCTGCACCTTGCCGGCCAGCGCTATGAAGGTTGGAAGGCCATCACCATCGTCAACAGTCTGCAGCAAGTCGCGGACAGCTTTTCTCTCACGCTGAGCGACGCCTGGCTGGCGCCTCGCAAGTTGTTGGCACCGCAGGTGGGCATGCCGGCCACGGTCAGCCTGGACAATGATGTGATCGCGGCAGGTTATCTGGAGGATGTTGATTTGAGCTATGGCGACGGCCAGCACGAAATCAACGCCACCGGCTACAGTAAAGCCTACGATCTGCTGGTCTGTTCAAACACCACCACCAGCAAGAGCTACAGCGGCATCACGCTGCTGGAACTGGCGCAGCGGCTGTGCAAGCCGTTCGGTATTTCTGTTTCGGCTGATACCGATGTCGGCAAGCCCATCAGCTGCACGCTCGATCCTGGACAACCGATCATGGATCTGCTGACTGAATATGCCAGATATCGTGGCGTGGTGATCGTCAGCACCGTGACAGGTGATCTGCTGATTACCAAGGCCGGCACGCAACGCACCCAGACACCGCTCAAGCTGGGCGTGAATATTCTGCGCGCTGCGCCCCGGTTTTCCGCCAGAGATGTTTTCACCGAATATCATGTGGTGGGTCAGGATGCCGGCGCGAACTGGTCCAGCGCCGATGAGAAAGGCCCAGCCAATACCCGCACCGCGTTCTATGACAAGCAACGGTTGTATGGCCGTTACAAGCCGCTGGTGATCACCTGTGACAGCCCGGTGTCAGAAGCGGATTGCATTGCCAGGTCAAAAGCAGAAGCCGCCACACGCTGGGCGCGGGCGCGCCAGGTGATTTATACAGTGGCCGGCTGGCGGCAGTTCGAGAAGGGGCCACTGTGGCCAGTGAATCAGCGGGTGCGAGTTGACGATCCGTATGCGGGCATCGCCGAAGATCAGCTAATTGTGGAAAGGCGCCTGATCCTGGACAGCCGTGGCCAGCGCACCGAATTGCTGATCATGCCACCGGCAGCGTATGACCCGGTTCCGCTGCCCGAGCCGGCAGCCTCGGGAGGACTGCAATGGGGACCGTGAATGTAACGCTGACACGGTCAATCGCCCGCATGCTGGAACCGTTGCGCCGACGCATGCGCATGATCGTGCAACGTGCCGTGGTTGAATACGTGCATGCGCAGAATGGCCGACCGTTCGTCCAGGTCGTATCAATGGGTGGTGAACCCTGCGATGCTGAATTTGTGCAGCCATTCGGTTTGGCGTCGACGCCAGTGGGTGGCGCTGGCGCGGTAGTGCTGAACCTGAATGGCGACCGATCACATGCGATCGCAATCAACGTCGGTGATAATCGCTACCGCGTCGACGTAGCCGCCGGAGAGGTTGCACTTTATAATCAGGATGGCGCAAAAATTCATCTGAAGACCGGCCGCATTATCGATATCGATGCCGACCAGTTGAATATCAATTGTGATGTTGTCATCAACGGAACTACCGATATTCAGGGCAACGTGACCACCACCGGCACGCTGAAGAACAACAACATTTCGGTGGGCAGCACGCACGCTCACAATGGCGTAACGGCAGGAAGTGGCACCACCGGAACGCCGTTACCCTGATCAATCCCGCCGGCATCAAAGCCCTTTAATCCCCCGTTTAAACTCCCGATCAGTACGATTTAAGAAAATCGTAGTGGCACAATTCGGGAGTCTCTTCATGTGAGCGCACCAGCACTGATCTATAAAACTGATCTGGGTACAGGTGATATCCAGCTGGAAACAGCTGGCCCCGCTTCTGCGCCGTGGCTGGTGACAGCCGTTTTCATGCTGCTGTTCACCAATTGCAGCGCCCCGCCTGATCAAAACCCTGGCACCCTGATTGCCGCACATGGCGGCTACTGGGGCGATATGTTCTTCGAGCAATCCACTGGATCATTACTCTGGCTGCTTGAGCGCGCGCAAGCGACGCAGCAAACGCTGAACGCTGCCATCAGCTATTGCCAGTCCGCCGTGCAGCCGCTGGTTGACGAAGGCAAGCTGGCGGCCGTTGCGGTGGAAGGTGAACTGCAAGGCACTCTGATTGCGCTGCAACTGACGTACACACTGCCATCCGGTGAACAAGGCCGGCTCGACTTGCGGGAGATCTGGAATTATGCCGTGGGTGCGTGACAGTCTGGAAACCGTTGTGGAGCGGGTCAAGAACGACATCGAAGTCACCACAGGATTCGATGCGCACAGTCAGGGCAGTGTGTACACGCACCTGGCGCATGTGTTCGGTGCGTTGTGCCACAGCATGTACGGCATGATCGAGTATTACGGCCGGCAGATATCCGACGATGACAAGGACGACGATGTGCTGATTGCGGAAGCAGCGGCATACGGCGTCTATCGAGTGCCTGCAGCGTTTGCGATCGGCAGCCTGTCCATCGCGGGCTCTATCGGCGCCACGATACTGTCCGGCACTCAATTCAAATCATCCGATGGGCAGTATTACTCGGTCGATGCCGATCACACGCTGGTTGCCACGTCGGCAGAAATTGCCGTGACAGCGGTGGCTGCCGGCGCGGCTGCCAACCAGGATGCGGGCACAACGGTGCAGCTGCTGAGCGCTGTGCCTGGCATTGCCAATGCCGCCACAGTCACCGGCGCAGGCATCAAGGCCGGTGCTGACATTGAAGAAATGTCACGGCTGCGTGCTCGCTTGCGTGAACGCAAGATCAACCCACCGCAAGGCGGCTGTGATTTTGATTACATCCGCTGGGCCAAGGCTGCCCACAGCGACGTGACACGCGCCTGGGTTTATGCGCATGAAGATGGGATCGGTAGCGTGACGGTTCGTTTCGTTACCGAGGGTCTGGCCAATCCAATTCCGACACCTGCGCACGTCACGGCTGTGTCGAACTACATCAACCAGGTCGATGTCAGGCCCGCCGGAATGCGCGCACTGACAATCGAAGCGCCAACCGCTGCGCCGTTGAATCTGACCTTTGCCAGCTTGGCGCCGGCAACTGCTGAAGTTAAAGCGGCAATCGAAAATGAAATCAAGGACTGGCTGCGCCGCAAGGCCAGTCCGGGTGTCACTCTATTTCTGCACCAGCTGGAACAGGCCATTCGTGCGGCGGGTGCTGAAGATTTTGATATCGGGTTGATCGCTGACATTACCCACAGCATCGCCGAGTTTCCCACGCTGGGAGTCACTACATGGCCGTAGCAGCTGATTATCGCGATGCGATGCTGGCGCTGTTGCCGCGTGGCAAAGCGTGGCCTACCCATCATGAAAGCCATTTCGGTCTGCTTTTTTTGGCGTTGTCGCACGAATTGGTCAGAGTTGAGCAGCGTGTGCAGCAGCTGTTGCTGGAGCGCAACCCGGCAACGACATCTGAAATGCTGCCCGAATGGCTGGAAGACTGGGGCGTGCCAGAACCGATGGTGACGGGCGATCTGGGCGCGTCCAGGCTGCGCGATTTGCTGGTCGCAAAGATCACGGCACCCGGCTGGCAGTCACGTCAGTATTTTATTGATCTGGCCGCCACGCTGGGATTTGAGATCACCATCACCGAATACACAGAGGCCGATCCCGGCCCGACTGGCTACGCGGGCAACGAATGGAATTTCGTCTGGAAGATCACCGCACCAGCCACTGATGTTACTCCGGCTCGCTACGGAACAGCGCGTTATGGAGACCTATACCAGGAGTGGGGCAATGACGTACTGGAAAACTTTCTACGATCGCACGCGCACAAGCATCGCGTCTTACTTTTTGCGAATGAGGCTTAAAATGGCTGGATACACAGATAGTCCAACAGCACAACTGCACGCCGGAAAATACACAAACGGCGATCCCATTGCGGGCATTCCGGCCAGTCGCGTCATGGCGGAACAGACCAACAACTTGATCGATGAGATCAATAATGTGGTCGTCGCAGCAGGCGCCACGCCTAATTTTGCTGAAAACAATCAGCTGTTGGCCGCCATCACCACGCTGCTGTCGTCGTTGTCTATCCCCGTTTCATCGGGCGCAACCACTAATATCTATGGTTATGCCCAGTGCTCTGAATTTACGGTAGCACTCCCGCCACTGGTAGATGGCCGCATCTACCGGTTTATTCCGCATGCCACCAATCATGCAACTGTCGCCACCACCCTGAACGGAAAGCCGCTGGTGATGTATTCGCATGAGACTGTGGGTGTGGTCAGCGAAGTGATCAACGCTCGATATAAAGCGGTGCGGCCGGGCTACGTTGCAGAAGTGCTGTATCGGGAGTCAGATGATGTATTCATCGTGATCAACCCGCGAGAAAGCGAAATAATTCACGGATCGATCGTTGTGGGTCTTGCTAGCGGTGTCACATCGCACGGTTGGACCTATACCCGAATTTCGACGGGCATTTATGAAATTTCCACCGGGATCGGCCGCAATGGTCGACTGCTGGCGCAAATGCCCACCGGAGATTTCATTGCGAATTGCGCAACCCTGGGCACAAATGGAACTTTCCAGCTCCAGATCAGGGATTTTAATGGTGCGCTGTCGAATACCTCGGGGAATGTCAGTCTGTTCCTGGTGCTGTAAACCCCATTAAATGAGTTTGTGAGGTATCAAAAATGGCGACTTCCCGATTTATCTTCCCGCTGGCGGCAAAAGCAAAAATGATGAGCGCTTTCGGCCTCACCGCGCACGTCCGCATTTTCAAAGGCACGCTCACGCCCACCGAGGCGCTGGCCACGCTAGCCGATTTCAGCGCGCACGAATGCACGCACGCCGATTACGATCCGGTCGATATTGCGCTGGCGGTGACTACTGCCAGCAACGTGGCAACGCTCGATCCGGCAGACGCTGTTTTCAATGGCGGCAACCCCACCACGCTGGGTGGAAAATATATTGCAATCTTCGAGGGCGCTGCGGCAGCTGCTACAGGCGCAACGCCAGTGATCTGCTGGTGCGACGGTTCGGCCAACCAGCTCAGCAACGTCAGCGCCAGCGCAGCCAATCCATCGGTAATCACCGCAGCCGGCCACACCTGGGCGAATGGGGATAGCGCCATGATCATGCGCTGCCCCAGCAATCGATTCCTGGTCGGGCGCATTTTTCCGGTTGCCTCCGTGGGCGCCGGTGTGTTCACCCTCACCGGGCTGGATCTGTCGGGCGCTGGTGGCGCCACCCAGATGGATATACTGAAACTGAACGACACAACCGAAAAATCAGCGGCAGCCGACATCGCGTGGCTGCAGGCCAACGCCCTGACCAAACGGTAATACGACGATGGCCAACGCCTACCTGAACGGATCGCCGGAAACTCTGATCAGCGTTAACCGCCGCGTGGTGACCAGTGGCGGTGTGCGCGGGATTTATCTGCCGACGCTGGATCGGCGGCGCCCTGCTGCGCCTGAACTGACGCAGCTGGCAGACAATGAGTTCTATGTGGCAAACGGCGCCACTTTCACCTGGCAGCCGTCGCACCGGTATCGCGTCACCACCGGGCATTACCGGAAAACCTACGGCCCCGACTGCGTGTCGGTGAACCCGATCACCGGGCAGGTTAAATTCAATACCGCGCTGATGCCGCTGGCGAAGGGATACCGGCAGGACCAGACCGTGCACATCGGCGTGGAATTGTCGAACGTGTCCGGTATTTCCGAAACCGTGATCCTGGTGCACATCGGAAAAACTGCTGGCAACGTGCATCGCGTCGGCCCCGGCCGGCCTTATGCCACGCTCAACGCGCTGGCGGTGTCTGGCGCGTTCGCTGCTGGTGACACTGTGGTGATCGATCAGGGCGTCTACACCGGCGTGAATAACACGCTGGTTTATCGCGAGGGAGCGCTGGGAACACAGCTACCCGGCGGAACAAATCAGCGCTACACCAACATCATCGCCCGCGTTCCCGGCCACTGGGTTTTCGATGGAGAGGATATTAACCTCAGCGCGATTTACATTTACGGCAACGAGCCATCCGCCGACTGGGACAATACGTGGGTGGGCACCGTCAACCGCAACTGGACGATGGTGAGCGGTTTGAAAACGGTGCGCTGCAAAGCTGATTCTATAGGCGGCTCGTTCTGCGCCTACGTTGTGGTGCGCGACTGCTGGCCAGGCGATGCGCGGGCAGACGACGACGCGGAACACAACGTCAGCAACCTGAACTGGCACCGCTGCCACGACATCCTGGTCGAAAGCTCTTTTCCCTACGGTTACGGCCGCTACAACGTGAGCTCCTACGAATCCAATCTGGTTGTTTATCGGCGTTGCGCTGCGCGCTACGTGCCGTTCTGGGGCCGGCAGCCTGCATCAAGCGGCTTCTCTTTTTACCGCGCCCGCAACTGTACCGCGCAGAATTGCTGGGTGCTCGATTGTGATCTGGACCCGGCGTGGAAGCCGCGAAAGGTCACCCCGCAGTACACCACCGATGCGTTTCAGGTGGCGTCTACAAATGCGTGGAATTTCAGCTACGGAAACGAGTTTCGCCGGTGCGGCGCCATCGGCATAGACACCGGCTTCCTGCACGCTGCCGCCTACGGCCTGGCGGCAGACCAGTGGACCTATACCGCCCGCGAATTTTTTGGCATGGGCGCCGTGTTCAACCACGGCAAGGATTCCGCGCACGGCATCATGACCGGCTACAAGTCGCGCATGTACAACAGCACGATCATGCGCACGCGCTGGCCCGCTGGCACGAACAGTGACGGCGCAATCATTCAGGGCGATGAAAAACAGATTTATGATTCCCTGTTCCACGACATCGGGCTGGATGAAAACGGAATCCTGCAGGCCACAAACGCATTTTTCGCGCACTGGGCCAACCAGGGCGGCATGGTGCGCTCGGAGCGCAACAGCCTGAGCAATTTCGCAGGGCCGAAGCTGGGAACGGTGGCTGCAGGCTATCCCGCCACTCTGGTGGAGGTGGCGCCGCTGACCATCCTGGGCACCCGTGAAAACGGCCTCCAATATCCCGGACGCATCGAGCCTGGCTCCGCCCTCGATGTCGCCGGCATCGGCGCGAAGAACACCCTGAAAAACCGGGGCAAGCTGGGCACCTATTACGGTGATCCCGAATTCGATGTGGAAGCCGGCTCGCTCACGTTTCCGCTGCCAGGCGAAGAGATCACCCAGCGGCAGTACAACGAGTACACCTACAACGAGCCGCTTTCGGGCCTGCCCATTTTTCGCGGCAACTACGGCATCGGCGCTGCCGGGGAAAACATCAGCTACTGGGTGCACTCCCGCATTCGTGATTCTGTTTTCCCGCTGCATGTCGCCGCCCAGGAATTCGACGACGCCGGCACGCCGAAAGTGCGCGTCAGCTGGCTGCGGCATCCTGAAAAATACAAGGGGCAGTATCTGGGATTCAAGATCTACCGCAACGCGGAATCCTCACCGTTTGCCATCGTCACCGGCGAGGAAACCGACTGCATCGATCCCGCACCGATTGCCATCGGCACCGATGTCTACACCGTTGTTGCCATGCACCACGGCGACGGCGACAGCGGCCACTCTCACCCTGTAACAGCGATGGCGGCATAACATGACGACGATTGTAAATACCGCCCTCCTGTACAGCGGCGCCAACAGCTACGCGCTGCAGCAGGCCAGCACCGGCAAACGCATGCTGCTGCTGATTGCCACCGCATTTGACTGGTACGGCAACAACGCCACACTGTCGTGTTCGGTTGAGGGCGCGCCGCTCACGCCGCTGGTCAGCTATCTGCGCGCGGCGGAATCCAGCAACTGCAACACCGCCGTATATGCGCTGATCGATGCTGAATTGCCTGCGGCTGCCGGCGATATAGACGTCGAATTTTTATCGGCCTACTACAGCCGGCTGGCCATCGTCGAGCTGGCGAATGCGCCGCAGAATAAAGCGCTGCTGACAATCAGTAATGCCGCCGTCACGGCTGGCGCATCCAGTGCAGCCGTGGTGCCTGTGGCGCTGGATCTGGTGATTTCCGCGCTGGGAATCAATCTGAACAACACCATCACCGGTCTGGCGCCGACATCACTGCTGGGCGTCGAATCATCGACCGGGTCGGAAACGCGCTTCGCCCTGGGCGCGTACTCTGCAGCCACAGCAGATCCGGTTACGCTGGGTTTTTCCATCGAGTACGGTTCAACCCAGCCCGGCTCGCTCACCACCATCCGCATTCCAGTGCTGGCCGAATCGTGGCTGGTTAATCCGGAAGAAGACGACGCGCACATCGACGGCGACGAAGCCCGCTGGCTGGTCGGCAGCGAGTGGTTCATCGCTCCCACCGACGACGACGCGCATATCGATTCCAGCGCACCAGGCTGGAATCAATCAGATGTGGGCGTCACCCGCAACGTCATCGACCCGAACGGCGATCCCATCAGTGCGCGCATTTCCGTGCTGCCCGTCAACGGCACCGCCGATCTGTCGCTGTCAGGCAACCTGGTCTACTACCCGTTCGATGATGAGAGCACCGGCGACGTGTTCACGGTGGAACCGTGGAGCGATGGCCAGCCGTCGCCGAACACATACCAGGTCACAATCCTGCACGACGAAACCGCCGTCGCGCCGCAATTCGACACGCTGCCGCTGCTGTCCGTCACCGAAGGCTCGCAGTACAACTACGCGGGCACGGTGTCGGATGAAAACGGCGACGCGATCACGATCAGCGCGCCGATTAAACCGACGTGGGCCACGCTCACCCAGACCGGCCCCACCAGTTTCACGCTGGTCGGCACACCCCCGGTGGAGGACGTCAATACGTACCAGGTGCGGCTGCGCGCTGGCGATGCATTCCTCGCCGGCTATCAGGACTACAACATCACCGTCCTGCGCGCACCGTTTTTCACCAGCGCCACCGAGGTCAACTGGAACAACTGGAGCACCGGCACGCTGCAGCTCACTAGCAACACGCCGGGTGCAGTGTTCACGCTGGTCAGCCCACCGGCTGGTGTCACCATCGACGGCAGCGGTCTGGTGTCCGGCGCGCTCACCACACACGGCGATGTTGCATTCGTGGCGCGCGTCACGCACAGCGGACGCAGCCGCGATCGGGTGATCACGGCGCACATCAATGGCCGCCCGGTTTTTTTCAATTCGCAATCAGTAAATCTGAGTACGCCTGGCGCGATCGCGCCGATCACAATAGAAGCGCAAGATCCAGAGGGTGCGGCCATCACACTGACCGCGCTTGATGTGCCGGTCGGTCTGGCATTTGTACCGGTCACAGATCCGCAGGCGACGGATAACGGTACCGTCTACACTGGCGTGCTGACCGGTGTGCTGGCGGCGGGAATTCACACATTTAGCGTGCGTGCGGCAACGGTCAACAGCGGCACTAGCGACCTCACCATTGTCATTACCGTGGCGGGCGCGGCAGGTGGCACTACCCTGGTCCTGCCAGACAATCTGTATGTAACCGTCCCTGCGGATGTAGCTGTGCTGTACAAGGATCATCAAGCGGTGGCCGCGTGGCTGGCATCAGCGGCCGCGTCTGATGACCTCCCGGTGGTCAACGATTGCCCCAATGACATGTTCGTGACCGCCAGCCCGATCATGGTAACCTTCACCGCCCTGGATGGCGTTGGCGGCCAGGTTTCAGGCATTAGATACATCTTCATCCAGCATGCCAGCGCCACCCCTGTGCCCGAGGCTGGTGGGCGCATCTTTAAGTACAAGGGCGGGAGGCATGTAAACATAGGGACTTCAGGGGACGATTTGAGCCACTTAATTGACACTTAAAGGTCCCTAAAGTCGTGTCTCAAGTAGCTTGGCGCGGCGTCTCAGGCTATTTGGCGCGCTACACAGGGTTTGGCCTGGGCGCGCCTGTCGCGGGCAGTTCCTGCAGTGGCGGGAAATTCGTATACTGTAAAAATATACAGCTATTTGCGAGTGCGACATGTCAAACCAGGGCAACAATGGCGGCAAAAATCCGCTGAAAGGGCGCGGTGCGGTGAGCAATCCCACCGGCCGTTTCGAGCAGCGCATTTCCGTGCTGGAAGAGGAATTCCTGCCGTCAAAGCGCGACACGGTTTTCCTGCCGGAGCAGGCCAAATCCCTGATTACCCGCAACCAGTCGCCGGACGTGCCGTTCCTGCAGTCCATCAATCCCTATCGTGGCTGCGAGCACGGCTGCATCTACTGTTTTGCCCGTCCCAACCACGCCTATGTGGGCCTGTCGCCGGGGCTGGATTTCGAGACCCGCATCTTTGTGAAGGAAAACGCCATCGAGGCACTGCGGCGCGATCTGGTGCGGCCTTCCTACCAGTGCTCGCCGATCTGCATCGGTACCGCGACCGATCCCTACCAGCCGGTGGAAGCGGAGCGCAAACTCACCCGCCAGATCCTGCAATTGCTGCTGGAATGCCGGCATCCGGTGACGCTGATTACCAAGAACCAGCTGGTGGCGCGGGATGTGGATGTGCTGGCGGAACTGGCGCAGCAGTCGCTGGTGAAGGTGATGATCAGCCTGACCACTCTCGACAACCAGACCAAGCGCTGGCTGGAGCCGCGCACGTCATCCGGCGAGGCGCGGCTGCGGGCGGTAGCCACGTTACGGGCAGCGGGTGTGCCGGTAGGCATTCTGGTGGCGCCGCTGATTCCCTGGATCAACGATCACGAAACCGAGCAGCTGCTGGAACGGGCGGCTCAGGCTGGTGCGCAGGGTGCCAATTTCATGCTGCTGCGGTTGCCGCTGGAAGTGGCGCCGCTGTTTGTGGAATGGCTGCAGACCCATTATCCGGACCGGGCCGAGCGGGTGCTGGCCACGATCCGCGATGCGCGTGGCGGCAAGCTGTATGAATCGAAGTTCGGCGCGCGCATGACCGGCTCTGGTGAATATGCCCGGTTGTATGCCCAGCGTTTCCACCTGGCCTGTCGCAAGGTGGGATTGAACTTTGATCGTGTGCGCGGCGAGGTGCTGGATTGCAGCCGGTTCGTGCCACCGATGGTGGCACGGCCGGCGCGGGAGGATTCCCAGTTAAGTCTGTTTTGAGCGGGCCGGTTGTCAGCGATGCTGTTTTGCCCGGTTCTGTGCAGTGGCCAGTGCCTGGGCGGCGGGCGGCGCGTAACGGGCTTTCACCGGCAGCAGTGGCAGGCTCAACCGCACCAGTTGTGCCAGCGGTTTGAACAGCAGTTCCTGTGGCCGGCCCCATTCCACATGCAGGGTTTTGCGGAGGGCGTGGGGCAGGGTAGCGGCGGTATTCAGCATCAGCCAGCCGCCGGCAGTGCGGTAAGCAAAATTCCAGATGCCATCCGGCAGCCACTTCAGGAATGGCGGCTTGCGTGATTTCTTCAGGGTCACGTCAATCAGGTAGCGCGCCAGACTGGTTTCCTCCAGCCGTTCTTCCACCATTTTGTTGAAATAACTCCAGAAGGCGGACGTGTCGGCGGGCATGTCCTCGGCCCGGATGCCCATGACCCGGCCCTGCTGCACCCATTCCCGGTACAGCTGCGCTTCCTCGGCTGGCGTGAAGGGCTGCTCGCCGAACAGGCGCTGGGTGGTGACCATGGTGTAGTAGGTGGTCATGTGAACCCAGGCGTAGGCCTCGCGGTCGAGGGCGAAATAGCGGCGGCCCTTGTCGTCAGTGCCCTTGATGTCGCGGTGCAGGTCGCGCAGGTCGCGGCCGGCCTGGGGCGATCCTTCCGGCCCGCCGTACAGCAGGCGCATGCCCCATTCCGCCGTGCGCTGCATGCGGCCCCAGGGATCGGTCTTGAACACCGAGTGCTGCTCCACACCTGCACCCACCACCGGATGCGCCACCTGCAGCAGCAGGGTGGTGCCGGCCATCAGCAGTTGCAGGTTGTCGCCGGCATGCTTCCAGGCCAGCGAGTCCGGTCCGAGAGCGGCGGGCGGCTCAGGATGTGCGGGCGTTGTGGTGGGGTTGGGAGCGGAAGACGAAATGCTGGAAACACTGGCTGGGGTCATCGCAGTTTCTCGTTGGGGGAATACGGATTTTCGGCAATTTATTTGCTCGAGACACAGTGCTTATAGTGTCTCGTCGCGGGCGCTGTCAAGGAGAAAATATACACACTGTTCAGTGGCGGGGTTGTTGGTTAACGGGGAAATGCGGTACCTTCCTGCCCACTGTTTTGACTTGAGAGTCACGCCGGAATTAATCCATCAGCAGTGGGAAAAACAACATGCCGTACTACAGGGAAATCAGAACGTTGGGCGACATCGCCCGTTATCATGGCAGCCAGCGTCCGGACGCCACCGCTTTTGTATTCGAGGAGCGCGAATCGGACTACCAGACCTTCAACCGTCACACCAGCCAGATCGCCAACGGTCTGCTGGCGGAAAAGCTGCCGCCCCAGTCCCGCATCGCGGTGATGGGCAAGAATTCCGACTGGTATTACGAACTGCTGATCGGCAACGCCAAGGCCGACATGGTGACAGTGGGCATCAACTGGCGTCTGGCGCCGCCGGAAGTGGCCTGGATTCTCAACGACGCGCAGGCGCGCATTATGTTTGTGGGCAAGGAGTTCGTGCCTCTCTATGAAAGCATCCGCGACCAGCTGACCACTGTGCAGAAGGTGATTGTGCTGGCGGATCAGGACGACCGTTATCCCAGCTTTGTGCAGTGGCGCGGCGCGCAGTCGCCCGATGATCCGCATGTGAAGGTCAACCCGGAAGATGTGGCCGTGCAGATGTACACCAGCGGCACCACCGGCCATCCCAAGGGCGTGCAGGTGTCGCACCAGGCGTTTTACGCGCTGAATGAAATCGCCGATCGGCTGGGCGAGCCGGAAGAAGAGTGGACCGAGTGGACCGACCGCGATGTCAGTCTGCTGGCCATGCCCAACTTTCACATTGGCGGCACTGGCTGGGCGCTGATCGGCATGTACGCCGGTGCGCGCAACGTGGTGCTGAGCGAGTTCACGCCGGCCGGCTGTCTGCAGGCGATTCGTGATCACCGTATTTCCAAGCTGTTCATCGTGCCGGCGGCCATGCAGTTCGTGCTGGCCGATCCCACCTGCGCTGACACTGATTTTTCCTGTCTGAAATTCATGATTTACGGCGCCTCGCCGATTCCGCTGCCGCTGCTGCAGCGTGCGATGGATGTGTTCCAGTGCGGTTTCGTGCAGCTGTACGGCATGACGGAAACCATGGGCGTGGGCACCTATCTGCCGGCGGAAGATCACGATCCGGCAGGCAACAAGCGCATGCGCTCGGCAGGCAAGACCCGCGCCGGCGTGGACATCGCCATCAAGGACAGCGATGGCAAGGTGGTGCCGAACGGGGTGATCGGCGAGATCTGCATCAAGTCACCGACCAACATGGTGGGCTACTGGAATCGGCCGGATGCCACCGCTTCCACGTTGATTGATGGCTGGGTACACACCGGCGACGCCGGCTACATGGACGATGACGGCTATGTCTACGTGCAGGACCGCATCAAGGACATGATCGTGTCCGGCGGCGAGAACGTGTATCCGGCGGAAGTGGAAAGTGCACTGTTCGGTCTCGACGGCATTGCCGATGTGGCGGTGATCGGCGTGCCGGACGACAAGTGGGGCGAGGCGGTGAAGGCCTGTGTGGTGCTGAAGCCGGGCGCCAGCCTGACCGAGCAGGACATCATCGGTTTCGCGCGCCAGAAGATCGCCGGTTTCAAGGTGCCCAAGTCGGTGGATTTCCTGCCGGTGCTGCCGCGCAATCCGTCCGGCAAGGTGCTGAAACGGGAACTGCGGGCGCCCTATTGGGAGGGTCGCGAGCGGCAGGTCAACTGAGGCCTGCCTGCCCATCCGGAGAGGCTCCGGTTAGACGAAAGGGGTATTAAAAACTGCTTGTGACATAACTGTTTCGACTGTATAGTGCCGCCCGTTTGCGCGTGTCCGGTGTGCCCCCGCAGTGGGGTTGTGGGCAGGAAGTAAGGGCCGGTGTAGTACGCGCATGTCGTCATCAGGGGGCTTCATGGCAGTCGAGCAGTTCGAAACCATTTCGTTGTACCTGTGTGTCTCCGGTCTGATTGGCTACATGTTTTTCATCATGTACAAGCTGGCCGCTGAATCCAAAGCCGGCAAAATCGGTACCGCTGCAATCTTCCTCACCCTGGGTCTGGGCATTTTCGGCTTTATCGCCAAGGAAGTGCTGACCATGGTGATCAGCGTCTAGGTTTCATATTCAGTATCAGGAAAAGCTCCGCGAGGGGCTTTTTTTGTGCGCGCACATTTACCGGCTGGGGAAGACGACATGGCAAACCTCGAAATCGAGCGCAAGTTTCTGCTGCGGCAGGTGCCGGCGGATCTGGATCTGTCCATGGGGGTGCGCATCCTGCAGGGTTATCTGTGTCTGGAGGAAGGGCGCGAGATCCGCATCCGTTCGATGGCGCGCCAGTACACCATGACCATCAAGGAAGGCACCGGCCTGACCCGGCGCGAAACCGAAATCGAGCTGGACCCGAAACAGTTCGAGGATTTGTGGCAGTGCACGCTCGGGCGCCGTATCGACAAGATGCGCTACGACTATCCCTGGCAGGGCCACACCCTGTGCATCGACCTGTACCGCGATGCGCTGGACGGTCTGCATATCGTGGAAGTGGAGTTTGCGTCGGAAGCGGCCAGCGTTGCGTTTCCCGTGCCGGGTTTTGCGGGGGAAGAAATCACCGCGATTGGCGACTATTTCCATCTGGAGCAGGTGTTGCAGCAGCGGGATCGCACTGCTGTCAGTGCCGCAGACCGGCTGACCGTGTCTGCCTGAGCTTGCCGGCCCGCATTCGTCCCATCGCCATTTATATTTACCACCCATAAAAAAGCCGGACGCACCTCTCGATGAACGTCCGGCTCCCGCCTGCGAGCAGCGGGCAGTCAGGCATGCGCCTGTTTACAGGGTCTTCATGTATTCGATCAGGGCATGGCGCTCCTGGTCGTTCAGCACCTCGGTGAAGTCGTGGCCCTCATTGCCGCGACTGAACTCGTGCGTGTTGACGATGCGGCGCGCTTCCAGATCCTTCCTGCTCAGCGGAGGCAGTACCTGGTAACCGAGCCAGACCTTGCTGCCGATCCGGTTCGACAGCCAGCTGAGGATGCGGTCGCCGGCGTTGGTCGGGTTGCAGTTGTACTTCTCGGTGCCGGCAATGCAGGGAATTTCCTCGTACTTCCAGCCCAGGTTGTCCATGTCGTAGGCCGCGAGGCTGTAATCGAAGCCCTTGTTGAGGCCGGGGCCTTCCGGCTCGGTCTGCGGCGGTGCCCAGATGCCGGGACGGTCGGAGGGTTTCAGCACGCCCCACACGGTCGGTACGCTGCCGTTGTGGAAGTAGGGCGCGGCGGCCCAGACGCCGTACAGCGGCGGCGCGGTGTAACCCTTGATGTCGCTCCAGCGGTTGGGGCCTTCCAGACGCTGTCCGCCACCGGCCACGTCATTGCGCAGGCGCGCCAGACTCTGGCCGGGGCGACCCTGTCCTTCCCTGGTCCATTCCGGATGCAGTTCGTCATAGGCCCACCAGGAAGTATTCCACGCCACCTTCATCGGTTCCGACATGACATTGGTGCGCTCGGGATCGGTGCGGATGATTTCAATCGGCGTAGTGACGCCGGCGACCCCTTTCAGGCGCGGGTCGGGCAGCATGGTGGGGTCGGCGGCGTAGCGCGGTGAATACACGCCGTGACAGCCGGCGCAGGAGCCGTTGGAGTCCGGTTTCGGAATGTGTTCATTGCCGCCGTTGGCCCACAGGTCTTTGGTGTGGAACAGCACTGCACCGGCCTCTGCCAGACGGGTGTCGATCTGGTCAGGATAGGGATAGGCTGGAGGCGACAGCGAGTTCAGGAACGCGGTGACCTTTTCAAACTCCGGTTCCAGTGCGCGGCGTTCCTCGCCACTTAGCATGAAGGTGGCCACTTCCAGTGCCATGGTGGAGCGCACGTTGTCGGAACTCAGTGCGCCTTTGAACAGGCGCGTCATCCAGGCGCGGCTCCACCAGTGGGGTGCGCGCATCTGGCCGGCCGAACCGTGGCCGGGGAACAGTTCGGCGCCCAGTCGCAGTTGCAGGGTTTCCGCGTCGAAGCCGACGTAGAGTGCGTCGATCACGCCCAGCGCGTTGGAGCCGCCCGCGTGCGCGCCGAAGGGATAGGGTGCGATGGCGGGAATGCCGGCGAGGCGTTTGGTGAAGTCGTTGACGAAGACGCCGATGTCCATGAAGTTGCTGCCGCGTCCCCAGTGGAACTGCTGGCCTTCCTCGTCGGTGCCCAGACGGGAGTCGTGGCAGAAGGAGCAGTTGACGGTCATTTCGCCGTTGTAGGTGCCGTCCAGCCGTTTCACCATTGCCAGTCCCAGCGGCAATTGTCCGCTGCCGCCATCGGTGAGATTGGGGTCTTCACCTTCCAGCGGATACGGGTTGCGGAATTCCGCCTTGAACAGGCCGTAGCGCTTCAGTACTTCCTCGTCGAAATTGGCGGGACGTTCCTTCAGGCCCCAGGATTTCCAGAGGTTGCGGTAGTTGCGCGGAGTGAACAGGCGCAGGCCGCCCATGAAACGGGAGCCGAATTTCACCAGCTCCTCGCCGGCCGCGACGCGTTCTTTCCACTCGCCGCAGGTGGCGGCCGGTTGCAGCGGATTGGCGCGGTAGGGCGGCAGCGGGTTGTGCACGTCCACCCAGTAGGCGTTGAACTGGATCGCGGTGCCGGGCTTGTTGATACCTTCCACCACCAGACTGCGGGGATCGACGGGCAGCGGGGTGTCGTCCGGTTTGCCGTCGCAGCCGGCTACCAGAGGGGCTTGCACGGGGCCGGTTTCCAGCAGGGGCAATTCGTCGTCTTCATCCACCACTTCCGGTGGTTCTTCTTCGGTGGGGGTGGCGCAGCTGGCGGGGTTGTCCCAGCAGCCGAACAGCTTGGCGACGTCGGTATAGGCTTCGCTGCCGGCGGGCCAGCTTTTGCCGCCGCTGTGGGGCTCGGTCAGGTCGGCGTTTTCCACCAGAATGGCGTTGGCGGTGGTGCCTTCGCCCAGTTCACGCCAGGCGGCGTAGAAGTCGTCGTAGTGATTGGCGGAGTTGGTGGACAGCAGCAGGCCGTCGCCGTCGTCGGTGTCTGCCAGTCCGCCGGGAACGTGGCAGGTGGCGCAGAAGTTCAGGCGGGCGGCAATGCGGGCGTCGAAAAAGGCATGGCTGTCGAAGGCGGCGGGCTGGGACGTGGTTGGTCCGCCCGTGTCTGTCGTGGCGGCGGCGCGATCGCCGTTGCCGGTGTTGCCGGAGGATGAGCCTCCGCCACCGCATCCCGGCAGCAGGGCAATGGTTGCCAATATGGGAATGACGAAACCGCTGTAGGGCTTCATGGGGTTCTCCTCGATCCTTGTCTTCATTTTTGTTGTGGGTGGCGAACGGCGACGGAGAGGGAAGACTGCCAGACGAACCTTTGCCCAGCGTCAGCGCCAGTGTTGATCAGAGCACGAAACCGGTGACTGATCAGTCACCGAAATGCTGGCACCGGGTTTCGGGACAGTCAAAGGGAGGGAATGGATTGGCCGGTGGCTGTTGTCGCGATTGGCCAGCGCGGGGCTTTCATTCCGCGACAGGCGCTGCGTGGGGCTGGCGCAACGGCAGTTCGACGGTGAAGCGGGCACCCTTGCCGGGCGTGCTGTCGAGGGACATGTGGCCGCCGTGCAGGTTGACCAGTCCCAGGGTGAGATAGAGGCCCAGTCCGGTGCTGGCCTTGCCGTCGACATAGGTGTCCAGGCTGGCGAATTTCTGGAACAGCCTGCGGCTGGCCTCGGGCGAGATGCCCTTGCCGGTGTCGCTGACAATGAGGTGGATGTGGCCGCGCACGTCGGCCGGGTTCAGGCGGATGTCGATGCTGCCGTGGTCAGTGGCCTTGATGGCGTTGGAGACCAGGTTGTAGAGAATCTGGCGCAGCATCTTGCGGTCGGCCTGGATCAGCACCGGTTCCGGTGGCACGTGGTAGCCGTAGTCGATGGGTTTGCCTTCCAGCAGGGCGCGGGTTTCGGCGTGCACTTCGTCAATCAGGCGGTTCAGGTCGAATTCGCTCAGCTGCAGGTCCATGCGGTCGGCTTCGATCCGGGAAATATCCAGCAGGTCGTTGATCAGGGCCATCAGGTGCTGGCTGCTGCGCTCGATGGTGTCGAGGGCATCCATGTGGCGCGGTTCGATGGCGCCGTCCAGCTTTTTCTGCAGACGGTGGGTGAAGCCGATGACAGCATTGAGCGGCGTGCGCAGTTCGTGCGACATGTTGGCCAGGAAGTTGGTCTTGGCGCGATTGGCACGACGGGCGTCCTCGATGGCGGCATGGAGTTTCTGCTCGGAGTTCTTGCGGTCGGAAATGTCGGTGCCCACGGCCAGCCAGCCTTCCATTCTGCCGCCGGCGCCCATGACGCGGCTGATGCCCAGCAGGACGTGACAGCGGCTGCCGTTGCGACGGGTGAGCACCCATTCGCCGTGTTCGGTGTCGCCCCGCTCGGCGGCGGTGGTGAACAGGGCAAAGCCGCTGACGTCGATCTGGTAGCGCGCCCGGAGTTTTTCCTGCTGCGCCTGCAGCTGTGCGGCGTCGATGAGCGACTGGGGAAAGGTGCGGCCGATCAGTTCCTGTTCCGGGTAGCCCAGCAGCTTGCTGGTGCCGGCGTTGCAGTTCAGGATCAGGCCGCCGGTGTCCATGCTGATGATGATCAGGTTGGCGCTGTCGAGAATGGCCTGCTGCATGGCCAGGCTTTTTTGCAGCAGGGCGGCAGTGTTGCGATGTTCGCTGTTTTCCCGCTGCAGCTGGTGGGTGCTGTGGGCAGCGTCGCGCAGGGCGTCGTGCAGTTGCCGGGTGCGGCGGTTGTACCAGTGGGCCAGCATGCCCAGTTCGTCGGGAGTGTCATGTTCCAGGCTGATCTCGCGGTCTTCCCGCGCGGCCTGCATCACCTGGCCGGTCATGCTGCTGAGGCGGCGGAACAGCACATTCCACAGGAACAGGGCGGCCACCAGTCCCCACAGGCCGATGCTGATCAGGCTGCCCCAGGTGATGGCGCGACTGATGGCGGCGGCGGGACGCTCGCTGTCCGACACGGGAAACACGCTGACGATTTTCCAGAAGGTGTGCGGCATCTGGTGAATGATGACGATGGACGGTTCCCGCAGCAGGGTGTCGTCTGCCACGGTGAACTGGGCGAGCAGTTCGGGTTTCCATTCATCCAGTCGCGCCATGTTGTGGGCGATGACGCGGGCTTCCTGCAGATCGATCTGGCTACTGGCGGCGTTGATGGACTGGGCAAGCTGCTGCACGTCTTCACTGTCATGGCTGGCAATGGTTTCGTCGCGCTCGTTGAGCTGTTCCAGGCGGTCGGCCACCGGCTGGAACACGGGCTTTTCCAGCGCCAGTTCCTGGGTGTAGATGAAATCGGTGAATGATTTTCCGGTCGCGTCGTCAGTGCGCTGGGTGCGCACAAGTTCCAGGTCGGGAAAGGCGATGAACTTGTTGTTGCGGTCTACCACGAAGGCATAGCCGGGGCGGTCGCGGAATTTTTCCTGCAGCAAGGCGTTCACGCCTTCCAGTTTCAGGTCGATGGTGGTGACGCCGGCAAATGCGCCATTGAGCCGGAACGGTGAGGTGCAGGTGACCATGGGCTGCAGGGAATAGGGATCGGTGTAGGAGCGCGACCAGTAGGAATGCCTGGTGGGCTGCAGGCGGGTGGG
>CAZBII010000005.1:0-67588 GCA_964491665.1 uncultured Moraxellaceae bacterium
ACGACTACCTGCATGAACTGCTCAATCTGGTGCCCGGTTATCAGGTGGCGCGCAGTGGCGATGGCCCCTTCAGTGTCAGCGCGCGCGGCCGCGCCAATTCCACCGAATCGCGCGAAATCCTGCTGCTGGTGGACGGCGTGCCACGCAACGATCTGTATGACGGCGGTGCCAGCGGCTATCTGGATTATTTTCCGCTGGCGGCGATCGAGCGGGTGGAAGTGATGCGCGGGCCGGGCTCGGCGCTGTATGGCGAAAATGCCTTTACCGGCGTGATCAATGTCACCACCCGGCGCGGACAAAACGAGGTGGCGGCAGTGGCCGGCCATCCGGAGCGCGTGCAGCTGCACGCACTGGGACACGGCAAATTGCAACACTGGCAACTGGACGGTTTTGCGCGGGTAGAACGGGATCGCGGCGACACCTACAACGTGCCCGATTCTTTCGGGAGCGGCCGGATTGATATCCGCGATCCGGTGCGCAATCTCGATCTGGGCGGCACGGTGGGCAACGCCGACACGCGGCTCAGCGCGAACCTGCAGCGACGTTATGTCGAGGATTTCTATTACGCCGAAACCACGTCCAGCGAAATCAACGAAGCCACCTCCGATTACGCGGCGCTGCATCTGGAACAGCAGGTGAACTGGCTGGACGTGAATTCGCGCCTGCTGGCGGGCTGGCAGCAGCGCGATCACGAATACTGGGCGCAGGGCACAGCCGCCGGTGCGCTGGCCGGCGTCAGCGATCCCGCCAGCACGGCGGCGCTGGCGGGGCGGGGTGAGCGCCAGATCAGCCAGTGGGAAGCCTACTGGCGCAACGACTGGTCGCCCTCTGCCGATCACAGCGTGCAGTTCGGCGCCGACTGGCGGCTGGAAAAAGTCGACCGTTCCCGCCTGTACACCAACTACAACCTCGATCAGTTTCTGGCGCAGCAGTTTCCGGTCACCTATCTGGGCGGATTCGATTTCGAATCGCAGCTCAGCGCCGAGGACAGCCGCCGCGTGCTGGGTGCCTATCTGCAATACCAGCAGCAGCTGGTGGACTCCACGCGGCTGACCCTGTCGTTGCGCCACGATGACTACAGCGATGTGGACAGCCGTACCTCGCCACGGATCGGCCTGGTGCATGCGCTGTCGGAGCAGCAAAGCCTGAAACTGCTGTACGCGGAAGCGTTTCGCGCACCCACGCTGGCGGAAACCGGTCTGGGCCAGTACCAGCGCCAGGCCGGCAATCCCCATCTGGATCACGAGATTGTCAAGACCTGGGATCTGATCTGGCTGTATGAGGCGCGTCAGCTGATGGCCTCCGCCGGCGTCTTTCACAATGCCTATGTCGACCCCATCGTCATCGTGCAGAACGGCAGCACGCGCACCTATGCCAATGGTGCCAGCGAATCCAGTGAGGGCGTGGAGCTGTCGTCGCGCTGGCAGCCGCTGCCGCAGCTGCAGCTGCGCGCCACCCTGACCCGCTTCACCGATCTGCCGGAGTCAGCCTTCCGCGAGGCTGACACACTGGGTTCACTGCTGGTGGATTACAGTCAGGCCAACTGGAATCTGAACGTGGCCGCAATCCACCACTCGGAACGTGTCATGCTGACGCCGGTGACCGGGCAGTTGCTGGAACTGGATGCCTACTGGCAGGTCACCGCCAAACTGCTGTTCGATCTGGACGCTGGCCTGCAGGCCTGGCTGCAGGCGAAGAACGCGCTGGATGCCGACATCGACACCCCGGCCCAGGGCAGTCGCATGACCGAAGGCGTGCCCAATCGCGGCCGCGAACTGGGTGTCGGCCTGCTCTGGCGCTACTAGCCCTGCTTTGGTGCGCAGCTGATTTGACTATGCCCGTTTCTGGCGCGGCTTTGTTGCCGCGCTGCCGATTCCCGCCCATTCGCACCGTGGCACAGAACTTGCGCTACAGTGCTGCCTCTGAGCACATCCCGCATTCACAAGGTTGCCTATGTCCATCAAAGTTGCGATCCGCCATCACACCCGCTATTCCTACGACCGCGCCGTGCAGCTGTTCCCGCACATTTTCCGTCTGCGGCCCGCCGTGCACAGCCGCACGCCGATCGAAGGCTACTCGCTCACCATCAAGCCGGAGAATCACTTCATCAACTGGCAGCAGGACCCGTTTGGCAACTTCCTGGCGCGCGTGGTGTTTCCCGAACCGTCGCGCGAGCTGCAGATCGATGTGGAAGTCATCGCCGATCTGAAGGTCATCAATCCGTTCGACTTTTTTGTCGAGGAATACGCGGATGAATTTCCGTTCGACTATGAAGAACAGCTGGCGAAGGAACTGGTGCCCTATCTGGAAATAAAAGAGCAGGGACCGCTGCTGCTGGACTGGCTGGGCACGGTGGACCGCACGCCGCGCAACATCGTCAACTTTCTGGTGGAAGTGAATCAGGCGCTGTTCCAGCACATCGAATATTCCATTCGCATGGAGCCGGGTGTGCAGACCTGCGAGGAAACGCTCTCCAGCCGCGTCGGTTCCTGCCGTGATTCGGCATTCCTGCTGGTGCAGGTGCTGCGCCATCTGGGTCTGGCGGCGCGCTTTGTGTCGGGTTATCTGGTGCAGCTGAAACCGGATGTGGAATCCCTCGACGGCCCCAGCGGACCGCACGCGGATTTCACCGATCTGCACGCCTGGTGCGAAGTGTATGTGCCCGGCGCCGGCTGGATCGGACTGGACCCGACATCGGGCCTGTTCGCCGGCGAAGGCCACATTCCGCTGGCGTGCACGCCCGATCCGGTGAGCGCCGCACCGGTCACCGGCGCCACCGGCAAATGCGAAGTGGAGTTTGAATTCGAAAACCGCGTCGACCGCATTCTGGAAGATCCGCGCGTTACCAAGCCTTACACCGAGGAACAGTGGCAGCACATCCAGGCCCTCGGCAATCAGGTGGAAGACGATCTGGTCAACAACGACGTGCGTCTCACCATGGGCGGCGAACCGACCTTCGTGTCGGTGGACGACATGGAGGGCGCGGAGTGGAACACCACCGCTGACAGTCCCAACAAACGCAAGCTGGCGCACGCGCTGTTTCTCAACATGCAGAAACATTTTGCGCCCGGTGGCGTGAAGCATTACGGCCAGGGCAAATGGTATCCCGGCGAGCCGCTGCCGCGCTGGCAATACGCCTGCTACTGGCGCAAGGACGGCAATCCGCTGTGGCACAATCCGGCGCTGATGGCTGATCCCAATCACAATTACAACTTCAACGTGCACAACGCGCGGCAGTTCATGCAGCAGCTGTGTCACGAACTGAAACTGCCCAACCGCTTTGCCATTCCGGCGTATGAAGACGCGGTGTATTACCTGTGGCAGGAAGGCAACTTGCCCGCCGAATTCGATCCGACGAAAAAGGATCTGAAACTGGATCTGGAACGCAAGCGGCTGCTGGCGCAACTGCAGCGCGGACTGGATCAGCCGGTGGGTTACACGCTGCCGCTGAGCTGGGACTGGTACGACAACACCTGGCACAGTTGCGGCTGGACCTTTCGCCGTGGCCATCTGCATCTGGTGCCCGGCGATTCGCCGCTGGGCATGCGGCTGCCACTGGAAGTGATTCACTGGTTGCCGCCGGAACGGCGCGAACAGCACCAGCCCGTGAGCCTGTTCGAGGAAGCCGGCGCGCTGCCGTATTTCCCGCCCAGTCTGGCGCCCATCGAAGCCAGCAGCGCCAACGATGAAGACAGCGAAAAAAACGAGAAAGAAAAATTCATCCAGACTGCGCTCTGCGTCGAACCGCGCCACGGTGTGCTGTATGTGTTCCTGCCGCCGCTGTCCAACGCCGACCAGTTCATTCTGCTGATCAACGCCATCGAAACCGTGGCGGCCAAACTCAGCATGCCGGTGGTGCTGGAAGGTTACGATCCGCCGAAAGATCTGCGGCTGGAAAAATTCATGGTGACGCCCGACCCCGGCGTGATCGAAGTGAACATTCATCCCGCGCACAGCTGGAAGCAGCTGCAGCAGAACACCATTGACCTGTACGAAATTGCGCGCCAGTCGCGGCTGGGCACGGAAAAATTCATGGTGGACGGCCGTCACGCCGGTACCGGCGGCGGCAACCATGTGACGATGGGCGGCGCCACGCCGGCGGATTCGCCGATGCTGCGGCGTCCCGATGTGCTGCGCAGCCTGATTACCTTCTGGCAGCATCATCCGGGATTGTCCTATCTGTTCTCCGGCCTGTTCATCGGCCCCACTTCGCAGGCGCCGCGCGTCGATGAAGGCCGCAACGAAAACCTGTACGAACTGGAAATTGCGTTCGGCCAGATGCCCACCGGCGAAGTCGTGCAGCCCTGGCTAGTGGACCGCCTGCTGCGCAATCTGCTGGTGGACATTTCCGGCAACACGCATCGCTCGGAATTCTGCATCGACAAACTCTACTCGCCGGATTCCGCTGCCGGGCGTCTGGGTCTGCTGGAATTCCGTGCCTTCGAAATGCCGCCGCATGCGCGCATGAGTCTGGTGCAGATGCTGCTGCTGCGCACGCTGGTGGCCATGTTCTGGAACAAGCCCTACCAGCACCGGCTGGTGCGCTGGGGCACCGAACTGCACGACCGTTTCCTGCTGCCCCATTACGTGATGGAAGATCTGCGCAACGTGTGCGAATTCATGCAGCAGAACGGTTATCCGTTCCAGCTGGACTGGCTGGCGCCGTTCCTGGAATTCCGTTTCCCGCATTACGGCCGGGTGAAAATACGCGACATCGAAATCACCCTGCAGACCGCCATCGAACCCTGGCATGTGATGGGCGAGGAAGTCACCCGTTCCGGCACCGCGCGCTTTGTCGATTCCTCCATCGAGCGCATGCAGGTGCAGGTGACCGGCATCAGCGACAACCGCTACGTGCTGGCGTGCAACGGCCGCACCGTGCCGCTGCGCAACACCGGTGTGCACGGCGAATATGTGGCAGGCGTGCGTTATCGCGCGTGGCAGCCGGCGTCGGCGCTGCATCCCACCATCGGCATTCACTCGCCGCTGGTGTTCGATCTGATCGACACCTTCAACGGCCGCTCCATCGGCGGCTGCACCTATCATGTGCATCACGCCGGCGGACGCAGCTACGACACCTTCCCGGTGAACGCGTATGAGGCAGAGGGCCGCCGCATCAGCCGCTTCTGGGGTTACGGCCATACCCAGGGACCGCTGACGGTGCCACCGGAAGTGCGGCCGTTCCTGCACAGTGGCGACCGCTTCTATCCGTTCGGCAGCGCACCGGGTCCGATGGCGCCGCCGCCGGAGGAAACCAGCCGCGAGTACCCGTACACGCTTGATCTGCGCCGGCCGTTGCGTACGCCCTGAGTGTTATACTCAAACGCACGACAGGGGCAGGAACGCGCACGCGCCACCGTATGACGACAGAGATGCAGCAAAAAGAGTCGCAATCGCAATCGCAGACGCCGCCACCCGCGCAGACACCGGCCACGCCGCCGGACCTGGATGCGCAGATGGCGGACTATCCTGCCTATCTGCAGGGTTATGACGAAATGTGGAGCGGCGACGCGCCGGAAACGGCAGCGGGCGTCAATCCCTACTGGCGCCGGCTGATGCGCGACCTGCACGATCTGGGTGGCGACGAACTGGAAAAGCGCCGCATCGAAGCCCGCCGCCTGCTGCGGGAAAATGGCGTTACCTACAACATCTACGACGACCCCAAGGGCCAGCAGCGCACCTGGCAACTCGATCCCATTCCTCTGTTGATCAAACCCGCCGACTGGGCCGCCATCAGTGTGGGCCTGAAACAGCGCGCCCGCCTGCTCGACATGGTCTATCGCGATCTGTATGGCCCGCGCCGCCTGATCAAGGAAGGCCTGCTGCCGCCGGAACTGATTTACGGCCATCAGGGCTTTCTGCGCCCCTGCGATCAGGTGCCGCAGGAAAATCTGCCGCAGCTGCTGCTGTACGCCGCCGATCTGGCGCGCGGTCCCGACGGCCGCATGTGGGTGATCGGCGACCGCACCCAGGCGCCGTCCGGTGCCGGTTACGCGCTGGAAACCCGCATGGCCATGACCCGCGTGATGGCCGACGAATTCCGCCGCACCCAGGTCCACCGCCTGTCGATTTTCTTCCGCAATCTGCGCGGCATGCTGGCCAGCCTGCTGCCCAATAGCGACGAGGAACCGCGCGTCGTCATCCTCACGCCGGGGCCGCGCAACGAAACCTATTTTGAACACGCCTATCAGGCCTCCTATCTCGGCTACAGCCTGGTGCAGGGCGACGATCTCACCGTGCGCGACGGCAAGGTGTGGCTGAAATCCCTCGACGGCCTGAAGAAGGTGGACATCATTGTGCGGCGGGTGGACGACACCTTCTGCGATCCGCTGGAACTGCGCGAGGATTCGCATCTGGGTGTGCCGGGTCTGCTGCAGGCGGCGCGGCTGGGCAACGTCATCATCGCCAACCCGCTGGGTTCGAGCCTGCTGGAAAGCCCCGGCATCATGCCGTTCCTGCCCGCCATCGCCAAACACTGGCTGGGCGAAGACATCCTGCTGCCGTCCGCCGCCACCTGGTGGTGCGGGCAGAAAAAGGAAATGGATTACGTGCTGGAACACCTGCCGGAACTGGTGGTGAAAAGCATCGACCGCCGCCTGCCGTCGTTTTTCGGCCCGCTGCTGGACAGCGCCCAGCGCGCGGAACTGAAAGCGCGCATCCAGGCCTCGCCCTGGCTGTTCGCCGGCCAGGAACTGCTGACCTGCTCCACCGCGCCGTCGCTGCGCGAATCCCGCATCGTGCCGCGCCGGGTGCTGCTGCGCGCTTTCGTCACCGCCCATCAGGGCGATTACGACGTCATGCCCGGTGGTCTGTCCCGGGTGGCGCCGGATTCCGACAGCCTGTTCATCTCCAACCAGTCCGGCGGCCTGTCGAAGGACACCTGGATTCTGGCGGACAAACCCGTGCACCAGGTCAGCCTGTGGCCCACCGTGCGCCAGATGGAGAATCTGGTGGCGGCGGAAGGCTCGCTGCCGTCCCGCTCCGGCGAGAACCTGTTCTGGGTGGGACGCTATGCGGAACGTGCCGAGGGCATCCTGCGCCTGCTGCGCACGGTCATCGGCAAGCTGGCGGACTACGACGACTACCGCGACGAATCCGACATGGCGGTGCTGACCCACCTGCTGGTCACCCTCACCCATTTCACCAGCATCTATCCCGGCTTCACCGGCGAAACGGCAAAGGAAAGCCTCGCCAATCCGCGCCAGAAAATCCTCGAGATGGCGCTGGACCGCAACCACCGCAGCAGCCTGATCGGCACCCTGGAAGCCTTCATGCAGAGCGCCTACAACGTGCGCGACCTGTGGTCGGTGGACACCTGGCGTCTCATCGATGACATCGACGAGAACATCCAGTATCTGGCCGGCCATCCCGACGATTTCGCGTTGCTGCAGAACGATCTGGACCGTGTCATTGGCACCCTGATGGCGATCTTCGGCCAGAACCAGGAAAGCATGCCCCACGATGCCGGCTGGTACCTGCTGAGCATGGGCCGTCGCGTCGAGCGCTCGCTGCAGCTGATCACCCTGCTGCGCACCTGCGTGCTGCAGCCGGCCAGCGAGGTGGAAGAGCATCTGATGCTGGAATCGGTGCTGCTGAATCAGGCCAGCCTGATCACCCACCGCCGCCGTTTCCGCAACCTGCAGCACGTCAACACCGTGCTCGACCTGCTGCTGCTGGATTGCCATTACCCGCGCTCGCTGGCCTATCAGGTGGAGCAGATCGGCCAGCTGCTGGCGAAACTGCCCTCAGTGCAGAAAAACCTGCCGGCGCACCAGCTCAGCCGCGAGCAGCGCCTGATCCTGCAGGTGAGCACCGAAATAAAGCTGGCGGAAGTGGAGAAGCTGGGACGGGTGGCCGAGGACACCGGCCAGCGCACCCATTTGGGCAAACTGCTGGATAACGTGGAGCGGCGCATCAGCAAGGCCTCCTCGCTGCTGACCCAGAAATACTTCAGCCACACCGAGAGCGCGCGCCAGCTGGCGCCCACCACCCGCATGGACCTGCCGGTATGAAATTCCGCGTCAAACACACCACCCAGTACCAGTACAGCAGCCCGGTGTCGCTCTGCTTCAACGAGGCGCGCATGTCGCCGCTGAACAACACGCACCAAACCTGTGCGCGCAACCGTTTCGTGATTCACCCGGCGCCCGATTCAGTGCACAAGCGCTTCGACTACTTCGGCAACCAGGTCACCAGTTTCGACATCCTGCAGCCGCACCGGGAACTCACCGTCACCGTTTACAGCGACGTACAGGTGCTCGACCACTCGCGCCAGTTCCTGTTCAGCGCCGACTGTCCCTGGGAATACGTGCGCGACAGCCTGCGCACCACCACCCAGCCCGACCTGCTGCCGCTGCGGGAATTCGTGCTGCCGTCGCCGCTGATTCCCCCGGTGGACGGCATCCGCGCCTATGCCGAAAAGTCCTTCACCCCCCAGCGCCCGCTGCTGGAAGCGGCCATGGACCTGATGGACCGCATTCACACCGACTTTAAATACGACCCCAGCGCCACCAGCATCAGCACCCCGCTGGCCACCGTGCTGGAGCAGAAGCGCGGCGTCTGCCAGGACTTTGCCCACCTGGGCATTGCCTGCCTGCGCAGCATGGGGCTGGCGGCCTGCTACATCAGCGGCTATCTGGAAACCCTGCCGCCGCCGGGGCAGAAAAAGCTGGTGGGGGTCGATGCCTCCCACGCCTGGTATGCGGTGCACATGCTGGATGACGGCTGGGTGGCGTTCGACCCCACCAACAACATCGTACCCTCGGACCAGTACATCACCCTGGCGATTGGCCGGGATTTTGCAGATGTCACACCATTAAAAGGCGTGATCTACGGCGGCGACCATCATCTGCTGAAGGTGTCGGTGGATGTGGATCGCATCGAAACGTGAAACATTCACCATAAGATGAACTATGCCGATCAACTGGAAAGAATACGCAGTCAAACCGTTCTTCGATGAACTGATCCAGACCAGTGGCAAGCCGCGCAGCTATGCCGCGACGCTGGCCAAATATCTCACCACCCTGTCCAGCGACGAAGTCGAGAGTCTGCGCGCCGCATCGGAACTGTCGATCAAGGAAATGGGCATCACCTTCACCGTCTACACGCAGGAAGAAGGCTCCATCGATCGCTCCTGGCCGTTCGACATCATCCCGCGCATCATCGCCAAGTCCGAGTGGGACCGCATCGAACTCGGCCTCAAGCAGCGGGTGCACGCGCTCAACCTGTTCATCAACGATCTCTATCACGACCAGAAGATTATCAAGGACAAGGTGTTCCCCGCCGAGCTGCTCGCCAACTCGGTGAATTTCCGCAAGGAATGCATCGGTGTGAATCCGCCGCTGAATATCTGGGCGCACATCTGCGGTTCGGATCTGGTGCGCGACGGCGACGGCACCATGTACGTGCTGGAAGACAATTTGCGGGTGCCGTCCGGCGTGTCGTACATGCTGGAGAACCGCTCGGTGATGAAGCGCGTGTTTCCGGAAATGTTCGAGGCGCTGAGCATCCAGCCGGTGGACGATTACCCGTCGCAACTGTTCGACATGCTGTGTGCGCTGTCGCCGCGCCGCGACGTGCAGCCGGAAGTGGTGGTGCTCACGCCGGGCATCTACAACTCCGCCTATTTCGAGCACGCGTATCTGGCGCAGCAGATGGGTTGCGAACTGGTGGAAGGCCGCGATCTCACGGTGGAAAGCGACGACTGCGTCTACATGCGCACGGTGGAAGGCCTGCAGCGCGTGGACGTCATTTATCGCCGCATCGACGATCTGTTCCTCGATCCGGAAGCGTTCAATCCCGAATCCACTTTGGGTGTGCCCGGCCTGCTGCGCGCCTGGAAAAAAGGCAAGGTGGCGCTGGCCAACGCGCCCGGCGCCGGCGTCGCCGACGACAAGGTGGTGTACGCCTTCGTGCCGGACATCATCAAATATTATCTGGGCGAAGAAGTGATTCTGCCCAACGTGCCCACCTACCGCTGCATGTACGACGACGAGCGCGAATACGTGCTGAAGAATCTCGACCAGCTGGTGGTGAAACCGGCCAACGAATCCGGCGGCTACGGCATGATGATCGGCCCGGCCGCCAGCAAGAAGGAACGCGAGAAATTCGCCGGCCTGATCAAGGCCGATCCGCGCAACTACATCGCGCAGCCCACGCTGTCGCTGTCCACTGTGCCCACGCTGGTGGGCGATCATGTGGAGCCGCGCCACGTCGATCTGCGCCCGTTCATTCTCAGCAGCAATGTCATCAACGTCACCATGGGTGGACTCACCCGCGTGGCGTTGCGCAAAGGCTCACTCGTAGTGAATTCGTCCCAGGGTGGCGGCAGCAAAGACACCTGGATCGTGGAGGAGGACAAGTAATGCTGGCCCGTGTTGCGGAAACCTTATTCTGGATGTCGCGTTACCTGGAACGTGCCGAAAACATGGCGCGTCTGATCAACGTGAACGCCAACCTGCTGCTGGATATTCCGAAAAAAACCACCCTCGGCTGGGAACCGCTGATCGATATCACCGGCACCCGCGACGTCTATCTGCAGAGCAATGAAAACTTTGACGAGCGCGCCGTGCTGAAATATCTGGTGGGCGACGCCAACAGCCCGGTGTCGATCGTGTCGGCGCTGAAAAGTGCCCGCGAAAATGCGCGTACCATCCGCGACGTGATTCCGCGCGAAGCCTGGGAGCAGATCAATGCGCTGAACTATTACGCCACCGACCAGCTCAGTGCCGGCCTGTCCAAGCGCGGCCGTTTCAGCTATCTCAAGGAAATCATCCTGCGCAACCAGACCATCGCCGGTCTGCTGGCAGGCACCATGAACCAGGATCAGGGTTATTTGTTCATCCGTCTGGGCCGCAATCTGGAGCGCGCGGACATGACGTCGCGCATCATCGACGTGCGCACGGCGAACCTGCTCACCGATGCCAATCTGGAGCTGCGTCCGTTCGAAAACATCCAGTGGATGAGCGTGCTGAAATCCCTCACCGCGTACCAGATGTATCGCCAGTCGATGCAGGCGCGCGTGCGGCGCGGCGACGTGCTGAAATTCCTGTTCCAGTCGAAGAAATTCCCGCGCTCGATTTTTTTCTGCGCGCAGCAGCTGGAACAGTGCGTGCTGCAGCTGCCGAATTTCGACGAGGTGCTGGGGCAGATCCACGAACTGATGGACATGGTGCAAAACGTCGATCTGGAAAAACTCGACCAGCTGCAGCTGCACGAATTCATCGACCAGTGCCAGATCCAGTTCAACGCCATCCACGGCGCGCTGGTGGACAATTACTTCCTCAGCGGGCGCATCTACAAGAACAAGCCGCAGCTGCAGGTGCAGAAGGCGGGGTAAAAATCCCCGCCGGCTGCGCGATATTTTCTCCCGGCAACTTATCTCCTTTCGTCATTTAAAAAGCCGCGCTTATAGGCGTGGCTCGACGGGTCGCTTTCTCTTGATCGTGATCACTGTTTTGGCCTGAATTCACCTCCCCTCCCGAATACGTCCTGCAGCAGCAGTGCAATTGCAGCACAATGCACCTTCCAAAGATCAGAAACTCCGTCCATGCCAGGAGCAATCACCATGAAAAAATCCTTCATCCTGTGTTCGCTGCCCGCAGCCTGTCTGCTGCTCGCCTTTGGTGCCAGGGCCGATGATGCGGCACTGCTGGAACAAACCCGCGCCGTGGCCATGGCCATGCCGCCCAAACTGCTGACGGTGCTGAATGAGGAAATTGCCAAGGGTGGCATGGTGTCGGCCATTGCCGCCTGTCGCGACAAGGCGCCGCAAATGGCCAGGGACACGTCGGCCAAAACCGGCTGGAGCATCCGCCGCGTGAGTCTGAAAAATCGTAATCCCAATGCAGTACCCGATGCCTGGGAAGCGGCTGTGCTGGCCGAGTTCGATCGGCAGGTGGCGGCTGGCAGCAATCCCGCCACGCTGGAAAAAGCGGCGACGGTGGAAGAAGGCGGCAAGCAGATTTACCGCTACATGAAAGCGCTGCCGACCCAGCCCATGTGTCTGGGCTGTCATGGTGGCGCCCATGAAATTCCGCAGGATGTACAGGCCAAGCTGGCAGAGCTGTATCCAGCCGATAAAGCCACCGGCTACAAGGCGGGTGAAGTGCGCGGCGCCATCACCATCAAGCGCGTATTGCCGTAAACCTGGCTAGCTATAGCGCTAGCGCAAAGGAGCAAACGACAACAGGAGACCGGACCTTAACTGCCACGAAGAGGCAGGAAACTCGACGTGCGTCCCGCAGGTGCGGCTGGCAAATCCGGGCAAGGTGAGTGTCACTATTGGCGTGCCGGTCGCGCATGGCCGCAATTCCATGCCGATTGCGCAGCTTTTTCTATACTCAGGAAAAAGCGCTGTGCTGCTGCAAGGATTGATTTCCGATGCCCCCAACTTCCGTCGTGTCTGCCCATGCTCCCGTGCCGGTGGGAACCCTCCTGCGTCTGGCGCGCAGCCTGGCATTCTTTCGCGACTGGAGTGTCGATGAACTCAAGGCCATCGCACCCTTCTGCACGTCACTTGCCATCAGTACACCCACCCGCCTGTTCCAGCTCAACGGCCTGGAGCCCTTTTCCTATTTTCTGCTGCAGGGCGAAGTCCGGCTGGAAGCCGCCAGTGGCGAGGTGCGGGTGATTCGCGCCGACGAGGTGGATGCCGGTTTCCCCATTGCCCGCGCCCGGCCCAGCCAGTACAGCGTGACGGCGCTGCAGGGGGCGGAGCTGCTGCGGGTGGAAAGCTCCAAACTGCGCAGCCATCAGGCGCGCTCGGTGCTGGCGCAGCTGGCCACGGATACTGACGCACCCGCCGACGAGCACTGGCGCACCCATCCGCTGGTGACCCGCCTGATCCGCCAGGTGCAGGACGGCCGGCTGGCCCTGCCGGCGATGCCCGGCATTGCCGCGCGGGTGCGCACGGCGCTGGGCAAGGCGTCCTACCGGCTCGACGACGTGGTGGCCATCATCAATGCCGACCCCGCCATCGCCGCCCGCCTGCTGAAAGTGGCCAACAGCGCCCTGTTCAGCGCCCAGGCCCACTGTGAAACCGTCAAGGGTGCCCTGCTGCGGCTGGGGGTGGAGAAAACCCAGGGCATGATGACCAGCCTGCTGGCGCGGGACCTGTTTGCCGCACGCACGCCAGCGCTGAAAAAGCTGATGCTCACCCGCTGGCGCCATGCCATCGACATCGCCGCGATCTGCGCCGTGCTGGCGCGTCTCACCCCCGGCCTGCAGTTCGAGCGCGCCATGCTGGTGGGACTGCTGCACGAAGTCGGTGTCCTGCCGGTGATCCGCATGGCCGAAGCCTATCCCGACCTGCTGGAGGACGAAGCGCTGTTCAACACCATTCTCTGCCGCCTGGGGCCGGAGCTGTCGGCCATGGTGCTGGAGCAGTGGGGCTTCGAGGACGACTATTGCGTGGCGGCGCGTCACCAGAATCACTGGTTCCGCGATCATGACGGCAAGGCTGATTACACTGATGTACTCATCATCGCGCATCTGCATCTGCTGGTGCACGACCGCGCGCAGCTGCAACTGCCGCGCATCGACGAAGTTCCCGCCTATGAAAAACTCGCGCTGGGCAAGCTCACACCGGAACTGAGCCTGCAGGTGCTGGAGGAAGCGCGCCAGCAGATCCATGAACTGAAATCCCTGCTGGCGTAAATGCGTGTGCCGGAACGCACAGCGCCCGGGCAGAGAACCTGACCGGGCGCTGTTTTTATCCTGCAGACTTGCTTACTTGAACATCGCCTTGAAGAACTTCACCTTTTCCTTGTACGGCGCATAACGCATCGGCAGATCCATGAAGGTGGCCGACTTCAGCACGCTGCGCTGGTGCGAGAAGGTGAGGAACGACTTGTGGCCGTGGTAGGAGCCCACGCCGCTTTCGCCCACGCCGCCGAACGGCAGGTTGGCGTTGGCAATGTGCATCAGCGTGTTGTTGACGCAGCCGCCGCCGAACTGGATGTTGTCCAGCACGTCGCGTTCCACTTCCGAGCTTTCGGTGAACAGGTACAGCGCCAGCGGATGGCTCGGCAGTTTCTTCATGTGCTGGTACACCTCGTTCAGCGAGTTGTAGCTGATGATGGGCAGCACCGGGCCGAAGATTTCTTCCTTCATCACCGGATCATCCAGCGACACGTTTTTCAGCAGCGTGGGCGCGATGTACAGATCCTTGGCGTCGGTCTGGCCGCCGGCCAGCACCTTGGCGGGATCGATCAGCTTGCTCACGCGCTCGAAATGTTTCTTGTTGATCATGCGGCCCAGGTCAGGGCTCTGCTGCGGATTGTTGCCGTAGAAATCCTGCAGCGTCTGCACCAGCTTGCGCTCGAATTCTTCCTTGATGGAAGCGTGCACGAACAGGTGATCCGGCGCGATGCAGGTCTGGCCCACGTTCATGAACTTGCCGGCCAGCACGCGCTTGGCCGCCACGTCCAGCTTGGCGTCGCTGTGCACGATGGTGGGGCTCTTGCCGCCCAGCTCCAGCGTCACCGGTGTGAGGAAGCGCGCAGCCTTGGCCATCACGATCTTGCCCACGCGCGGGCTGCCGGTGAAGAAGATGTGGTCGAACTGCTCTTCCAGCAGCGCGTCGGTCACTTCGGTACTGCCCTGGAAAATCTGGAACACGTCCGGCGAGAAGAATTCCTTCGCCATTTTTTCCATCACGCCGGCGGTCTGCGGGTTCAGCGACGACGGCTTCATGATGACGGTGTTGCCGGCGGCCAGTGCGCCGATCAGGGGCTGGATGCACAGCACAAACGGGTAGTTGTAGGGGCCCATGATGAACACCACGCCCAGCGGACGGTATTCAACACGGCTGCGACCCGGCTGGGCCAGCAGCGGCGTGCCGACCTTTTTCGGCTGCATCCATTTTTTCAGGTGCTTGATGGTGTGGTTGAGCTCTTCCATGGCGGTGCTCATTTCCACATAGGCTTCCAGCGGCGGACGGCCGATGTCGGCCTTCAGTGCGGCCTCCACGTCATCGGCGTATTTCAGCATGGCGGCCTTGAGCTTTTTCAGCTGGGCCAGGCGGAATTCGTAACTGCGGGTGGCGCCCGATTCGAAAAATGCGCGTTGCTTGGCGACGGCGGCGGTTGCCCAGTCGGCGCGGGAGTTGGGTTGGGTATCGACGGCTGCGTTCATGGGAGGTCCGCTCCTTGTTGGTGTGGTGAGATACAACCACGGTGACGCACCGGTCGCAATAGCAGGGGTGACCATTTTCATTGACCGAAAACGCCAGCGTGGTTTTGGCTGACCGGGAAGATGGTATCGGGTCACGTTTCAGGCCGGTGCAGGTTGCCGGCCGGCCTGATGCTTCCGTCTCAGCGTACTGACCGTTCCTTGAACGGAATATCCGCCTGCTTCTGGTTGCGCTCCACCGAGATACGCTGGTTCTTGCTGCCGATCATGCGCCGCTGCCACAGTCGCTCGGCCCGCAGTGCCGCACTGTCCAGTGCCCGCCAGGCCTGCTGCAGCAGGAACTTGCCGGCACCCACTGCATCCGGCGAGCGCACCGCGATTTCCGCTACCAGCACCTGGGCTTTGGCCATCGGATCGTCGCTGACATGGGTGACCAGTCCTATCGCCCGGCCTTCGGTGCCATTCAGCACGCGCCCGGTCATGGTGATCTCCTTGGCCACGTCGATCGGCATCAGTTCCCGCATCAGGGCCACGCCGCCCATGTCCGGCACCAGACCCCACTTGGCTTCCATCATCGACAGCTTCGCGTCAGGGGTGCAGATGCGGATGTCCGCCCCCAGGCCCAGCTGCAGGCCGGCGCCGAAGCAGTTGCCGTGCATCACCGCGATCACCGGCACGCCCACTTCGCGCCAGCCGATGCTCCAGGTCTGGAACTGGTTGCGGAACGGCAGCCACAGCTGCAGGTAGCTGGCCATGGCGGTGGACGGCTTGCCCAGCACGTTCTTCACGTCCAGGCCGGCGCAGAACGAGGGGCCGTCGCCATGGAGGATCACGGCGCGGATGTCCTTCATCCGGCTGACCTGTTTCTGCGCCGCCAGCACGCCTTTCAGCAGGGGCATGTCCATGCCGTTGTGCTTGTCGGCACGGTTGAGGGTGACATAGGCAATCTGGTTTTCCACCCGCACACGCACGCGGTCATTCATGGGCCATCTCCGGTCATCAGTTTGAATGGGGGAAGGCTACACGCTTGCCGCAGTCGCGGGAAAATTTTTTTGCCGGTGGCGTAAACCGGATCGGGAGTGGTGCGTTAAACCGGGCAGAGGCGGCCATTTGTCCCGGCCAAATCCCCCAACCCCGCTTTGATACCAAGGAGAAACCCATGAAAACCAGCAAGTTGATGATTGCCGTTGCCCTGGCTGCCAGCTGCGCCGTGTCCGTTGCCAACGCCGAGCGTGTGCGCGACCGCGATCACCAGCGCCGTGATTTCACCACCGATGTCACCCGCACCACCGGCAGCGGCAAGACCTTCACCCGTCACACCGAACAGACCGCCACCGAAAATGGCTTCCACCGTGACAGCACCATGACCAATCCGGCCGGCAAGACCGCCACCCGCAGCGTGGACGGCAGTTACGATCCGGAAACCAGAACCTATACGAAGGAAATCAGCAAGACCAACTTCAAGGGCGAAACCCGCAACCGCACCGTTACCAAAACCGTGCAGACCGGTGATGATGGCGCGGAATAATCACAGCGCGGCCCAGGTACAAAAAGGCGATGCTAGAATTGAGCGGCCAGCCGTTGACGGAATCCAGTACGCTGATGTCTTCCTCCACAGACAACGTTGTCGCTCTCACACTCGATGCGTTTCTGGCCAGCGTCGAGCGCCGTGCCTACCGCATGGCGCTGCTGGCCACGCATCAGCATGCCGACGCGCTGGACATCGTGCAGGATGCCATGCTGAAACTGGTGCAGCGTTACCGTCATGCCACGCACGCCGAATGGCCATTGCTGTTCCAGCGCATTTTGCAGAACCGGATTCTGGACTGGCATCGCCGCCAGACGCGCACGCGGCGCTGGTTCGTGTTCGCCGCACCGGTGAATGAAGATGAGGAAGCGGAAGCCGACGAGTTCGCCCACATTGCCGATCCGCGCGAACAGGACCCGCCGGCATTGCTGGCGCGCGCCAGTGACATGGACACGGTGCTGAAAGTGGTGGAGGCGCTGCCGCTGCGCCAGCAACAGGCCTTTCTGCTGCGCGCCTGGGAAGGACTGGATATTGCGTCCACCGCCGCCGCTATGGCATGCAGCGAAGGCGCAGTGAAATCCCACTATTTTCGCGCCACGCAGGCCCTGCGCGCCGCACTGCAACAGGAGGTTTCATGACAGCGGAATCTCGGGATGACCAGTCCCAACTGGAACGCCGCATCACCGCCACGCTCGAGCGCAGCACGCACGCGCTGGATGCAGAAACACAGCAGCAATTGCAGCAGCTGCGGCGCGCTGCCCTGCAGCAGACGCCGGCCAGCACCGACAAACTGCGACCCGCATTGATGATCGCCGCCAGCGTTATCGCGCTGGTGCTGGTCACGCTGGCAACCCAGCCCTGGCGCAGCGCGCTCTCGCCGCAGGACGGGCCGGGTCAGATCGCCGTGCAGGATGCAGCAGCACCGGCCACCCGCCACAGCAGTGCAGCAGACAGCAGTGACAGTTACCTGGACGAAGAACCGGACCTGCTGGCCGACTGGGACATGCTGGACGCGATCGGCGAGGCTCCGGATGCCTGAACGTCTGCGCCTTCTGCTGTGGCCGCTGCTGCTGGCGGTGTGTCTGGCGCACGCCGGTGCCGCGCCGCCAGCGGAATTCTGGGATTATCTGGAAGAATTCGGCGACACCCAGGATGAACTGTTCGATCCGCTGGATCTCGGAGATGCCGAAGCAGCCGCGCGCAGCACGCACAATCACTCGGCCATCGACCCGCAACACCGCATCACCACACCCGTAACCGGTTCAACGTTGACTGCGCCTTCCGGTGCAGCATCCACCGTGGAGAAAAGCCCATGAAACCGTGGCTCATTATCATGCTGCTGCTGACTGCCCAGAGCGTCAGCGCCGCTACCCAGAACTGGGAACAGCTGCCCGCCGAAACGCGCGCCCTGCTGCAGAACAAGGCAGAGCAGTGGAGCAGCCTGACGGAAACCCAGCAACAGCAATTGCTGCAGCGCGCCGAACGTTTCCGGCAACTGCCACTGCAGCAGCAACAGCAGATGCTGGAACGCTTCCAGCGCTGGCAGGCGCTGCCACCGGAGCGCCGCGCCGAACTGCGGGAACGCTATCGCCAGTTCCGCCAGCTGCCGCCGGAACAGCAGGCGCAGATTCGCGAACGCTTCCGCTGGTTTCGCGCCTTGCCGGAAGAAGAGCGCCAGCAGCTGCGGGAGAGCTGGCAGTCGCTGTCGCCGGATGAACGTCGCGACCTGCGCGAGCGTTTTCGCAGTGCCACGCCGGAACAGCGGCGCGCATTGCGGGAAAAACTGTTGCAGCGGCGTGCGCTGCGGCGCTGATTGCCATTTGATAAAACAGCGCACCCGCGCACAACAAAATTCATTCCGGAAACCGGATTTGCAAGGAATATCATGTCTGCCCGAACACTGTTGTCAGGCCTGCTGCTGTCGCTGACCAGCATCCTGTTCACCACACACCTCTGCGCCCAGCCCGAATGGGATCTGCAACTGTCCGCCGAACGTCTGCACCAGTCGTTTGCTGACGGCGACGCCGATCTCGACACCGTTACCTTCACGCCGTCCGTCAGTGTCGGTGATTTCAGTCTCACCGCCACTGTGCCCTGGCAGCACATTGACGGCACCTACTTCGTCAACACGGTTTATCCGGCGCTGGTGAACGCGTGCACGTATCTCAACAGTCTCTCCAATCTGACCAAGCTGCGCCTGATCCGTGAGGGCCTTCTGACACTGGAACAGGTGCAGTACTGCAGCCAGACCGCCGGTGTCGAAACCAGCACGCTGGATCACTCAGTTGAAGGCATGGGCGACATCGAACTGTTTGCCAGCTATTTTCTGCCACCGCTGTCCGAACACGCCTCCACCAGTGTGGGGCTGGGTTACAAGTTCGATAACGGCGATGTGGATGAGGGACTGGGCAGTGGCACCCGCGATGTCTTTGCCGAAACCTCGCTGCTGCTGCAGGGTGAGCGCCTGCACCTGCTGCTGACCCTGGGTTATGACTGGGTCCAGTCCGATGACAGCGGGCTGGATCTGCAGGACTACGGCTATGCCGCTCTCGACACCGGCTGGCGGCTGTTCGAACCCTTCATCCTGGGAATCGAATATCACTACCAGCAGGCAGTGACCGAGCTGGTGGGCGACCTGGACTACCTGACCGGCTACGGTGAGCTGGCGCTGGGCGAACACTGGCGGGCGCGCCTGTCCGTCACCGATTACCGGAACGCAGACGGCTATCCTGAAGAGGAAATCGGCGGCAGCCTGGCCTGGCAGTTCTGACCGGCGGGTTCTGCTCGAGACGCTTGTATTGATGTGTGTCATTGTTCCACGGCGTGCACCTGCATGAAACTGCCCGGACCACTTTGGGGCAGGAGTACCGCCATGACCGACACCACCAGCAAACCCGATTACCAGAACGCCACTGCCGGCCAGCACGGCGCCATCACCAAGGACGACCTGAAAGCACAGCTGGAGGTCATGACCCAGCGGATCATGAATCCGCGCGAGGGTCTGTACGGTCCCAACTCCATGTCCTGGAAGGTCAACCGTCATGTCAGCATCATGATGGGCGCCGGCGCCGCCAACCTGTTGCAGCTGGCGCATCCCTGGGTGTCGCAGGCCATCGACCAGCACTCGCAGACCCAGACCGATCCGTTCGGCCGTCTGCAGCGCACCTTCCTCAACGTCCATTCGATGATTTTCGGCAGTCTGGACCAGGTGCTGGAATCCGCAGTGCGCGTGCACAACATCCACGCCAAGATCACGGGCCAGAATACCGAAACCGCCGGCCGCACCAAGAAAGGCAGCGCCTATTTCGCCAACCAGATTGACGCCATGCTGTGGGTGCACGCCACCCTCTGGATTACCGGCCTGCGCGTGTATGAACTGTTCCACACGCCGCTCAGCAAGGCCGAACGCGACCAGTATTACGAAGAGTCCAAACTGTTTGCCTACCTGTTCGGCATTCCGGAATCGGCACTGCCGCCGACCTGGGAAGATTTCATGACCTACTACAACAACATGGTGAACTCCGACACCCTGGTGGTGGGCGATGTGGGCCGCCAGCTGGTGGAATACATCTTCAGCATGCGCGCCTGGCTGATGCCGGTGCTGAACCGTCACAAGATCCATACCGCCGTGCTGCTGCCGGAACGTCTGCGTGCCGAATTCGGTTTTCCCGAAGTCACCGCCAAGACCCGCGCCAGTTTCGATTTCGACGTCAAGCTGGCCCGCAATTTCTTCCGCATTGCGCCGGACGCCATCAAATACATGCCGCCGTATATCGAAGCGCAGCGCCGCATTGCCGGCGAGCCGGCGGGCCGGGTGACCCGCTGGACCAACCAGCTGATCTACGGCCAGCCGCTGCTGGTGTCCTGACGCATCAGGCGACTGAAAAAATCCCCGCCGACCTTTCTGCCCACACCTTACCCGCGAGGTGTGGGCAGAAAGTTTTTCCCCGCCGCCGAATTGCGCGGCCACCCGCTTCATGTCACATTGTTGCGCCTTGCTGTTTTGCCAACGTCAATGCACAGGATGTCATGCCATGGATCTGGAAATAAGACCTGCCCGCCCCGACGACCGCGGTCCGATCGTCGAACTCATGTACAGCGCCGGTCCGGAAATCTACGACTTTCTCTACAAGACCCGCAAAACCGGCGCGGTCGATTTCATTCGCCACGAATTCAATACCGGCATCGGCTTCTGCGGCTATCGCGGCGTTACCGTGGCAGTGAAAGACGGCCGCGTGGTGGGCACCGGCTGTTTCTATGACAAATCCGTTTACGACAAAATGCTGGCGGGTTCCGGCAAGAATTTCTTCGGCTTTTTTGGCGTGCTCGGCGCGCTGCCGGTGCTGTGGCGCGCGCGGCACACCGGCAGCACCATGAAGCCACCGAAGGAAGGCGAACTGTATCTGGCGAATTTCGGCGTCGATCCGGCGCTGCGCAGCCAGGGCATTGGCTCAGCCATGATCAGTCACAAGATCGATGAAGCCCGGCGCCAGGGCTACCGCATTTTCGGCCTCGATGTGGCTACCAATAATCCGCGCGGACAGGCGCTGTACACCCGGCTGGGACTGGAAGTGAAAAAGGAAAAACAGTTTTCCGGCAATGATCCAAAGGTGCCGGGCTGCCGCAAGATGGAACTCGCATTGTGAGGTAAGCCGGCTCAGCTGATGCGGTGCAACAGCAATTGCCGCATCGGTTCCGGATCTTTCTGTTTCACGGTGGAATTCGCGGCCGGGAAATACCAGTTTTCCAGCCGCGACAGCCAGAAACGCAGCGCCGCATATGCCAGCATTTTTTTCCAGTATTTTTTTTCTGCCAGCGTCAGCACCCGCACTGATTCATAGCCTGCCAGCACCGCCTGCACGCGGCTTTCATCCAGCGTGCAATCCGGTTTGCTGCACCAGTCATTCACCAGTACTGCCAGATCATAGAGGAACAGATCGGTGCAGGCGTTGTAGAAATCAATGATGCCGGTCAGACGGTTGCCGTCGAATAAGGCGTTGTCATGAAACAGGTCGCCGTGGGTGATGCCGGTGGGCAGTTGTGCCAGCACCGGCCGATCCTGCTGCCAGTTCTGCACCTGTTGCTGCAGAAGATCGCGCTGGTCTGCCGGCAACAGCGGCGCGACTTTCTGCGCCACCTGCTGCCGCCACTGCGCCCCGCGATCATTGTCGCGCTGGTGTGAAAATCCACTGGAAGCCACATGCATGCGCGCCAGCGCGTCACCGATCACGCGGCATTGCTCCGCATTCGGTGTGACCGGATGTGTGCCGGAAAAACGCGGCACCAGCAGCGCCGGCTTTTCCTTCAGTGTGTGCATCGCCTGCTGCTGCCGGTCGCGCCAGGGCGACGGTACCGGCAAACCCTGCGCGGCCAGATACGTGGTCAGCGCCACGAAATAGGGCAGCCCTTCCGCGCCGCGCTCAAACAGCGTCAGCACCAGCGCATGCGGGTGACCCTGCGCATCTTCTGCATCGACAAAATAATTGGTGTTTTCGATGCCGGCTTCAGTGCCCCGCAGGCGCAGCAGTTTCACCAGTCCAAACTGATGCAGGAAGGCGCTGGCTTCCGCTTCACTGAGCGGTGTGTAGACGGCCATGCCGGCTCAGGCAGCGTGCGTCAGAATTTCACCAGCACCCACTCGGGCACCAGTATGCGGTCGGCGGCATCAACGATGAATTTGCCGGCGCCGTTGGGATCGATCAGGTTGTAGGGCTTGCCGGTTTTCGGAATCACGTGAATGCCGTAGATGCGGCCATTGATCTGGTGGATCTGCAGCACTTCATCCTGCTTCTCCACGATGGTGATTTTGGGTTCAGGCACGATGGCTTCCTCGCCCTCGCGGGGTTCCACCCGGGCCTGGGTCAGGGCCGGCAATGCCAGCAGCAGGCCGATCAGCAGCGGACGGAGCAGTGCATTCATGGGAGCATCCTCAGAAATGGTTTGATTGACAACAGTTTAGCGCCGACAGCGCGATAGTGGGCGCGGGCAGGGTCAAAAGTTGCTACGATTCAGACGTGAAGGGTGATCGGACGATATCCCTTTGCAGTGTCAGGGCATAGCTTGCCAGATCCTGATTAAAGAAGGCATAACTTTTTTGAAATCATAAGGTTATGCCTGGCAGGCGGGTCGCTGGCGGGGGGTGTATCGGGAACTGTGACTTTATGGTTAAATTGTCGCCCTCCCCGGAATGCCCGGTCTCTGGCAACAGGGTTCGTGATGGGTGGAAGTAGCCTTAGCAAAAGGTCCGCACTATGACAGACAAGCCACGATATGCCGAAGCCAGCATGGACGCCATGTACCGTATCTTCACGGTACCGGAAGCGCCGGATTCCACGCTGGGAAAAATCGACCAGAAGCTGTCGCAGAACCTGGCGGGCTTTCTGTCTGAACACATCGTTGCCGTCGAGAAGGATCTGGCGGATCTGGAGCAGGATTTTCTCGATTCCCGCATTCCGCAAAAACCCATTTTCGTCTCCGATCAGGCCGATTTCCTGATGGAAAAGGTGGTGGCGCAGTCGGTGCACACCGCGTCGCCCAGCTTCATCGGTCACATGACCTCCGCGCTGCCCTACTTCATGCTGCCGCTGTCGCGCATCATGATGGCGCTGAACCAGAACCTCGTGAAAATCGAAACCTCCAAGGCCTTCACGCCCATGGAGCGGCAGGTGCTGGGCATGATCCACCGTCTTATTTACGAACAGGACGACGCCTTTTACACGCGCTGGATGCACAAGCCCGGTCATTCGCTCGGTTCCTTCTGTTCCGGCGGCACCATCGCCAACATGACCGCGCTGTGGGTGGCGCGCAACCAGAAATTCGGCGTCACGGACAAATTCCGCGGCATCCAGCGCGAAGGCATTCACGGCGCGCTGAAGCATTACGGCTACAACGGTGCAGCGGTGCTGGTGTCCGAGCGCGGTCACTATTCGCTGGGCAAGGCCGCTGATGTGCTCGGAATCGGTCGTGACTTCATGGTGACGATCAAGACCGACAATAAAAACAAGGCCCGCATTCCCGAACTGAAAGAGCAGATCAAGCGTCTGCAGGGCGAGAACGTGGCGATTTTTGCCATCGTCGGCGTCGCCGGCACGTCCGAGACTGGCAGTGTCGACCGGCTGGATGAAATGGCCGACATTGCGCAGGAAATTGGCGTGCATTTCCATGTGGACGCGGCCTGGGGTGGTCCCACCCTGTTCTCGAAAAAATACCGGCATATTCTGAAAGGTGTCGAGCGCGCCGATTCCGTCACCATCGACGCCCACAAGCAGATGTACGTGCCGATGGGCGCCGGCATGGTGCTGTTCCGCGATCCCACCCTGGTGTCGGCCATCGAGCATCACGCCGACTACATCATCCGCAAGGGCTCCAAGGACCTGGGCAGCTACACGCTGGAAGGTTCCCGTCCCGGCATGGCGATGCTGGTGCAGTCGGGGCTGAAAATCATCGGCCGCGACGGCTATGAAATCCTGATGGATCAGGGCATCGAAAAGGCGCGGCTGTTTGCCGACATGATCAAGGCGGACCGGGAATTCGAACTGATCACCGAGCCGGAACTGAACATTCTCACCTACCGCTATCTGCCGGAATTCGTGCGCGCCAAACTGGCGGTGGCGAGCAAGACGGAAGTGGAAGCCATTCAGGAAGTGATGAACCGCCTGACCCGTCGCATCCAGAAAACCCAGCGGGCGCGCGGCAAGTCGTTTGTGTCGCGTACCACCCTGATGCCGGAAGAATACGACCGCTGCCGCACGATTGTTTTCCGCGTGGTGCTGGCCAATCCGCTCACCAATCACCAGATCCTGCAGGACGTGCTGACGGAACAGAAGCAGATCGCCCGCGACAGCGACTGTGCCGGCCTGATGGCGGAACTGCACGCGCTTTGCGAGCCGCCGCGTCACGCCCAGGCGGGCTGAAAAGCGCTGGTTTACCGGGGGCTGGCCATCAGCCAGTCCACCACCTTCGTTGCCACTTCGTCCAGAATGATCGCCACACTCAGCCCCGGCGGCGGCATCAACGCCAGCTGCAGCAGGGCGGCGGCGGTCATGCTGCCAATCAGGTACAGGGTCTCCGGTGACGGATTGACGGGGTGTTCGAGCCGGGTCATGCCGGCGCCCCGGAAAATCAGCCGGAACAGCTCCGCCCGCAGGGCCTGCATGGCGGGAATCTCATGAATGAAGGGCACCTGGAACAGCAGCACCTGCAGCAGTTCCCGCCGCTCGCAGGTCATCTCGTACAGGCTCTGCACGAACTGGCGCATGGCTACCCGCAGGTTCGGGTTGTCTGCCCGGTGTAGCGCCGCCTCGATCTCCTGCAGGCTGGAGGCCACGGCCTGGGTGGCCACTGCCGCCACGATGGCCTCCTTGCCGGGAAAGTATTCATACACCGACCCGATACTGACCCCCGCCCGTTCCGCCACCGCATTGGTGGTCAGGCCCCCCAGTCCATCCTGTATCAAAATCTGAGCAGCTGCCTGAATAATCGCCTGTACCGTGGCTTGCGCGCGCGCCTGCTTTGGCTGCTTTTTCTGTTTTATATCAATTGGTTGCATGTTTCTCACAAGCCTGCTCCGGGCGTTTTTGATATCCGAGTTTTTCTGAATATTTGCTCAGTTTATGATGCTGTACCTCTTTCGTAAAACAATCGCATTAAAAGAAGGTATTGCAGATGACGACGCCCGCCCCCCATGCCGTAGAGATTGCGGCCAACGCCAAAACCGCTCCCATCCAGACCCAGTGGGAGCACCACACTTCCAGGGAACTGGATGATGCCATTCCCGGCTGCCTGGACAGCATCGGACTGCTGGCTGGCGTGGCCAACACCATCATGCAGCTGGCGCACCCGGGGGTGGGTTATGGCGTGATCGAAAGCCGGGTGACGTCCGGTTCCCTGCTGCATCATCCGTTCAAGCGCACCCGCACCACCCTGACCTATCTGGCGGTGGCCCTGCATGGCACTACCGAGGAAAAACTGGCCTACCGCAAGTCCATCAGCCGCGCCCACGCCCAGGTAACGTCCACCGAGACGTCGCCGGTGCAGTACCGCGCGCTGGACCCGGAGCTGCAGATGTGGGTGGCGGCGTGCCTGTTCTGGGGCCACCTGGATGTGTACGAGAAATTCCGTGGTCCGATGACGCGGGCGCAGCTGGAGGAGTTCTACGAGTACGCCAGACCGCTGGGCACCACATTGCAGGTGCGTCCGGACATGTGGCCCAAGGACATCGACGCGTTCTGGCAGTACTGGGATGCGCAGCTGGACAGGATGCAGATGGATGACACCGTACGCAAATGGCTGACCCAGCTGATGGATCTGAGTTTCATGGGGCCGGCGGTGAGTGTGCCGATGGGCCGGTTTGCCCGGCTGATGACGGGTGGTTTCCTGCATCCGAAAATCCGCGCGCAGATGCACATCGAGTGGACGGAAAAAAATGAGCGCGATTTCCGCCGCATGGTGCGTCTGCTGGGTGGCGTCAACAAGCGCCTGCCGCGCGCCGTACGCCAGCTGCCCACCAATGCGCTGCTGTGGGATTTCCGCCGTCGCCTGAAGAACAATCTGCCGCTGAACTGAGGTCGCGCGCTGCTGCGCCGGCAGCACAACCGGGAAAGAGGTAAAACGCCAGCGCGGGTTTTACCTCTTTCTGCAGGCGCGCAGGTGATGCGTTACGATGCGGCGCGTTCGGTTGCGCCGCCGGGCGTCACCTGCACCGGAATGCCGGTCATGAACGCCTGGTTGCTCAGCTTCTCGTAACTGCCCGGTCCGGTGGGCAGCAGCTCATTCACGTTGGTGCCGGGATAGCGGTGTGCCACCGACAGTCCCGGTGTGCGCTGATTGCCCCAGCCGTGCGTCATGGCCACGGTGCCGGGGCGCAGCGAGTCATCCAGTTTCACGCGCGCGGTAATTTCACCCCACGGGCTGCGCACGCTGACAGTCTGATCTTCCTGCAGGTTGTGCTGCTGCGCGTCCTGCGGCGAGATGTGCAGCGGATTGAACTGCTGGCCCGGACGTTTCAGCACCGTCAGATTCTGGAACCAGCTGTTGTGCATGTAGTTGGTGCGCAGGCTGATCAGTTTCAGCTGCTGCACGTTTTCATTCTGCAGCTCGGCAAAAATTTCGTGCGCCCGGGCGATGGCCTCGGCGAACAGCGGCGGACAGCAATCCACTTTTTTCGATTCGGTCTGCACCCAGTCGGAATAGAAACGGCCCAGCGGAATCGGCGGCAGCACGGCAGTGTGATGCGGTGCGGTGCGCAGCGTTTCCACACTGAGATCGGCGTAACGCAGCATGCGGTTCATGCGCTCATACAGCGCGCCCTCGCCGCCCTGATCGAACAGCGACGGCAGCCCCAGCGCCTGCTGCACCTTATTCAGAATCCACCATTCCTCCCTGCGTTCGAACTGCGCCGGCACCACCGCGTCGGTGAACTGCACGAACGGTTGCTGCTGCATGCCCAGACCGCAGATGTTCAGATCGCTGCGTTCCAGCATGTCGGTGCAGGGCAGCAGGTAGTCGGCCATTTCACCGGTGGCGTTGCGGAACAGATCGAGCACGATGATCAGTTCCAGCTGGGAAAACGCTTCGCGCATGCGCGACTCGCCGCCCACCGACAGCAGCGGATTGCCCGCCAGCACCACCAGCGCCTTTACCGGATTGTTCGGCGTGGTGATCATGTCCGGCAGCAGATTGCCGGGCAGTGCGCCGCGAATCAGGCGCAGTTCGCCGAATTCGCTGTTGAAAAAAATCTGCGGCGATTTCAGGCGGCCGGCCTTGGCGGCGGGATAGAAACCGAGGGAATACAGATTGCCGCCGGCGCGATCCAGATTGCCGGTGACGAACGCCAGCATGTGCAGCAGCCAGTAGCACAGCGTGCCCTGGCGTCCCATGTTGACGCCGGTGGACATGTGCACGCAGGCAGAGGGCGCGCGCCCAAAATCCAGCGCCATCTGTTTTATTTCTGCAGCAGGAATGCCGGTGACGCCGGCGACCGCGTCGGCGGAATAGGGTTTGATGAACGCGCGCAGGCCATCGATGTGTTCGCCGTGTTCGGCAATGATTTTTTCGTTGAACAGTTGCGCCGCATCCAGTTCATGCAGCAGCGCTGCCATCAGGTAAAGATCGGTGTCGGGCTTGATTGCCACCCAGTCGCCGGTGGCGGCGGAAATGGATTCAATGCGACGCGGATTGATGAACTTGATGGTGGCGCCGCGCTTGCGGGCGCTGCGAAATTTTTCCATCGGGTTGGCCATCGACACGAAACTCATGTGCGACACCTTGGGATTCTCGCCGAAGATCAGCGCGTAATGGGTGCGCTCGAGATCGGGCACCGGGTGCAGCGTGCTGCTGCCGAAAACCGCTTCGCTGCCGGCGAATTTGTTGGAACAGTCCTGCGTGCCGGAAGTGAAGATGCGGAAGCAGCCCAGCGACGTGAAAAAGTTTTCCAGCGCCTGCGTGCCCAGCGCATTGAACGCGGTGGGGTTGCCGATGTAGCCGGCAATGGCGCCGGGGCCGTACTTTTGCTGCAGGTCTTGCAGACGGGTGGCAACTTCGCTGATCGCAGTGTCCCAGGTGAGGGTTTCAAAGCGGCCGGTTTCCGTGCGCGCGGATACCCGTTTCAGCGGCTGGTTGAGCCGATCCGGATCATGATGGATGTCGATGAAATTCAGGCCCTTGTGACAGGCGAATCCGCGGGTGACGGGATGTTCGCGGTCGGGCAGCAGGCGGGTGGCGCGGCCGTTGTCGATCTCGGCGATCAGGCTGCAGGAGGGTTCACACACGCGGCAGAAGGTGGTTTTTGTTGTCGTGGTCATGGGGCATTTCCTCTCTGTAACGGGGCCGGCCAGTGCGGACGGGCACCCGATTATTCCCGGTAATAAAACGTACAAACCTGCCAATCGGCCCATGTTATTGCGCTGTATTGAGGGTTGCCAGTGCCCGAAGCGACAGATTGTGGGTCTGGCCTGGGCGCGGGTCTCCGGTGGCCGGTTTCTGTCACAAGTGACCCATTCGTTGCATGCCGGAGGATGGCCTTGGAGGAACCGGCCATGGTGGTCGCACGGACCTTCCTGATATTCTGCCGGCGCACTGCGACTCTGTTCCGTCATGATCTGCACAAGGATGTATCTGCATGAAGATTTCTCCCCGCAAATGGCTCACCTGTTTTCAGGTACGCCCCGCCGCTGCATTCAACCTGATCCTGTTTCCGTTTGGTGGTGGCGGTGCGTCGGCCTACCGCGAGCTGGCCCTGCAGTTGCCGGCGCACATCCAGGCCTGGGCGGTGCAGCTGCCGGGGCGGGAAAGCCGGTTTGCCGAGCCGTTCTGCGCCGATCCGCTGACGGTGGTGCGTGCGGTGGCGGACGAAATCGACGCGCTGCAATTGCACAACCCGGTGTTTTTCGGTCACAGCATGGGATCGGATCTGGCGGTGCTGAGTATTTTTCAGCGCCTGCAGCAGGGATTGCCGCTGCCGCCCGTGTTGATGGTGTCGGGCAACAAGCCGCCCTGTCTGCCGCTGGTGCGACGGCTGGCTGATGCCAGTACGGCAGACCTGCTGCAACAGTTGCGCAGCTTCGGCGGCATCCCGGCAGAAGCACTGGCCGATCCGGAATTCACCGAACTGTATCTGCAGAAAATCCGCGCCGATTACCGCCTGTATGAAGCGGTGGGTGATGTGATGCCACCATCGCAGGCACTGGATCTGCGCCTGCTGGTAGTGAATGGCGCGGACGATCCACTGCTGCGGAATGTCGATCTGCAGCAGTGGCAGCAGTATTCCCGTCACCCCGTGGTTTTCCACACGCTGGGGCATGGTCATTTCTATCTGCAATCGACAGCGGCGGAACTGGCGCAACTGCTGGCGCGCCATCTGGACGCTGCCACATCTCGCGCCGTGTACCCGTAGCGCCGTGTGCCAGGCGGAAAAGCGCGCTCAGGCAATGTGCCGGAACGCGCGCTTTTCCGGATTCGGGTCCAGATTGTCCTGGATTGCTTTCTGCAGCAGACGGAAGTTCAGTTTCTCACTGAGTTTGTCCACGCCGGGCACGTGGTAGTGCGCCAGCGTGGCGGCCCTGTTGGCGGCGCGGTACAGCTTCAGCGCCTGCTTCCACATTTTGTGTTGTGGCAGCTGGTAGGCGTCCGCCAGTTCTTCGCCCAGACACAGCCGGCTCAGTTCATACAGCAGTTCCGCCGGCAGGTTGAACGGCGGCTGGCCCGCCAGCGCGGTGATCACGGCATGGGCCAGCTGGCGGCTTTCCTCGTTGGGATTGCGCTGACGGTCGCGGATGCGTTCGTACAGGTAGATTTCCTCTTCCAGCGATTCGGTGATCAGGTACTCGTCGACGCCGTTCAGGTAGGCGCCGTAGCGCCACAGGTGATGCAGCGCATCCTGATCATCCTTCTTCAGTTCTGCGCCCATGCGCTGCATGCCGCGCTGTGCCAGATAGTCGAACTCGATGATGGTGAAGGCCATGTCTTCCTGGTTGATGGGCTCGTCGTACAGCGCCACGTCCCAGCCGCGACCGCGCAGATACTTGCGCACCATGGCGTGCAGCAGGCGCACTTCCATGATGGTGCGATGGCCGGCGGCGCCGGGCTTGAGGCCGCCGGGCACGTTCATGTTGTGGCTCATCTGCGAGGTTTCATAGATGCGTTTCAGCACGTCCTGATGCAGGCGGCCGGTGGCGATCAGCACGTGGGCGGCCTTGCTGAGGGAATAGCCTTCCACCAGGCTGCTCACCAGCAGCGAGGTGGCGCGCACGTTGGCGAAGGCCAGGCTGACCCGGCGGGCGTGTTCGATGCGGTCCCAGTCCACCCAGCGCGGCACGCTGTGGGCGTGGTCGACATAGGCCTGGAACGGGCCGCCTTCGGTTTTGGCGCGGGCGTACACTTCGTCGATCATGGCGGAGGGGCGCTGGCGGTCGATCAGCGCGGCCACGTTGTCGGCAATGGGGTCGCAGGTGTGGCGCAGGCGGTTCATGTGCAGGTCGGAATACTTTTCCTGCCAGACGGGATTGACGCTCATGGGACTACTCCGGTGCTCAGAAGGCGGTTGCGAATGCAGAGGCATCCACCATAATACAAGTAGTTACTTACATTAAACTTGGTTTTGCGGGAGCGGGCAGTGGCAGCGGCAAAGAAGGCAGGTAAAGGCCAGGGGAAACCGGCTGGCACGGAGGGCAAGAGGGGCGCCCGGCGGACCAGCGGCCAGCGGATGCCGCAACAGTCCAAGCAGCCGAAGCAGCCGAAACAACCCACGCAGCCCCGCGCCCAGCGCACGGTGGAACGCATCATCGAAGCGACCCGCGCGCTGGTGATCGAGCGCGGGGTGGATGGCGTCACTACCAACAAGGTGGCCGAGCGGGCCGCCGTCAACATCGCGTCGCTGTACCAGTATTTTCCCAACAAGGAAGCACTGCTGGGCGCGGTGGTGGAATCCTATTTCCGCACGGTGACGCGGGCCGCCAATGACCTGCTGGATGCGCTGGGCGATGTGAGTGTGGAGGATTCGACGCGATTGTGGGCGCGACTGGCGGTGGAACAGTTCCGGGCCAACGGTGGCTTTCTGGCGGAACTGATGCGTAACCAGAACATGTTCATTGCGCTGCCGGCGGGGCGCGAGCTGGAGCATCGCCTGATGGAAGCCATGCGCCGTTTTCTGCTGCGCCAGCGCGACAAGCTCAGCGTGCCGGATCTGGAGCGGGCGATCTATATCGGCTTCAACGCCTGTAATGCGGTGCTGACCCGGCATCTGCTGGAACCGGTGCCCTACTACCGCGATGAGGAAATCGTGGAGGAACTGGCGCGGCTGATGGCGCGCTATTTCTATTGAGCGTGCGCGTCAGTTGAAGACGCGGTTGAAGAAACGCTGGATCGCATTGGACTGCGCGCGATAGCGGTTTTTCAGTTCCAGCAGCGTGGCGTTGCCGGGATCGACTTCCAGACCCTGATTGACGAAATTCAGGCCGTTGCCATATTCGTGCTTGGCAAAGGAATCCTGCGCCAGCGCGATGTATTCCACCGTGATGCGCTCCAGCCCTTCCTTGGCGACGATGTTTTCCGGGTCCAGCAGCAGGGCCTGCTGATAGTAGAAATAGGCGTTGTCGCGCAGGGGTCGCGTCAGGCGCTGCTGTTCAAAACGCTCCGACCCCAGCTTCAGCAGTTTGGTGAGCTGCAGCTGGCGAATCCGTTCCAGCCCTTCCAGCGCTTCGGTGTTCTGCGGCTCCAGCGTCAGCACTTCATTGAAAAAATAACGCGCGTTGTCGAATTCCGGCTCGGTGAATTTTTCTTCCTGCAGACGCTGTTCGGCGCGCGCCAGCAGATAGTTCACGCGCTTCTCTGCTTCGGTTTCATAGGTGAAATAGAAAATGCCGCCGCTGACGCCGGCCAGCATGATCGCCAGCAGCACGGCAATCCAGATCTTGCGGGTGGAATGCTCGGGCTCGGCCGGACGTGACGGGGCGAAATGCTGGCGCGTGATCGACAGGTCGGACGGATTGGCCTGGCCGTGCACCATGTCGGTCAGCACGGTGAGCAGTTCGTCCGCCGAGGCGAAACGGTCGGCGGGATTTTTTGCCAGCATGCGGTTGATCAGGTTCTGGTACTGGCGCAGCGGCGCGGGCAGTTCCGGCACCGGCATCTGGGCGTGACTGAGCACGGTTTCGGTGTAGTTGGCGCCGCGATAGGGGTTATGCCCCAGCAGCAGTTCCAGCAGGATCACGCCCAGGCTGTAGATGTCGGTGCGCTGGTCGAGCGGCTGGCAGTGTGACTGTTCCGGGCTGGAATAGGACGGGCTGCCCACGGACATGCCGGCCTGGGTCAGGTCGCAGTCGCCGGTCATGTCCTTGGCGATGCCGAAATCGGTGAGTACCACGGTGCCGTCGTCGCGGAACAGGATGTTGGCCGGCTTGATGTCGCGGTGGATGATGCCCTTGCGGTGTACCACGCTCAGGCCCTCGGCGATCTGCCGGATCAGTTCCAGCGCGTAGATCGGCCCCAGCATCTGGCCTTTCAGGCGGGCCAGATCACCGCCGCTCAGGTATTCCATGGCGATGTAGTGGCGGCCGTCTTCCAGCTGCGCCACGTCGTACACGGTGATGACGCGGGGGTGATTGAGGGTGGCGATGATGCGGGCTTCGCTGACGAAGCGCTGGTTGAACTGCTCGTCAGACGGATTCAGCAGTACCTTGATGGCGACTTCCCGGTCCAGCGAGTTCTGGGTGGCCAGATACACGGCCGCCATCCCGCCCTTGCCCAGCAGGCGGTGCACGGTATAGCCCGGAACGGATATGAGATCGTCGGTGGTCATAAACAGGTGAAATGCTGAACGGCGGTGCCGGATGTACTACAAAAAAAGCGGAGGCATTGTAGCACGAACCTGTCGCTCGTCAGCGACCATTCAGCGTGGTCGTGCGCGGGTGGTTAAACCCTTGATAAATCCGCGCAAAAGCTGATCGGAACAGGGCTGGAAATTCTTGTGGCCGGGCTTGCGGAACAGGGCGCTGAGTTCCTGCTTGGACAGTTCGTGTCCGGCCGAGACAAAAATGGCATGCATGTCCGCGTCCTGCAGCTCAAAGGCGACGCGCAGTTTTTTCAGGATCTGGTTGTTGTCGAGGGCGGAGACGGGCGCGGGATCGGCGCCCTGCTTCGGGCCACGCCGGCTGATGATCAGGCCTTCGATGAAGTGGGCCAGCTGCAGGTCGGAACAGGCCTGAAAGCCGTCCTCGTTGTCGTGGCGCAGCAGGGCGTGGGCCTGCTCGGGAGTGAGGCTGATGCCGGCATGGGCAAAGATTTCTGCCATGCCGGTCTCATTGGCGGCCAGCAGTTTGCGCAGGCTGCGCAGCAGTTCGTTGTTGTTCATGGGCCACCCCTGTGCCGACATCGGAAACGCGCGGGAGTATGGGGGCAAACCCCGCGCGCGGCAAGGCCCGCCGGGTTTTACAGATAGTGCACGAAATCCTCGCGCGGGAAGCGGTAGCGGCGGTGATAGATGCCGTCTTCGGCACGGCGGCCCACGCCCAGAATCATGGTGATGATGGCATCCGACGGCAGGTTCAGCAGCTTGCGGGCGCGGTGATCATCGAAGCCTTCCATGGGGCAGGTGTCGTAACCGTGGGCGCGAAACGCCAGCATCATGTTTTCTGCTGCCAGTGCGGTGGATTTCACCGCCCAGGCCTGCATTTCGGCAATGCTGTAGGGGCCGCGCGGCACCGGACGCTTGATGCCCGCCACCAGACCGGCGGCTTTCTTGGCCAGACCGAGCAGGCCCAGCGGACCGGCGTTGTAATGCACCGGCGCCACTTTCGAATAATAGGTTTTGACGATCTTCGGCATGGTGTCTTCGGGCCAGTATTCGATATTGCGCGCCGCGTTTTCACGCCAGGTAGTGGTGCGGGCAATGATCGGAATCAGCACGTTGGCGGTCTTCGCGGCGTTCTGGTTCAGGCACGCGTAAGCCAGTTTCTTTTTCAGTTCCGGATCGCGCACCACATAGAATTCCCACGGCTGCATGTTGCTGGAATTGGGCGCCAGCATGGCCAGGTCGAGGCAGTCGTCGATCACCGCCAGCGGTACTTCTTCGTCGGTGAAACGGCGCACCGAGCGGCGGCTTTCCACCACCTTGCGGAATTCGTCGATATTGGTTTCGGGGGCCAGTTCGCGGTAGGCGGTCATGGGGTACTCCTGCAGGCCGGATGAATGCTGGCCTGCAGGGTAGGGCCGGCGCCGGGGCGCCACAATTGCGGAAACTGACAGGCTTTTGGTGGTTGCCGTCAATGCGGCGGCGCCGGAATGCAGGACGGATCGCTAGCTCATTGATTTGCCAGCACGGCGGCATAACCACTGCGAAAATCCGGATAACGGAATTCATAACCCAGCTGGCGGATGCGGGCGTTGGAGCAGCGTTTGTTCTGCGCGGCGCCGGGCACGCTTTTGCGCACCGGCGCCGGCGCGCCCAACTGCTGTGCCAGCCAGTCACACACGGTTTCCTCGCTGGCGGGATCGTCGTCCACGCCCAGATAAACGGATTCCAGCGCGGCGCCGGCTTCATTTTTTTCCAGCAGGAATTGCAGCAGGCCCACGCAGTCGTCCTGATGGATGCGGTTGGTGTAATTCGGCGGATCGCTCTGCACCTCGGCGCCATTCTGCACACGACGCAGCAGAAAATTGCGGCCCTGCCCGTAAATGCCGCCGAAGCGCACGCAGGTGGCCGGCACACCGCTGTGCAGCAGCAACTGTTCCGCCTCCAGCATGCGCGTGCCGTTGAAATTCAGCGGCGCGGTGATGCTGGCTTCATCCACCCACTCGCCGGCATCCTGTGCATACACTGCCGTGCTGGAGACGAAGAAAAAGCGTTGCAGTGGTTGGCCGCGCAGCGCATTCAGCAGGTTCTTCACGCTGCCGGGATAGGCTTTCTCATAGCCCGCGTCGCTGCGCTCGGCCGGCGTGGCGGTATGCACCACGTAATGAATGGGCTGCGGAAAAATCACGGGGTCGAGCGGCCGGGTGAAATCCGCTTGGATCACCGGAAAAGGCATGGCCACGGCGGAGCGGCGCAGGCCGATAACGGAGTGGCCGGCAGCTTGAAGTCGCAGACCCAGCGCGGCGCCGATGCTGCCGCAGCCGGCCAGTAAAACGGTGGCCATGGTTGGGGGTGTCCTGTGCAAGTGGGGTGGGGGACTGTTGTATGCAAGCGGACGGGCGTTGGCAAGGGGTGATTGGGCGTGGGAAGGGGCGGACGGCCCGTGGGAAAGGGGTTGGGGACCGTGGGAAGGCTGTCGAACTGCGTGGGAAGGAGTGCGGGTGCCGTGGAAAGAGGTGCGGGTGCCGTAGGAAAGGGGGCTGGCACCGTGGGAAGGGCCTCGGGTTGCGTGGGAAGCCGGTCGGGGCCGTGGGAGAGCCCGGAGGTGGCGTGGGAAGGCCTTCCGGTGCGTGAGAAGGCCTGTGAGGCCGTGTGGAGGCCCGGGGGGATCAGGTGGCGGCCTTGTTTTTGCCAATCAATCCCAGATGCGTATGGCCAAAACCCGCCGCATATTTCAGGCCGAAGCCCAGCGCCCGGTCAAAACCGATGTGGGAAATCCAGACGCAGAATAATCCGGGGGCTGCCACTGACGCTTCCTTGCATGATGAATTCCTTTTTTGTGGCGTGTGCTCAGTTACTGCAGTGGGTCATCTGCGTCCGGTCTGTCGGGTGATGAGTGCTTCGGGAATATCAGATTTTCAGTTGCAAAACCAAGTTCGCGGGCGCGCGTTATGAATTTGTCGATGACCTGCTTTGGCACGTTGGGGCTGCGCGCCAGCAGCCACAGATAGGATGTGTCGGGGCCCGAAACAAACGCATATTCGTAATTTGCCCTGTCCAGTTCAAAGATGACGTAAGACCCGTAAAACGGGCCAAAAAATGAGACTTTGAGATAGCCTGTATCGCTGCCCTCGACAAAATAGGCTTTGCCATTGGCCTCTTTCCATTTGCCACTTTGGGAAGAGTAGCCCCGGTTGACTACCGAAACGCCGCCGTCATCCCGCAGCGCATATTCTGCGGAAACATTATCAAGCCCGCGTTCAAAAGAGTGATCCAGTCTTGCGACTTCATACCATTTGCCCAGATAGCGATTCAGTTCAAATGCATCGACGGGCTTAACCTTGTCTGGCATGCCCAGGCAGCCAGTGAGTCCCAGTGCAGTGATCAGTAACAATATGAGTTTCATGTTATCTCCGGGTTGTGGTAACTGGCGCCTGTTGGTACGAAGGACATAGCGCCGTTCAATAGCCAAAACTTTCCCCACCGTTTACATTCAATCGTCATGTGCTATCGTATGGCCAGCCTGCCACTCTGGCAACCTTCCTTGTTTGCGAGCGCTTGTCCATGACCCTGACCGAACTGAAATACATCGTTACCCTCGCCCAGGAACGGCACTTCCGCAAAGCGGCGGAGCGCTGTTTTGTCAGTCAGCCCACGCTCAGTGTGGCGATCAAGAAACTGGAAGATGAACTGGATGTGGTGATTTTCGAGCGCAACCGTTCCGATGTGCGCCTGACGCTGGCCGGTGAGCGCATTGTGGCGCAGGCGCGCAGGGTGCTGGAGGAAGCCGAGATGGTGAAAGTGCTGGCCGCCGAAGGCAAAGGCCAGCTCAATCTGCCGCTGCGCATCGGCGCGATTTTCACCGTGGGGCCGTATCTGTTTCCCCATCTGATCCGCAATATCAAACCTGTCGCGCCTGACATGCCGCTGATTCTGGAAGAAAACTATACCGGCGTGCTGCGGCAGAAACTGCGCAACGGCGAGCTGGATGTCATCATCATTTCGCTGCCGTTTGAGGAGCCGGATGTGGAAATCCACGATCTGTATGACGAGCCGTTTGAAGTGCTGATTCCCGCCGGCCATCCGCTGGCGGCGCAGGAAAAAATCACGCGCAAGCAGCTGGAGAAGGAGCGCATCCTGCTGCTGGGTGAAGGCCACTGTTTTCGCGAGCAGGTACTGAATGCGTGCCCGAATGTGGCCAAGGCCGGCGATGATCATTCGCTGCCGCAGGGTACGTCGCTGGAAACGTTGCGGCACATGGTGGCGTCGGGATTGGGGTTGACCATCGTGCCCAGTTCGGCGGGCGACAAACATATTTACGATGAAAGCACGCTGGTGGAGCGGCCGTTTGCCGGCAAGATTCCCTATCGGCGTGTGTCGCTGGCGTGGCGCGAGCGTTTCTCGCGGCCGAAAGCAGTGGAAGCGCTGATTCAGGCCATTACCAGCTGTTCGCTGCAAGGCGCGGCCACTCTCTGATGCGCGGGGATTTTTTTGCCGCCACGCCGGTGACGCAGTTGCGCGGCATTGGCGCGGCGCAGGCGGAAAAGCTGGCGCGGCTGAATATTTTCACCTTGCAGGATGTGCTGTTCCACCTGCCCTACCGTTATCAGGATCGCACGCGCATCACGCCGATTGGCGCCACCCGTGATGGCAGCGAGGCGCTGCTGCAGGGGCGCGTGCTGCTTGCCGATGTGGTGATTCGCAAACGCCGCAGTCTGCTGTGCAAGATTGAAGACGGCACCGGCCAGATCCTGCTGCGTTTTTTTCATTTTTCCGCCGTGCAGCAAAAGCAGTTCCAGCCCGGCGCGATTGTGCGCTGTTATGGCGAGGTGCGCATTACCGCCAATGGCCGCGAAATCGCGCATCCGGAATACCGCGTGCTGGAGTCGCCGGATGTGCCGATCGAGGCGGCGCTGACGCCACTGTATCCCGCCACCGAAGGCATTCAGCAGACCAGCCTGCGTCGCCTGAGCGATCAGGTGCTGGCGGTGCTGGGCAAAGCGCAGCAGGTGGCGGAATTGCTGCCGGTGGAACTGATGCATCGCGCGCAGTGGCCGTCGCTCACCGAGGCGCTGCATTTCGTGCACCGGCCGCCGCCGGATGCGCCGGTGCAGGCGCTGCTGGACGGCACGCACAAGGCGCAGCAGCGGCTGGCGCTGGAGGAACTCACCGCCCATCATCTCAGCCTGCTCAAATTGCGCGATCGCGTGAAGCGGCAGAGCGCGGTGCCGCTGCCGGCACAATCCCTGCTGGAACAGCAGTTTTTGCAATTGCTGCCATTCGCGCCCACCAACGCGCAGCAGAAAGTGCATCGCGAACTGTGCCGTGATCTGGCGCAGCCGCATCCGATGCTGCGACTGGTGCAGGGCGATGTCGGTGCAGGAAAAACGCTGGTCGCGGCGCGCGCCGCGCTGCTGGCGATCAACGCCGGTTATCAGGTGGCGCTGATGGCGCCGACGGAAATTCTGGCCGAGCAGCATTACCACGCCTTTCTCGACTGGTTCGAGCCGCTGGGTCTGCGGGTGGCCTGGCTGGCGGGAAAACTGAAAGGCAAAAAACGCAACGAACAGCTGGCGCTGATCGAGTCCGGCACTGCGCACATGGTGGTGGGCACCCACGCGCTGTTCCAGGAGGAAGTGCGTTATCGCAATCTGGCGCTGGTGATTATCGACGAGCAGCATCGGTTCGGTGTGCACCAGCGGCTGGCGCTGAAGCAGAAAGGTGAAGCCAGCGGCATTGCGCCGCACCAGCTGATCATGACCGCCACGCCGATTCCGCGCACGCTGGCGATGAGTGCCTATGCCGATCTCGACACGTCGGTGATCGACGAACTGCCGCCGGGCCGCACGCCGGTGAAAACCGTGGTGATCGAAAACCAGCGCCGCAATGAAGTGGTGGCGCGGGTGCGCAATGCCTGCCGCGAGGGCCGGCAGGTGTACTGGGTGTGCACGCTGATCGAGGAATCGGAACAGCTGGAAGCGCAGGCCGCCGAGGACACCGCCGCGCAGTTGCGGGTGGTGCTGCCGGACGTGGCGATCGGTCTGGTGCATGGCCGGCTGAAGCCGGCGGAAAAGGCCGAGGTGATGGACCAGTTCAAGCAGGCGCAGTTGCAGGTGCTGGTGGCGACCACGGTGATCGAGGTCGGCGTGAACGTGCCCAACGCCAGCGTGATGATCATCGAGAATCCCGAGCGGCTGGGACTGGCGCAGCTGCATCAGTTGCGCGGTCGGGTCGGGCGCGGCGCCACGGAAAGTTTCTGCGTGCTGCTGTACCAGAAACCGCTGTCGAAACTGGGGCGCGAGCGGCTCGACATCCTGCGCCAGACCAACGACGGTTTTGTCATCGCGGAAAAGGATCTGCAGCTGCGCGGCCCCGGCGAGGTGCTGGGCACGCGCCAGACCGGCGAGATGAACTTCCGCATCGCCAACCTGCTGCGGGATGAAGCCCTGCTGGACGACGCCAAACAGCTGGCGGACTGGCTGCGGCAGAACAGTCCCGAGCGCACCGAACCCCTGATCCAGCGCTGGCTGGGCAATGCCGGCCAGTACGGCGAAGTCTGATGAGGCGAAATTCCTGAAATTGATCCGGATACCGGGGACAAATCCACAACCGCTGCTAGACTTTCTTTACAAGCGTTTACAAACCGGTTTCCGGTCTCCAATTTCTATCCAAATCAGGTACAAGACATGATCCGTGGACAGCACGGCCTTTCCCTTCTGCTCGGTATTCTGCTGATACTGCTGGCCGGCAATGCGGCGGCAGAGTTTGGCAATGATCGGGTGCGGGTCAGTGGTTTTGGTACGCTGGCGCTGACCTTTGGTGGCGACGAGGATCTGGGTTTCCGCCGCGACATGTACCGGGAAGGGTTGTACAACCATGAGCCATCCCTGTTCGCCGATTCCATCGCGGGCCTGCAGGTGGATGCCCGCCTGACCGACAGTCTGGACGCGGCCCTGCAGCTGGTGGGCAAGGATCGCGCCGACGACAATCTGGAAGACAGCGTGGAATGGGCCTTCCTGCGTTATCGCCTGAATCCCGACTGGACCGTGCGCGCTGGTCGCATGGGTTTCGACATCTACATGCTGTCGGAATACCGCAGCCTGGGTTTTTCCTATCTCTGGACCCGCCCTCCCCTTGAATTCTATGCGCCGGTGGCCTTCGACAGCTTTGATGGCGCCGATATCACCTATTCCACTCCGGCCGGCGACGGCACCCTGCGGGCGAAGCTCTACGCCGGCAAGACCAAGAACAATTTCGTCGTGCTGGGCAATCTGCTGGAAGTGAAGCTGGAGCCCATCTATGGCGCCAGCCTGAGCTGGGAGAGCGAGCGCTGGCAGGTGCGTCTGGGCGTGGCGCCCAACCGGATCAGTGACGACCATGACGTTTTTCCCGGCACCGAGCCGCTGGTGGCGGGACTGGAGGCCGTACTGCCGTTCTGGCCGGAGGCGCAGCGCTACATTGACCGCCTGAGTATCGAAGAACCCTATGTGTATTACTACTCGGCGGGCATCGCCTTCAATGACAAGCCCTGGGTAATCCAGTCCGAAATCGCCTATGTCGATTCGGATCTGGGCATGTTGCCGGCGATGAGCAACGGTTATCTGAGTGTCGGACGGCAGATTGGCGAGGTGACCCTGTTCGGCATGCTGTCGGCGGTGCGTGACCAGGGCGACCGTGATGTGCTGCCGCCGGCCCCGGTCTATCCGTTTCCCGGCATGGAAATGCTGAATCTGCAGCTGGCGGCCATGCAGCAGGGGCTGCAGATGCTGTTCGACGCCACCCATCTGAGCCAGACCACTCTCTCAACCGGCCTGCGCTGGGACCTGCGTTACGACATGGCCCTGAAAATGCAAATGGACCACACCCGCGTCGACGCCTATGGTGCCGGCCTGTGGGATCGCGAGTTCACGCCTGGCAAAGAACGGGCGATCAACACCGTTTCCCTTAACCTGAACTACGTATTCTGATGATGATGCGGCGATTGCACATACTGACCCTGCTTCTCATCCTGCTGGCTGGTGCCGCGCAGGCCGAGGTGGTTGTCGTCGTTCATCCCGACAATCCGGCGCAGGAACTGAGCCGCCGCCAGCTGGTGGATCTGTACATGGGGCGCACCCTGTACTTCCCCGACGGCAGCCTGGTGTTGCGTATCGATCAGGCGCCGGAATCCAGTGTCCGCGCGAACTTCTATCGTGGTCTGGTGGACAAGAGCGTGGCCGAAGTGAATGCCTACTGGGCACGGCTGCTGTTTACCGGGCGGGCCTCGCCGCCGCAGATTCTGGAAGACTCCCAGAGTGTGCTCAAGGCGGTGCGTTCCAACCGCAATGCCATCGGCTACATCGACAGTGCCGATGTGGACAACACCGTAAAGGTAGTGGGGCGTGTCCAGTAATTTCTGGAAATCGATTTCGATCCGTACCGGGTTCATCATTCTGCTGGGCGCTTCACTGCTGACGGTGGCGTTGTCCTGGTATTTCTACAACCGCACCGTCAGCGAGCAGCTGGGCGCATCGGCGCATCAGATCCGCCAGCTGGTGGCCACGGTGGAAAGCACCGCAGCGGTGGCGGCCTACCTGGACAATCAGGAACTGGCGCTGGAAGTGGTGCGGGGCCTGGCCAACAACGATTACGTCGCCGGCGCCCAGCTGCGCAGCAACACCGGCATGCAGGTGGAAAGCGGCAAACCGCTGGACCGCCCTGACATCCAGCAGCGCTTTGCCCTGAAATCACCCTTTCTGGCCGACGAAACCGCCGGGGAACTGCTGATCCAGCCCAACCAGATCACCATCGAACGCAACGCCCGCGAGGCCGCCAACGTACATGTGCTGACCATGGCCGCCCATTCCCTGGCGCTGGTGGTTCTGGTCAGCCTGCTGGTGTACTGGCAACTCACCCGCCCCCTGTTGCGCGTGGCGCAGAACCTGCACGAAATCGAACCCGGCAGCGCCCGTCGCCTGCCCTGTCCGCGCCGCCATGAGCAGGACGAAATCGGCCAGCTGATCCGCGACAGCAACAGCCTGCTCACCGCCACCCAGAACACGCTGGAAGGCGAGCGCCGCCTGCGCATCTATGCCGAATCGCTGGAAAAGCGCTTCCGCCTGATCTTTGAAAAGGCCAGCTGCGGCATCGCCCTGATGAACGACCAGGGCCGGCTCATGCTGTTCAACCCGTCCTTTGCCCAGATCATGCAGATCTCGCCGGACACCGCCAGCCATGTGGATTTTCCCGACCTGTTTGCCGATGCCGCCGACGTGCGCGCACTGCTGCAGCAGGCCACCCAGAGCCGCAGTCCCATCAACAGCGACCTCAACCTGTCGCCCACCGCCAGCCACAGCAACTGTCTGCATGTGCTGTTTTCCAGCGTCAGCGACGAACAGGGCAACCTGCTGGTGGAATGCATCCTGTACGACATATCGGAACGGGCCCAGCGCGAACAGCAGACCCTGTTTGAAGCCGAGCGCGACACCCTCACCCAGCTGTTCAATCGCCGTGCCGGCGAGCGCCGCATCCAGGAGGCGCTCAAGCGTGCCCGCGCCGACCAGTCCCACTGCGCCGTCATGCTCATCGACCTGGACCGTTTCAAGCCCATCAACGACACCTACGGCCACGAGGCCGGTGACAAGGTGCTGGTGGCGGTGGCCGACCGGCTGAAACACTGCCTGCGCAAGAGCGACATCATCATCCGCTGGGGCGGCGACGAATTCCTGGTGCTGGTGCTGGAAGGCAACGACGCCATGGCTGCCAGCGTGGTGGCGGAAAAAATCCTCGACGGACTGCGGCAGGACATCGACCTGGGCAACGGCCGCCAGGGCCACATCGGCGCCAGCATCGGCATCGCCATGTTCCCCGAGCACGGGGTGCAGTCGCAGGAACTCATCAGCCTGGCGGACCAGGCCATGTACCAGGTCAAGCAGGGCGGCCGCAACGGGTTTGCCTACTATCACGCAGACTCTGACGCCGACCTCTGAAAGCGCTGGCGACTGCTAGACTTCTGGATACGACCACAACCTCATCGAACCCGTCATGGCCCCCAAGATACTGGTAGTGGAAGACAATCCCGACAACATGAAACTCGTCACCTGGATACTGGAGGACGAGCATTACGACGTGACCGGCGTGGTCAGCGGCGAGGAATGCCTGCAGCAGGTGCAGCAGCAGCGCTTCGACGCCATCCTGATGGACATCTCGCTGCCCGGCATCGACGGCAAGGAAACCACCCGCCGCCTGCGCGCCCAGGACAGCTTCCGCACCCTGCCGATCATTGCCCTCACCGCCCACGCCATCAAAGGCGAGGACGACGACATCCGCGCGGCCGGCGTGACCGATCTGATCACCAAACCCCTCGACGAGGACATGCTGCTGGAGCGGTTGCGGCAGCTGATCTGCTGAGGCATCCTGCGGTTTTTGCCAGTGGACCGCCCCTCATGCACATCGTGTCCTTCGATGCCTTCCGCAGCCTGAACATTCCTGGCGTGCACTACCTCAAGCCCGAGCATTACCTGAATCACCTGCCGCTGCTGGAGCAGGCCGACTGGCTGCTGTTCCCTGAATACTGGCAGCTCAACGCGCTGCATTACGGCCTGCGCGCCCGCATTTTTCCCAGCCCCGCCAGCTACCACATCGGCCATGACAAGATCGAGCAGACCCGCGTCTTCCAGCTGGTCTGTCCGCATAACATCCCCGACACCCGGATCCTGGAAAACACGCCGCAGAATGCCGACCGTCTGTGGGAGGAAATGCTGGCACCGTTCGTGGCAAAAGATCCGCGCAGCAGCGAGGGCCTTGGCGTGTTCCTGATTGAAACGCCGGGCCAGTGGCGCCAGTACTGCGCGCAGAGTCCGGTGCTGTATGTGCAGGAGCGCCTGCCCATCGACCGCGACCTGCGTTTGGTGCTGATCGGCGAGCGGGTGGTGGCGGGCTACTGGCGGCTGCAGTCGCCGGATGGTTTCCACAACAACGTGGCGCAGGGTGGCACGCTGGATTTCGCGCCGCTGCCGGACGCCGCCGTGCAGCTGGTGGAACGGGTGGCGCAGCGGCTGGGCATCGATCACGGCGGTTTCGACGTGGCCATGGTGGGCAGTCATCCCTACATAATTGAATACAATCGCCTGTGCGGAAATCAGGGTCTGGTGGAGCAGGGCATTCGCATCGATGCTATGATTCACGCCCACTTGCTCAGCCAATATCAGCCGGAAAAAGCCAGTACATGAACGAGAAAAACCGCAAACGTGAACGCAAGCGGGCGCGCAAGGAACACATCGCCAAACACGGTGCGCCGCATCCGTTGCATCCCCGGCACTGGCCCCTGTGGCTGCTGTTCGGCATTGGCTGGTGTGTGGCGCGGCTGCCGTTTCCGCTGCAGGTGAAACTGGGCAAGGGTTTTGGCCACCTGCTGGCCGTGGTCGGCAAGTCCCGTGCCCATGTGGCGCGCCGCAATATCGAGATCTGTTTTCCGCACCTGACCGAGCAGGAAAGGAAAAAACTGCTGCAAGACAATTTCGAATCGGTGGGGCTGGGGTTTGTCGAAATCGCCATGGCCTACTGGGGCTCGAAGGAGAAACTGCACTCGATCCTGACCTTCAGCGGCAGGGAGCATCTGGAAGCCGCCCGCGCCGCCGGCAAGGGCGTGCTGATTCTGGGCGGCCATGTCACGTCACTGGAACTGATGCTGCGCCTGTTCTGCGAAAGCTGGCCCAGCGGTGCCCTGTACAAACCCAATCACAATCCGTTTTTTGAGGACTACAGCGTCCGCAAGCGTACCCGTTACGTGCATCCCCCCATTCCCAACAAGAACGTGCGCGGTTTTCTGCGCCATCTGAAAAACGGCGGTACCTGCATCTATCTGTCGGATCAGGATTACGGGCGCAAGAACAGCGTGTTTGCCCCGTTCTTCGGCGTGCCGGCGGCCACCATCAAATATCCGCCGGATTATGTTCGCGCCACCGGTGCGCTGGTGATGCCGGTGATTTACGGACGGCGTCCGGACGACAGTGGCTATTACATCGAAGTCATGCCGCCGCTGGACTTTCCGTCCGGCGACGACGTGCAGGATGCCACCACCCTCAACCACTGGATCGAGCAGAATGTGCTGCGTCATCCGGACCAGTATCTGTGGGCGCACCGCCGCTTCAAGAACCGCCCCGCAGGCGAGCCACCGCTGTACTGACCGCTGATGCCCGCGCCGAAACCACCCCGCATTTTCCCCCTGCGCCGCTGGCTGCAGCAGGCCGCGGTGGCCGTGATACACCGGCCGGGCGAGCACGGCACCGAACTGCTGTTCATCCAGCGCGCGCAGCGGGAAGGCGATCCCTGGAGCGGCGACATGGCCTTTCCCGGCGGCCGCAAACAGCAGGAAGATCCCGACACCCGCGCCACCGCCATGCGTGAAACCTGGGAGGAAACCGGGCTGGATCTGCACCGGCAGGCGCTTCCCGGCGCGCAACTGTCGGACCAGCTCACCCGCACCCACCGCAGCAACGCACCCATGATCGTCACGCCCTGGCTGTTTGCCTGGCACGGCGACACCCATTTTCATTTCAGTCACGAAGTGGCGGACGCGCTGTGGATTCCGCTGCAGCATTTCACCCATCCGGCGCACCGGCAGACGATTGCGTGGCAGCGCAAACGCGTGACGGTGCAGATGCCGTGCTATTACTTTCAGGAAAAACCGGTGTGGGGTCTGACGCTGCGGATGATTGACGATCTGGTGGCGCGGAAGGTGCTGGCCTAGTCCTTTTCCAGTGCCGGCAACGTCACCGGCTTGTACTGCGCGATGAACTCCTCGGCTTTCGCCGCCACCAGCGGCCGGCTGATGTAAAAACCCTGGATCGCATCGCAGTTCATGCGCCGCAGCAGTTCCAGTTGCGCGCGGGTTTCCACGCCTTCGGCCATCACGATCTTGTTGAGGGATTTCGCCAGATTGATGATGGTGCCGGTGATCTGCAGGCTGCGTGAATCGGCATGCATGTTGGACACAAAGCTGCGATCCACTTTCAGCACATCGAATGGCAGGCGGTGCAGATAGCTCAGCGAGGAAAAACCGGTGCCGAAATCGTCGATGGCAATGCGCACGCCCAGCTCGTTCAGCACACCCAGTTTCTGCACTGCGCTTTCGGCATCCTGGATCAGCGTGCTCTCGGTGATTTCCAGTTCCAGATCGGCGTAATCCAGTTTGAAATCATTGATCGCACTTTCCACCATTTTCACGAAATCGGTGCGCGCCAGCTGCCGGCCCGACACGTTGACCGCCATGCGTTCCACCTGCAGATCCGCCATGCGCCAGCTCGCCATCTGCTGGCACGCCTGCCGCAGCACCCATTCGCCCACATCCAGAATCAGGCCGGTGTCTTCCGCCACGCCGATGAATTCCAGCGGCGCCAGCAGGCCGGCCTCCGGGTCCTTGATGCGCACCAGCGCTTCCACGCTGAAACGGTCGCGGTTCAGATACCACTGCGGCTGGTAGTGCAGCACGATGTTGCCGTTTTCCAGCGCCTCGCGAATGTGGCGCTCGGCGGTCATGCGTCGCTGCGACGCCGCGTTCATTTCCTCTTCATAAAAGCGGTAGTGACCGCGCCCTTCTTCCTTCACCCGGTACAGCGCGATGTCGGCCTTGCGCAGCAGCGTTTCGATATCGTTGCCGTCGCTGGGAAAAATCACGATGCCGATGCTGGCGCCGAGAAAATATTTGCGCTCGCCGATGCGGTAGGGCGAGGTCAGCATGGTGTGGATTTTTTCCGCCACGCGGGTGGCGCGCAGTGGCGAATCGATTTCGTGCAGCACCACGATGAATTCGTCGCCGCCCTGCCGCGCCACCGTGTCCTCATCGCTGACGCAGATGCGCAGCCGTTCAGCCGTGCGCTGCAAAATCTGGTCGCCCAGCGAATGACCGCCGGCGTCGTTGATCTGCTTGAAGTGATCCAGATCCACAAACAGCATCGCGCCCATGACATTTTTCTTCAGGCCGTGGCGCAGCGCCTGTTCCAGCCGGTCCTTCAGCAACTGGCGGTTGGGCAGCTGCGTCAGCGGATCGTAATGGGCCTGCTGGTAGAGTTTTTTCTCGCGCAGCACGGCGGCAATGGCCACGGCCAGGCGGTCGGCAAAATCCTTCAGCAGGTCGCGGTCGTGATCGGGCAGACGCACCGATTTTTCCCACGACACGGCCATCATGCCGCGATTTTTCTGGTTCACCGTGATCGGAAACAGATGGGTGCTGCCGCCCAGCAGCTCCTTGTGCTCGGGCCACAGCCAGCCGAGAAAGCGGGCGTCGTTGAGGGCGGCGCGATGCACCGGTCCCACCTGCTGGAACCACTCGCTTTCCACGTCGGACAGATCATGGCGGTAAAGACGATGCTGGTTCTCGGCGCGCCGGAAGCTGAGCACCGACAGGGTGCCGGGCGCGTCGGGATCGCACAGGGCCACCGCCACCGCGTCGCCCTGCACCAGCTGCTGCAGCGCGGCCAGGGTGGTTTGCGCCACCTGGTCCAGGTCGGGTACGTTGAGAATCAGCTGGTCGATGCTGGACAGGCTGGTCAGCATGGCGAACTGCTGGCCCAGCTGGTGCGCCATGTCGGTGAAGGATTCCGCCAGTTCCTGCAGTTCATCGTGGCTGTGTACGTCGATGGTGACGGCAAAATCCTGCGCGGCGATGGCCCGGGTGCCCTGCTGCAGCTGTTGCAGCGGGCGCAGGAAGCGGCGGATCTGCCAGGCCCCCAGCGCGCTGGCCACCAGCAAAGTGATGGCCACCACCAGTGAAAACACGCGCTGCAGTTCGCTGATGGCGGCAAAGACGTGCTGGCGCGGCTCGCTCACCCACACATGCCAGTCCGGCACGCCGAAGCGGGCGCTCAGCGGCAGGGCGCGCACCTGCGCGGTTTGCGGCTGGCCACCCCAGTCCCATTCCAGACTGAACGCCGCCGGGTTTTCCGCCTCGCGCAGCAGTGACGAGAATTCCTGCCACGACAGAAAGTTGCGCTGGGTGCACTGCAGCGGCTCGCGGAAACTGCCAAACACGCAGTAGGTCAGTGCCGGGTTGATGCTGGCGGTGTCCCCCAGCAGGTAACGTGGATCGAGCTGCGCCAGCAGCAGGGGAAATTCGGGGTCGTGTCCCTGCCCCTGTTCCTGCCGCTGCAGCAGGTAGACATTGCCCTTGCGGTCGCCGAGCAGCAGCAGACGGCCGTTTTCCAGCCGGGTCATGGCCTGCGCCCGTTCCCGCGCCGGCAGGTGTTCCGCCAGATCGTTGAAACGCTGCCAGGAGGCGGCGCCGGTGTTCAGGAAGATGGTCTGGGTGTCGTCTGCCTGCGCCGGGGCGGGGTCGCCCTGCAGCATCGATTCAAAGCGGGTGCTGGCCAGCAGCAGGCGCTCGTGCAGGCTGGAGCTGAAGGCGCGGGTTTCATTGCCCAGCCGCTGCTGGCTCTGCTGGTAAAGGTAGGTGCCCAGATAGTTGTAGGAGAAGGATGCGAACAGCAGCATCGGCAGCAGCGCCACCAGAAACAGCAGCACGATGAACTTGCGTCCCAGTCTGCTGCGAATGTCATCGAGTGTGAACAGCATGAAGTGCGCGTCAGCAACCATTCCGTGAAAGGACCCGCCCCGGTCCGCAGACAGGCAGCGGCATTTTTCAGCATAGCATAGGGCCGCAATGGCCCCGGCGGAGTAACACCCTGTCGGGATCCTTGACAGGCAGCCGGCCTTTTCCGCTGGAAGTGCAGTGCCCCGGTCATCCTTCCGCCTGTTACCGGTAACAGTGACTGTCGATCCTGTTGACACTCCCCGCTCATGTAACCCAAAAGTAATATTTATATTTATGATAAATAAGTACTTTTTGATTTTGGCCCGTACATTGCTTTCAGACGCCCGCCCTGGCAAGGGATGTTACTCAGGAGTCGTACCCATGAAAGCCATTTTTGTTGCCTTTTTCTGTGTTGTGTTCAGCAGCGCTGCCGTAGCCGTCAATCTGCAGGGCCACATGCCCAGCGGTGACAGCCTTGGTATGGCTCTGTTGCTGGCGGTCGGTGTGGTCTGTCTGGTGATTGCGCGCCGCAAGCCGTCCTGACCGGCGGGAATGCAGGGAGTCCCCTGACAGGACACCCTGCATTCACAAGCATCCGCGCAAGGCGGAATTCTTGAGGTTGCCCCCCTGCTTGCGTTACCCTTCGCCCACCTCAACAGCCGCAAGCAGCCGTCATGCAGAAATCCAATCGCGTTGTTTATCCTGGCACTTTTGATCCCCTTACCAACGGCCATCTCGACCTGATCGAGCGCGCCGCCCGGCTGTTTGATCATGTCATCGTGGCGATTGCCGCCAGCGAAAAGAAAAAACCCCTGTTTCCCCTGGCCCAGCGCGTGCAGCTGGCCCAGCAAGCAGTTGCCCATCTGCCCAACGTGGAAGTGAAGGGCTTCGACAAGCTGCTGGCGTTCTTCTGCCAGGAACAGAAGGCCAACGTGCTGCTGCGCGGCCTGCGGGCGGTGTCCGATTTCGAGTACGAATTCCAGCTGGCCAACATGAACCGCAACCTGGACAAGACGATAGAGACGGTGTTCCTCACCCCGTCCGAGCACCTGTCCTTCATCAGTTCCTCGCTGGTGCGGGAGATTTCCTCCCTCGGTGGCGATGTCACGCCCTTCGTGCCGGCCAACGTGCTGGCAGCCCTGCGGGAAAAACACGGCCAGCAATAACCCTGCCCGGCCTCGGTGGTTACGGCGGGTCGGCCCCGTTACCATAATGTGAACCGGTCGACATTTTTTACAGGAACCAAACGGGCTAACCCGCAGAGACGTTATATGGCACTGATCATCACCGACGACTGCATCAACTGCGACGTGTGCGAGCCGGAGTGCCCCAACGGCGCCATTTCCCAGGGTGACGAGATCTACGTGATCGACCCCAACAAATGCACCGAGTGTGTCGGCCACTACGATGAACCCCAGTGCCAGCAGGTCTGCCCGGTGGACTGCATTCCCCTCGACCCCGCCCATGTGGAAAGCGAAGAGCAGCTGCTGGAGAAATACCACCGCCTGCAATCCGGCACCTGAGCATGACCGGGGTATATCCCCGGTAGACATCCCGACCGCTTCCCGCTACAAAGGGCCCCTGTGGCCTTTTTTGTTGTCTGGCCGAATGTTGCCCCTGCCTCCGCCCACAAGGACTGCCCCCATGCTGCGCCTGTTTCTGCTGCTCCTGCTGGTCATGGCCGGCCCGCTTCACGCCGGCACCACTGTCATCCAGCCGCCCCGTGACTTTGCCGTGGCCAGTGCCCATCCGCTGGCGACCGAGGCGGGTATCCGGATTCTGGAACAGGGCGGCAACGCCTTTGATGCGGCGGTCACCGTGGCGGCGGTGCTGGGGGTGGTGGAGCCTTACAGCGCCGGCATCGGGGGCGGCGGTTTCTGGCTGCTGCACCGCGCCAGCGACGGCAAGACCCTGATGCTGGACGCGCGCGAAATGGCGCCGGGCGCCGCCACTGCGGACCTGTTCCTGGACGGCAAGGGCGGCGTGGACCGGGACAAGGCGACCAACTCGCCGCTCAGTGCCGGCATTCCCGGTCAGGCTGCCGCGCTGGACCATCTGGCCCGCCACTACGGCAAGCTGCCGCTAAAAACCACGCTGGCGCCCGCCATTGCCTTCGCGGAGCAGGGCTTTCCTTCCAATCCCGTCTACACCGCCCTGGCGGCCTTCCGCGCGCCGGTGCTGATGCAGAATCCCGACAGCGCCCGCATCTTTCTCGCCGATGGTCAGCCCCTGCAAACCGCCACTATCCGCCAGCCGGAACTGGCCACCACGCTGCGCGCTCTGGCCGAGCGCGGCTTCGACGGTTTCTACAAGGGTGAGGTGGCGCAGAAGCTGGTGGCCGGTGTGAAGGCCGGCGGTGGCATCTGGACCCTGGACGATCTGGCCGGCTACAAGCTGGTGGAGCGCGAGCCCATCCATTTCCGATACCGCGATGCCGAGATCTGGTCGGCACCGCCGCCTTCGTCCGGTGGCGTCGCGCTGGGGGAAATGTTCGGCATGCTGCAGCAGTTCGATTACGCCGGCAAAAACGCCGCTGACCGCACCCATCTGCTGATTGAAGTGATGCGCCGCGCCTACCGCGACCGGGCCGAGTATCTGGGTGATCCGGATTTCGTAAAAGTACCGGTGCCGAAGCTGCTGGACCCGCTCTATCTGGAAGACATTGCCGCCAGCATTTCCGGCAGCCATGCCACCCCCAGCAAGGATCTGCCGCCGGTGGCGCCGCCCTCGTCCGGCACGCACACCACGCATTTCTCCATTATCGACAAGGCCGGCAACCGCGTGTCCGCCACGCTGTCGATCAACCTGCCGTTCGGTTGCGGTTACACCGTGGCGGGTACCGGCGTGCTGCTCAACAACGAGATGGATGACTTCTCCGCCCAGCCGGGTTCGCCCAACGCCTATGGTCTGGTGGGGACGGCGGCGAATGCGATTGCGCCGCACAAGCGTCCGCTCTCCAGCATGACGCCCACCTTCATGGAATACGGTCCGGCCGACAACCGCCAGCTGGCCATCATCGGCACGCCCGGTGGCAGCCGCATCATCAGCATGGTATTCCTCGGCCTGCTGGAAGCGCTCGACGGCAAGAATCCGCAGGCCTGGGTGGACCGTCCCCGCTTCCACCATCAATACCTGCCTGACGTGGTGGAATACGAGCCGAAAGCGTTCACGCCGGAACTGGTGACGCAGCTGGAACAGAAAGGCCATCGCCTGCAGCAGACCGAGCGCACTTACGGCGACATGCACGTGGTGCGCTGGAGCCAGAAAAACGGTCTGGTGGAAGCGGCGTCGGACAAGCGCCGGCTGGGTGCCGCGCAAGTGGGCGCGATCCCTGCTGCGGATTCCGGCAAACGCACTTCAAAAAACGCAGCGGTGCACTAATCTGTTGTTGTTCAGAAAAAAATAATTCCTCTTCAATCAATCCTGCATGGAAGTTTCATGACCGACGCGCTTTTTGATGTTCACCTGACCGGGCAACTGCAGTCCGGATCGGAGCAGTCCCGTGTAATCGAACAACTCAGCCAGCTGCTGAAAACCTCGCCGGAGAAAGCGGCCAGCCTGGTGGGCGGAAAATCCACCCGCATCAAGGCCGGCGTGGATCTGGCCACGGCGCAGAAATACCATGCGGCACTGGAAAAAACCGGTGCCAGCGCCGAGATCCAGCCAGTGATTACGCGCGCGGCAGCGCCGGCGGTGGTGGCAGAAACTCCTGCGCCAGCCAGCGCGCCGATGCAACTGGAACCGATGGCGGTTGCGGCACCGCAACCCGCCGCCGAAATGGAGCCGGTGTCTGCGGTGGAGCAGCACGCCTACCAGCCGCCGCAACAGCGCAACCTGTATTCCGGCGTTGCATACTGCCATCACTGCGGCGGTGAAATCCGTGCCAGCGCCAAGGTGTGTCCGCACTGCAACGGCGCCATTCCCCAGTTCGGTCGCAGCAAGAATGTCGCAGCGATTCTGGCGCTGCTGTTCACCGGCTCCATGGGTATTCACCGTTTCTATCTGGGCCAGTGGTGGGGCATCTTTTACCTTCTCTTCAGCTGGACACTGATTCCCAGCCTGGTGTCCCTCATAGAGTCCATCGTCTTTCTGGTGGCCAGCGACGACAAGTGGAACGAAAAATATGGCAGCAAGCCGGCCAGCAATGTGCTGATCTGGATAATCCCGGCACTGTTCGTGTTTATCTTCCTGATTGGCATTCTGGCGGCCATTGCCATCCCGGCGTATCAGGACTACACGATGCGCGCGAAGGTGATGCAGACGTTGCAGGAGGCCGAAGCGGTGGAACTGCAGGTGGTACAATATATGGCAGAAGTGGCGGCCACTCCTGCCGATGGCGCGGCGCCGGAAATCCAGAGCACGGGTGAACTCACCCATGCCAGTTACAGCATCAGCGCGACTGGCGTGATCGAGCTGACCCTGCACAGCGCCGCGCAGGAACCGCCGACGATTCTGCTCATGCCGGTGCAGAGTAAAGGTGTTGTGCAGTGGGACTGCACGGGTGGCACCCTGCCACCGCAGCAACGCCCCGAGCGCTGTCGCCCCTAGTCCACGGGCAGCCCGTGGAAGTGTGACCACAAAAAAGCCCCGGCTGCAAAACCGGGGCTTTCGTTATTCGGATGGAGAGTTCGATGCGGCGGCGGTGGTGATGCCGGTCGCGCGGTGTTACTGCTGTTCTGCCGACTCCATGTGCTTCTCTGAGCAGCCCAGGCAGCGCATGAAGGTAGCCTTGAACGGGGTCACCACCAGTGTCTTGCCGGCTTCACCGGCATTGCCCCCCAGCGCGGAGAACGGCAGCGACACCACATACACCGCAGTGCCCAGCACGGTGGCCACCAGCATAAGCGGACGCACCAGCACCGCATCGGCGGTCATTTCCATGCCCGACGGACGTTCTGTCACGGTCTGGGCATTTGAAATCGCAGGCGCGGCAGCAAACGCGGCCATGGCCAGTGCCAGCGTGGCGGATTTCAGAGACTGTTTCATGCTGCGCATAATGATTCCTCTTTATTATTTTCCCGTAGGGTTCCCGCTGAATGATTCAATTCAGTGTATTCCCTAATTCGCAAGTGATCCACTTGGCGCCGGCCGGAAGCCGCGACTTCCGGTGATTTTCGGCACTGGATCGCATTTTGCCTGCCCGCACGTTGCGGCATTGTTTATTCAAGTCTGGCAGGTTTTGCAGAAAACGGTAGCCCGCTGCCCCAGGCGGATTTCGGTCAACGGCGTCTGGCAGGTGCGGCAGGGTTCTCCGCCGCGACCATACACCCGCAGCGTCTGCTGGAAGTAGCCGGGCTTGCCGTCGCCGCCGACAAAGTCCCGCAGCGTGGTGCCGCCCATTTCGATCGAGTCCGCCAGTACGGTTTTCACCGCCTGCACCAGTTTTTCATAGCGGGCCGCGCTGACCTTGCCTGCGGCCCGTTTCGGGTGAATCCCTGCCATGAACAGCGCCTCGTTGGCGTAGATGTTACCCACGCCCACCACGACGTGGCTGTCCATCAGAAAGGTTTTGACCGGGCCTTTGCGACCGGCGGCCCGCGCTGCCATGTAGTCTGCATCGAATGCATCGGTAAGGGGTTCCGGCCCCAGTTCCGCCAGCAGCGGGTGTTGCAGCGGATCGGCGGTGGTCCACAGCCAGCAGCCGAAGCGGCGCGGATCGCAGTAGCGCAGGCAGGTGCCGTCGCTGCAGACCAGATCGACATGGTCGTGAAACAGGGGCGGCTCATCCGGTGCCGTGATGCGCAGGCTGCCGGACATGCCCAGATGAATGATCAGTGTGCCATTGGTAAAGCGCAGCAGCAGGTATTTGCCGCGCCGCTCCACGGATTGCAGCTTGCGGCCCTCGGCGGCATGAATGTCCGCCGGCACCGGCCAGCGCAGGCGCGGCTCACGCACGATGATCCGCTTGATCTTTTTGCCGGTGATGTGCGGCGCAATGCCACGGCGGGTGGTTTCGACTTCCGGTAATTCAGGCATGGGGTTTCACGCGGTTGGACAACGAAACGCCCATTATTGGGAATTGCCCGCCAACATGGAATCGCCGGCGGGGAAATCAGCTCTTGGAGAACATGGCGTGCTGCGTGACGTCCGCCCAGGCCAGGCTTTCCAGATAGATGTTCCAGAGACTGTCCTGGGTTATGCCGGTCAGGATGGATTCCTCGAAACGGCCGCCCTCATAAGCGGATACGACTTTCAGCACCTGGCCGATGTCGCCGCCGCCGGTTACCAGCGCCAGCTCCAGTTCAGCGGACAGGGGCATCTGCGACACAATATCTTCCAGCTTGCGGTCCAGCAGTGCATCCAGCAGCGACAGCAATCCCGCCGTGAAATAGCTGCCGGGGTTCTGCCGCTTCAGCTGTTTGGCCACCAGTTCGCACATCTTGGCCCTGACGATCGCCGTCACCAGCAGTTCGTTGGGCTTGTTGTCCACGCTCGACAGCGCCAGCATGCTGGCCCAGCGCCGCAGCTCGTAGGAGCCCAGAATCACGATGGTGTCCTCCACCGTTTTCACCGTGCGCGACAGGCCGAACGACGCCGAATTCACCACCCGCATCAGCTTGTAGGACAGGCGCGGGTCCTGGCTGATGATGTGGGCCACCCGTTCCACTTCGTAATCGTCCTTGCCCAATTCCCCCAGCAGCGACAGGATCACCTGATGCGAGGCCGGCACTGCGCTGCCTGCCATCACATGGGGCCGGCACAGAAAGTAGCCCTGAAAATAGTCGAAGCCGAGCGCCTTGTAGAGTTCAAATTCCTCGTGGGTTTCCACCTTCTCCGCCACCAGCTTGCCCTTGGTGTTGCCGCACAGACGGATGCGGGCCAGCTGCTCCTTCACCCGCTCCACCCCCAGCGCCATCACGTCCAGCTTGATGAAGCTGGCCACGGCAATCAACGGCTTCCAGGCATCGGAATAGACAAAGTCGTCGAGTGCGATGCGGTAGCCCAGCGCCACCAGATTCTTCACTTCCTGAATCACCTGGCTGTCCACGATGACATCTTCCAGCACTTCCGGAATCAGCAGCTTCTGCAAACCCTTGGGCAGTTCACCGCGCACCAGGATCTGGTGGGGAATGTTGACCAGCGCCGGCTTGCCGCTGGTGATCTTCTCCAGCCCGATTTCGGAAAAGGCATTCACCAGCACCTGCATCGATGCCTTGCTGGGGTCGTCGATGATGGCGGAAGTGACATTCGCGCCGCGGAATAACAGCTCGTAGGCGATCGCATTGAGCTGGCGATCAAACACGGGTTGCCGCGCGAGAAATATGTCCATGGGGAGTGTGTCCGGAATGATAGAACAACAGGTCTTGTTTCAAGTGTGGCAGAAAAAAGCGGAACAACAATGCGGGGAGAGGGTGTATTTGTGCCGCAATGGGGCAGGGTCGCGCAGATCGGTCGTAGCGGCAAAACGCAAAAAGCCGGATGGACTTGCGTCGATCCGGCTTGCTGGAAAACCTGTCAGATCAATTACTTGATCTTGGCTTCCTTGAACAGTACGTGCTGACGAACAACGGGATCAAATTTCTTGATCTCCATTTTCTCAGGCATGGTGCGCTTGTTCTTGGTGGTGGTGTAGAAGTAACCGGTGCCGGCGGTGGAAACCAGCTTGATCTTGTCACGCATGGGTCAATTCCTCAGACTTTTTCGCCACGGGCGCGGATGTCGGCCAGAACCTGGTCGATACCCAGCTTGTCGATGATCCGCATACCTTTGGAAGATACACGCAGTTTCACGAAGCGCTTTTCGTTTTCAACCCAGAAACGGTGATGGTGCAGGTTGGGTTCAAAACGGCGCTTGGTTTTGTTGTTCGCGTGAGAAACATTGTTTCCGACGATCGGACGCTTGCCGGTAACCTGACAAACCTTAGCCATTGCCTTTTCTCCAGATGGGCCGCGCCACGACCGGCACAACCGTCAATACAATTCAGTGAGACTCTACCCGAGAGGGGCTGCTTTATACCAAAAGCCAACTGGCAAGGCAAGCAGCAACCCCTGCGGGCGGCGAAATCCCTAGAGCAGCCCCCGTTCGGCCAGAGACACTACTTCCGTGTCGCCCACCACCAGATGGTCGAGTACGCGCACGTCCACCAGATCCAGCGCCTGCTGCAGGCGGCGGGTGATGTGCTGGTCGGCCTGGCTGGGCTCGGCCACGCCGGAGGGGTGGTTGTGGGCAAAGATGACAGCGGCTGCGTTGTGTGCAAGTACCCGCTTCACTACTTCGCGCGGATACACCGAGGCGCCGTCGATGGTGCCGGTGAACAGTTCCTCGAAGCGGATCAGGCGGTTCTGGTTGTCCAGAAACAGACAGGCAAAGACTTCGTGGTGATAGCCGCGCAGGCGGGCTCGCAGGTACTGGCGGGTGGCGGCCGGACTGGTGAAGGCGTCGCTGCGGTCGAGGGTGGTTTCCAGATAGCGTTTGCCCAGTTCCAGACAGGCCTGCAGCTGCACCCATTTCGCCGGCCCCATGCCTTTGACTTCCTCGAAGCGCTCGGGGGTGGCGTCCATGACGCCGCGCAGGCCGTCGAAATGCTGTAGCAGGTCGCGGGCCAGTTCCACCGCGCTTTTACCCTGGATGCCGGTGCGCAGAAAGATCGCCAGCAGTTCGCTGTCGGACAGGCTGGCGCCGCCCCGCTGCAGCAGTTTTTCCCGTGGCCGTTCGTCGACAGGCCAGTCCGTGATTGCCATGTTGTTGCCTCCCTTGGGTGTCTATAGAAATGGATGTATTCCTATCAATAGACAGGGCGGGGAAAAAGGAATCTGGCGCTTTCCAATTCGGACAGGGGGTCTTATAGTCGCTGGCATTGTCAAAATGCCGGCATAGAATTGAAGATGCCGGGCAAAATCAGGCAACTGGCGTTCATTCTGCAGTGTTCCAGAGACGGACTTTGAATCTATGTTGAGACTGGCCAATCGCCGCATCATCGTCGGCGTTACCGGCGGCATCGCGGCTTACAAGAGTGCGGAGCTGATCCGCCGGCTGAAGGATCAGGGTGCGGAGGTGCGGGCGGTGATGACGGCCGCCGCGCAGGAGTTCATTACCCCGCTGACATTGCAGGCGCTGTCCGGCAATCCGGTGCATACAACCCTGCTGGACACCGAGGCGGAAGCCGCCATGGGCCATATCGAGCTGGCGCGCTGGGGTGACCTGATCCTGATTGCGCCCGCCAGCGCCGATTTCATCGCCCGCCTTGCCCACGGCCACGGCAATGACCTGCTCACTACTCTGTGTCTGGCGGCGCGTTGTCCGATTGCGGTGGCACCGGCCATGAACCAGGCCATGTGGGCCTCGTCCGCCAATCAGGCCAACATTGCGCACCTGAAGGATCGCGGCATTCATGTTTTCGGTCCGGCGGAAGGTTCCCAGGCCTGCGGCGATGTGGGCCCCGGCCGCATGCTGGAGGCCACCCAGCTGGCGGACATGGCGGCCGACCTGTTCCCCTCGAATATCCTCACCGGCAAGCGCGTGGTGATCACCGCCGGCCCCACCCGTGAGGCCATCGATCCGGTGCGCTTCATCAGCAATCACAGCTCCGGCAAGATGGGGTTTGCCCTGGCGGAAGCGGCGCGCGATGCCGGTGCCCAGGTGACCCTGATCAGCGGGCCCGTCAACCTGGCCACGCCGGACCGGGTGCGGCGGGTGGATGTGGTCAGCGCGCAGGACATGCTGCAGGCGGCGCTGGAGCTGGCCGGCCAGACCGACATCTTTATCGCAACCGCAGCAGTAGCCGATTTCCGCCCGCAAAATTCACCGGATCACAAGATCAAGAAACAGGATAATGCCGGCGTCATGACCCTGACCCTGGTGGAAAATCCCGACATCGTGGCCACCATTGCCCGCCAGCAGCCCAAGCCCTTCACGGTGGGCTTTGCGGCGGAAACCCGCGATGTGGTGAATTACGCCCGCCAGAAGATCGCCCGCAAGAATCTGGACATGATCGTGGCCAATGATGTGAGCCGCAGCGATATCGGCTTCAACAGTGACGAAAACGCCGTCACGGTGCTCTGGCCTGACGGGCAGCAGGCACTGGCGCTGGCCAGCAAGCACCAGATTGCGCGCGATATCATCAGCCTCATCGGTCAGCGGGTTAACTGCTAGTCTTAAATGAATGCCAAAACCGGGGCCGCGCCTGTGTGACCCCGCGCTACTTCAGTAAAGGAAATACGCATGGCGAAGAAAAAAGCGCCCGCCCCGGAAGTCGCCCAACCGGCCGAGGGGAGCAAGTCCGCCCCCGAAGCCAGTGAAGCGCCCACCATCAAGTCCGGCCTGCTGCCGATCATGTTGCCGGCGCTGGCCGGATCAGTGGCTGTGGTGATTCTCGCCGGCGTGCTGCTGTTCCTGCTGGTGCTGCAGAGCGGCAGCCAGCGCCAGATGGCGATTCTGGGCACCAGTGGCGCCCAGCAGTTTCTGGGACATCTGGAGCAGCAGGCCCGCACTTTCGACGCGCTGGTGGGTGCGCTGGCCAGTGATCCGGCCGGCGTGGCGGTGCTGCAGGAAGGCATGCCCGAAACCATCGAGGCCCGTGCGCTGGCCCTGAAACAGCTGCTGCCGGCGGCCACCAACGTCAAACTGTTCCTGCGCGGCTCCGCCAAGAAGGACGTCCAGACCAATCCCCCCATCAGCTTTGCCCAGCTCGACATGATCGCCCGCGCGGAAAAAGACGATACTGCCCTGCCGGAAATCCACCTGCACGGCGACCAGAAATTCCTGACGGTGGTGAAGGCGGTGAAGGCGCCGGGGCGGACCCTGGGCACGCTGTTGGTGAGTTTCGACTTTGCCCAGATCCAGCCTTTGATGCCGGCGCTGGACGCCAAGCTGGGTTTTGTGGAAATCATCCAGACCTTCTCCGGCAAACCGGCGGTGATTCTGGCCAGCGGCGACAGCGCACTCAAGCAGGGTGAAGGGTATCTGGCCTCCGGCAGCATTCCCCATTTCAGCGCCCGCTATTACCCGGCACCGGCAGCCGACGCGCTGGGCGCCAGTGGCGGACTGTTCTGGGCGGTCATCGGTGTGGCGGCGGCGCTGGCGGCGGGTCTGGGCGGGCTGAGTTACGTTCTGCTGAACAAGGCCCTGCAGGCCAACGCCACCACCCTGGCGGCCTCGTTCCAGGCTCTGGTTTCCCGCGACAAGCCGGTGCGTACCTTCAGCCTGGGCATCTTTGCCTCGCTGGCGCAAACCGTCGAGCGCCTGTTCGTCGATTACGACACCAAGGTGCGTCATTCCGCGCAGAAAGCCCAGCAGGCCGCTGCCGGCAAGCCGGCATTGCCCGATTTCGAGCCGGCCGCCCGCACCAAGCTCGATGATCTGGATCTGGACATTCACGACGACGACAGCGACCTGCTGAGTACGGCGGCGGAGATGGATGACAATCCGCTGCTGATGGAAGACGACCCGGATGCCATGGATCTGGACAATGTGGACATGGCCGCGCCGCAGACCGTGCGCGTCGACGTGAAGATTTCCCCGCAGATTTTCCGCGCCTATGACATTCGCGGCGTGGTGGGCGACACCCTCGACCAGGACGTGGCCCATGCCATCGGCATGGCCGTGGGCAGCGAGGCCCGCGACAAGGGTCAGGCCACGGTCATCGTGGCCCGCGACGGCCGCCATTCCAGCCAGGATCTGCTGTCGGCGCTGGCAGACGGCATCATGGCCAGCGGCGTGAACGTCATCGACATCGGCATGGTGCCCACGCCGGTTCTGTATTACGCCACCAAGACCCTGCTCACCCGCAGCGGCGTCATGGTCACCGGCAGCCACAATCCGCCGGAGTACAACGGCTTCAAGATCGTCATCAACGATGAAACCCTGGCGCTGGACCGCATCCAGGCGCTGAAAAAGCGCATCGATGAAGGCCGTCTGCACAAGGGGCGCGGCATGTTCGAGCGGCAGGACATCAGCGCCGACTACATCGCCCGCATCAACAACGACGTGGTGCTGGCCAAGCCCATGCGCATCGTGGTGGACTGCGGCAGCGGCGTGGCCGGGCCGGTGGGCATCAAGCTGCTGGATGGTCTGGGCTGCACCGTGACACCGCTGTACGCGGAAGTCGACGGCAGCTTCCCCCATCATCACCCGGACCCCAGCGACCCGCACAATCTGGAAGACCTGATCGACACCGTGCAGCGCGTGGGTGCCGATCTGGGCATTGCCTTCGACGGCGACGGCGACCGCATCGGCGTGGTGACACCCTCCGGCAAGATCATCTGGCCTGACCGCCTGCTGATGCTGTGCGCGAAAGATCTGCTGTCGCGCAACCCTGGCGCCGACATCCTCTACGACGTGAAATGCACCCGCGACGTGGCGGAACTGGTCAGCAGCCTGGGCGGCCGCGCCATCATGTGCGCCACCGGCCATTCCCTGATGAAAGCCAAAATGAAGGAAACCGGCGCCGTGGTGGGTGGCGAGCTGTCCGGCCATGTGTTCTTCAATGACCGCTGGTACGGCTTTGACGACGCCCTCTACACGGCGGCCCGGGTGCTGGAAATCCTGTCCATGGAGCCGTTTGGCGCCGATGAGGTATTCGCCGAGTTCCCCGAAAAGGTCAGCACGCCGGAACTGCACATCAAGGTGGCGGAAAACGCCAAGTTCGGCATCGTGAAGAAGCTCGAGGAACAGGGCAAATTCCCGGGGGGCAATCTGGTCAAGATCGACGGACTCAGGGTAGACTTCCCCGACAGCTGGGGTCTGGTGCGGGCATCCAATACCACCCCGGTGCTGGTCGCCCGCTTTGAAGCCGACACGGACGCGGCGCTGGAACAGGTGAAGACTGTTTTCCGGGATCAGCTGAAGGCCGTGGAACCCGGTCTGAACATTCCGTTTTAAACCCGCTCCATTCCAACGTTTAGAAACCGACGCATTTTAGGACGTCGGCGCATGGGCGCCGACGAATGGCCCCATGACTCTGAGTAAAGACCAGGCACTCAACATCGCGCAGGTGCTGTCCGAAGCCCTGCCCTACATCCAGCGTTTCACCGGCAAGACCATCGTCATCAAGTACGGCGGCAATGCCATGGAAACCGAGGAACTGAACAACAGCTTCGCCCGCGACATCGTGATGATGAAGCTGGTGGGCATCAATCCGGTGGTGGTGCACGGCGGTGGTCCGCAGATCGGCGACCTGCTGAAAAAGATCGGCAAGGAAAGCCGCTTCGTCGACGGCATGCGCGTCACCGACAGCGAAACCATGGACGTGGTGGAAATGGTGCTGGGCGGCCTGGTCAACAAGGACATCGTCAACCTGATCAACAACAACGGTGGCCGCGCCGTCGGCCTCACCGGCAAGGACGGCCAGCTGATCCGCGCGAAAAAACTCACTATCACCCGCTCCTCGCCGGAACTGAAGGAACCCGAAATCATCGACATCGGCCACGTCGGCGAAGTGGAGAAGGTGAATACCGATGTGGTGGATATGCTGGTCAAAAGCGATTTCATTCCGGTGATCGCGCCGATCGGGGTGGGCGAGGATGGTGCTTCCTACAACATCAATGCCGATCTGGTGGCGGGCAAGGTGGCGGAAGCGCTGAATGCCGAAAAGCTGATGCTGCTGACCAACACCGCCGGCCTGCTGGACAAGTCCGGCAAGGTGCTGACCGGCCTGTCGCCTGCCGAAGTGGATGCCCTGATCGCCGACGGCACCATCTACGGCGGCATGCTGCCCAAAATCAACTGCGCCCTGAGCGCGGTCAATAACGGCGTCACCAGTTCCCATATCATCGACGGCCGGGTTCCGCACGCGGTGCTGCTGGAAATTTTCACCGACGCCGGCGTCGGCACGCTGATCACCCGCAAGAACCGGTAACGACGAGCCGCCAACCAAGAGCACGCAACGATGGCCACCAGCGAGCGCAAGGCATCCCGCAAGGAACAGATCCTCCAGGCACTGGCCCACATGCTGGAAGCCACGCCGGGCGGACGCATTACCACCGCGGCGCTGGCCAGGGAAGTGGGTGTGTCGGAGGCGGCGCTGTACCGGCATTTTCCCAGCAAGGCGAAGATGTTTGAGGGGCTGATCGAGTTCGTCGAGCAGTCCCTGTTCTCGCGCATCACCCTCATTCTCAAGGAAGAGCCTGACGCGCTGACCCAGTGCAGCCAGATCCTGCATCTGCTGCTGGTGTTTACCGAGAAGAATCCGGGCATCACCCGCATCCTCACCGGCGATGCCATTACCGGCGAATCGGATCGTCTGCGCCAGCGGGTGATCCAGCTGTACGATCGCATCGAGACGCAGCTCAAGCAGATTTTGCGGGAAGCGGAAGCGAAGGATGGGCAGCGCACGCGGCTGTCGGCGGCACAGAGCGCGAACCTGATGCTGGCGGCGGCGGAAGGCAGGATCTGCCAGTTTGTGCGGTCGGGGTTTCAGCGGGTGCCGACGAGCGGCTGGGATGATCAGTGGCTGCTGTTGGGGGACGGCCTGTTCCGGCGTGACTGAAGGGCGCGTGTGGCGGGCTCAGCGGGTTCCGCCACCCACCTGTCGCTGTGAATTCTCCGCTGCTTTCACGCGTATATTCTCCAGCTCCCGCAGCCGTTCGATGTCCTTGGCATATTCCGCCCGGATCACATCCTTTTCCTTTTCCTTTTCGCGAATCGATTCCTCGGCCTGATCCATCTGGCGCTGCAGGCTGTCGATCTTTTCCACCTGGAAATCCAGCACCGGCTGGCCGGCCCGCTCGCGCTCAGCAGCCTGGGCCTGGGTGGCGTTGAAGTCCTCGCGCATCTTCAGGATGTTGCCGCGGGTGACGTTGATATACACGTCGATGGCTTCGATCTTGCGATCGCGGGCACGTTCGGCGTCAGCAGGACCGCTGAAAATGGACAGCAGTTTCTTGTCCTGCTCGGCCTGGCGGGCGGCGTCCAGGCGTTTCCTTTCCTCGATGCCCTTGGCTTCCAGTTCCTTGGCGGTCAGTGCCCGTGGCACGGTTTCGATTACGCGGCCCTGGGCGTTCAGCACCTCGTAGCCCTTGTAGACCAGTTCGGGCGGCACCGAATAGTCGATGACCTTGATGCCCTGCTCGTTTTCATAACGGTACAGGCGGGGCGCTGCCATCGCATCGCTCCACACCAGTACCATCATCAGTAATCCCAACAGTGCTTTCATCTTGCCGAATGTCCCCTCTCAGGGCTTTGTTGTATCATCGCGCCGCCCGCATTGATGACCGGAATTGCCTTGGACCTGTCCCAGCAGCTGCTTTTGCTCACTGCATCCCTGATTGCGAACACCCTTTCCGCGCTGGCCGGCGGCGGTGCCGGTCTGCTGCAGCTGCCGCTCCTGCTGTTTCTGGGGCTGGGGTTTGCCAGCGCCCTGGTCACCCACAAGATCGCCAGCGTGGCGCTGGGGGTGGGAGCCACCGTGCGTCATCTGCGCGGCAACAGTCTCAACCGTTTGTTTGCACTCTTCATATTAGCCTGCGGCCTGCCGGGTGTCGTGACCGGGGCCATGATCATACTCAAATTTGACGATCATTTCTCGAAGCTGGCTCTGGGGGTTCTGACACTGGGGATCGGCATCTATTCCATCCGCAGGAAAGAACTGGGCCAGCAGATGGCGCCGCGCAACCGGGACCGGCGTGGCTATCTGGTGGGTGGGCTGTTCCTGTTTGCCATCGGCGTGCTCAACGGCAGCCTGACCTCGGGCACCGGCCTGCTGGTAACCCTGTGGCTGGTGCGCTGGTTCGGGCTGGATTACAAGACGGCGGTGGCCTACACCCTGGTGCTGGTGGGCCTGTTCTGGAACGGCTTTGGCGCCGTCACCCTGGCGTTCCAGGCGCCGGTGCGCTGGGACTGGCTGCCGGCCCTGCTGGCAGGATCGCTGGTCGGAGGCTATCTGGGCGCGCACCTGTCCATCATCAAGGGCAACCAGTGGGTGAAGCGCAGTTTCGAGACATTGACCCTGATTGTCGGCGTGAAACTGGTCTGGGACGGTGTGCTGCCGCTGCTGGCCTGACAACCCGTTGATTTCCTCACTGTTTCACTTCCTGTCGAAACCAAGTTTGCTTTTTTTCCACCGCCCGGCCGAACAGGGCTGCGGATTGCACGCGGCCGGACTATATTGTCAGAACGCGCCTGACTCCGCGGGGTGCTCGCAACTGCGGGGACAACAGAGGAATAACAACGATGACAGATGCCTCTATCAAGATTCTGTGCGTGGATGACGACCTCGGCTTCCGCCGCTATCTGCGTCACGCCCTCGATGCCCGTTTCCAGATCCGCTTCCTGTCGCTCGGTTTTGAATGCCTGACCCGCCTGAAGGACGATCGTTTCGATCTGGTGCTGGTGGATGCCACGTTGCCGGACATGCCGTCGGACCAGCTGGTGGACAACCTGAAAGCCATGCCGGCCCTGCAGCAGACGCCGGTGCTGATCGTGTCGTACAAGGATTCGGAAGCCGAGCGCAAGCGCTTCGCCCGCTGCCAGTGCGACGGCTTCCTGGGCAAGGTGCTGAGCCCGGCGCAGATTTCCGAACGGCTGGGGAAAGCGCTGTACCGGGCCGCCTGAAACCGGCCTGCGGCCGGCTTCCTGTCTTTGCGATCAAATGGTGGTGTCACGCGTCAATCGGTTCGCGCCGGTTGCGCCAGCTGCATCCGCCGCGTCAGATACATCACCACCGACAGCGCCGCGAACACGCCGGCCGAGCCGTACAGCAGGGCAAAATCCTGCTCCTGCAACAGCGATCCCAGATAACCCAGCAATCCCGCCAGCACCAGTGCCATGCCGCCGGCCCGCCGCCAGGACTGCAGCACGCTGCGGGCATACAGGCCGATCTGCATCACCACCGCCGCGCTGGCAATGCCATACGCCGCCACAAAACCGATGTGTTCCGACAGCGACAGCAGCAACAGGTAGAACACGCACAGTGCGGCGCCGGTGAGCAGGTATTGCAGCGGATGCACGGCAATGCCGGTGAGCCACTGGAACAGCCAGAAGAAGCCGAAGATCGCCAGCAGGAACAGCAGCTGGTATTTGGTGGCGCGCTGGTTCTTGCGGTAGGCGTCCATTTCCGGCTGCAGCTTGACGCCCACCCAGCGGGTTTCCTCCAGTCGCAGATCCGCCTGGGCATTTGCCCACTGCAGCGGCAGACCCTTGGCCAGAAATGGAATCTCCCACCGCGCGGCAAAACCGTTGGCGTCGATGTCGCGGGTGGCGGGCAGCCATTCGCCCTGGAAATTCGGCGCTGGCCAGCGTCCGCTGATATCCAGTGTCGAGCGTTTGCCGGACGGCGTGAGGAACAGCTGGTTGCTGCCGTTGACGGCGAAATGCAGGTTCAGTGTTGGTGGTGCGCTGCCATCCAGTTTGACCGGAAAATGGAAGCCGCTGCTGGTGCCGGTGGTGCCCGGCTGCACGTCGAGAGTCTGCCCGTTCCACTGCCCGTCCACCGTGCCGGTGAGTGCCTTGATGTCGCTCACGTGCAGTGCCACGCGCGCTTCCTGCCACAGCATCTGTTCCGGCGTCAGATGCAGCGCAGCCAGATCCGGCGCGGCGAAGCTGGCCTGCATGTTGATGCCGGCGCGATACAGCGGAATCTGGTACAGGCCGCGATAGCGCACGTCCGGTTCCGCCACGGCGTTGACCTGCAGGTCGGCCGGCAGGAACACTGCATATTCACGCACGCTTTCTGCCGGCAGCATGATGCCCTGGTGCAGCTGGTTCGGCAGACGTTTCTGGTAGGGCACGATCAGGAACGGCCCGGCAACTGTCTGCGCACCGCCCCATTTCTCTGCCATGTCGCTGGCGACGCTGTCGAAGGATTGCTGGCGCTCGCCGATCAGGTCGTCGAGGCGGGCCAGCGGATACTGCAGCACCAGCAGCAGGACCCCGATCAGCAGCAGGGTGGACAGCGCCCCGTTGTGCAGGGTGAGTTGTTTCAGGCGTGATGAGTTGAGCATGCAATGTTTCCCTGTGAGGATTCCCGTGAACGGTAACGGGTGTCATTGCAACGGAAAAAAATGCCGGCGCGGTGGAGCAATGCTGATGAAATATGGCAATCGGGTATACTGCGCCGGTCTTTTCCCCTGAATCGAGCTGTTTCCCATGTCCGCCAAACGGCGCAGCTGGCCCCGTCGCCTGCTGCGTTTCCTGTTCCGCTTTACGCTGGTTTTCCTGCTGGTCAGCTGTGTGCTGGTGCTGGGCGGACGCTTTGTCGATCCGCCGCTGTGGGCGTGGAAAATCAATCGTGCTTTGCTGCCGCCGCCGGGCTATCCCCAGCAGTCACGCCACACCTGGGTGAGCATGAATGCGATTGCCAAAGGCATGCAGCTGGCGGTGATCGCGGCGGAGGATCAGCGTTTTCCCGAACATCACGGTTTTGATTTCAATGCGATTGCCAAGGCGCTGGAACACAACGAGCACAGTGGAAGCATGCGCGGTGCCAGCACCCTCACCCAGCAGACGGCAAAGAATCTGTTCCTGTGGCCGAGCCGCAGTTTCATCCGCAAGGGTATTGAAGCCTGGTTCACGCTGCTGATCGAGCTGATGTGGAGCAAGCAGCGGATTCTGGAAATGTATCTGAACGTGGCGGAATTTGGCCCCGGCATTTACGGCGTGGAAGCGGCGGCGCGGTTTTACTTTCACAAGCCGGCACGCGCGCTGACCTGGGCGGAATCGGCGCGGCTGGCGGCGGTGCTGCCCAATCCCTATGAATACCGGGCCCAGCCCCCCGGACGCTACGTGGCGCAGCGCAGCCAGTGGATTTACCGGCAGATGGGGCAGCTGGGACTGGTGACGCTCAACCGGTTATGAAATGCCGTATTGGTCGCGGTAGGTGCGGATATTGGCGAGATGGGGTTTCCATTCCGGCTGTTGCGCGGATTTTTCTTCCAGATAGGCAATCAGCTGACCCAGATTGATGATGCTTAGCACCGGAATGCCGAAATCCTTTTCCACTTCCTGAATCGCCGACAGTTCGCCCTTGCCTTTTTCCTGCCGGTCCAGCGCCACCACCACGCCGGCGGGTTTGGCCTGCGTCCGGCCGATGATGTCCATCACTTCGCGAATGGCAGTGCCGGCGGTGATCACGTCATCGATGATCAGCACGCGTCCTTCCAGCGGTGCGCCCACCAGATTGCCGCCCTCGCCGTGATCCTTGGCTTCCTTGCGGTTGAAGCACCAGGGCCGGCGCCTATTCCACCGATACCGAGGTCCTGGC
>CAZBII010000006.1:0-67353 GCA_964491665.1 uncultured Moraxellaceae bacterium
GCCAGAGTGACCGGCGGGCGGGAGGAAGGTTCAGAAGCGGATGGCGGCGTTAACGGACAGGACCTGCACGTCCAGATCGTAGTCGTAGCCGGCCAGGGTCGGGTCGAGCATGTACCAGAGGGCATTCACGCCCAGGCCGAATTCGCGGGTCACGTTGAAACGCAGGCCGCCGCCCGCATACAGCGACAGGCCGGAATCGGAATCCACTTCGCCGGAGGAGTAGCCATTGCCGACCGTGCGGATGTATTCATGCACGCTCACATCCCACTTCGCCAGCCCCAGCTCGCCCCACAGCTCCACCGGCGAGCGGCGGATGGGGGTCGCCAGCACCACACCGAAGGTGAAGGCATCGGCCTCGGAATTGAGCGTGCGGGTGGCCAGCAGCAGGTTCTGCTGTTCCACTTCGGCGTCGCCAAAATCGGCATAACCGACGCGCAGGCCCACGCTTTCGCCCAGATAGTAGGTGCCGGTCAGACGGTAGGCATCATCATCGCCGTCGCGCCTGGGCGAATCGCCGTCCGCCGAATACTCCTGCTCCGCCTCGCCCAGATCCAGGCCCAGCTCCACCGTGCCGGTGCCATTCGCCTGATACGCCTGCGCGCCGCTGCTCAACAGACAGGCCAGCACCAGTGCCGAAACGCGTGAATGCAACATGACTTCCTTCCCTCATTTTGGTTTTGACAGTTCCCCCGGCCCGCTGGCCGGAGGGCGGCGGGATTATACCCCCACGGCTGCAGGCCGCGCGTGAACCGGTTCAAGCGGCCGCCCGAAGACCGTTCGTCCGGCCGGTCGTGACGGCAGTGCTGTAATATGGCCAGAATTGCGGGCCATTGCTGGCCTGAATTCCACCCCAGACTGTATATCCCGGACCGGAGACCCCCGCCATGACCACCGCCTTCGAAGACCAGGCCATCTACCCGGCCGCCGAGCTGTTCCTGATCAAGCAGTTCATGCGCAAGGAAGGCTTCAAGCCGAAACAATGGCTGCTGGGCACCGGCCTGGCGGAAGAGCAGATCAATCTGGCGGACACGCAGGTGTCGCTGCGCCAGTTCGACATCATCTACCACAACATCTACCGCATCACCCAGCGCCCCGACATCGGCCTGGCGCTGGGCAACGCGCTCAACATCTCGCGCTGGGGCGTGCTGGCCACGGCGCTGATCTGCGCCCGCACCCTGGGCGACGCCCTCGACACCGGCAACCGCTTCCGCAATCTGGTGCGCAGCCGTTTCACCCTTACCCCCAGCGTGAAGAACGACGCCACCCACATCGTCGTCACGCGACAGGAAGGCATGAACTTCGCGCTGAGCCCGAATTTCTCCCACGAGTTTCTGGTGGGCTTTTTACATCGCCACATTGCCGATCTGGTGGGCCAGCCCAACGTGTTCAGTGAGGTGCGCCTGAACTATGCCGCGCCGGAGCACGCCGATTCCTACGAAAAATATTTATGCTGTCCGGTGAAATTCAATTGCCCGCAGAGCGTGCTGGAGATTCCGCAAAACCTGATGACGCGACCGCTGCCGATGGGCAATCCGGTGACGGAACAGCTGGCGATCCGCGTGTGCGAGCAGGAAATGGAGCGGGTGAACAAGGTGAGGAAAGGCGACCTGACCTGGATGCTGCGCGCCGAACTGGGCAAGCGCGAAGGACCGCTGCCGGGACTGGACGACATCGCCGACCGTCTGCACACCACCCCGCGCACCCTGCGCCGCAAGCTGCAGGAGAACGGCACCAGCTACCGCAGGATCTGCCAGGAACACCAGTTGCAGCTGGCGCTGGACAGCCTGCATGATACGCGGCAGAAAACGGCAGCGATTGCGCACAAATGCGGCTTTCGCGATGCTGCGAGTTTCCGCGAGGCATTCAAGCGCTGGACGGATCTGACACCGCAGGAGTATCGGCAGAGGTTGCGCACCCGGTAATGGGAAGTCTTCTCACACCAAAGGACGGGGTGATTTCACCAAAGGACGAAGGATGGCACCCAAAGGACGGGGGCCAGTGACATGGGAGGTGCTGGTGAGGGCATGGGACGGGGTTGAACCGGAATGGGAAAGGCACGCTCCACCATTGAAGTACACCTGTTGAGAGCCCGGCCGTCAGCGAAATGCAAAGCGCCGCAGAAACTACCACTGGTTGCCGAACACAATTCATCCAGCTAAAGTCCAGAACTATTGTGATTAGGTTCAGGCGACCGCAGCGGCACCCCCATGCACATCATCGATAACATCAACCACCTGCTGGGCGACGACCTCAAGCAAACCCTCAAGCCCGGCGCCAGGCTGAAAATCGCCGCCTCCTGCTTCTCCATTTACGCCTACGAGGCCCTCAAGCAGGAACTGGAAGCCATCGAATCGCTGGAATTCATTTTCACCGCCCCCACCTTCATCCCCAGCGAAGCCACTGACAAAGTCCGCAAGGAACGCCGCGAGTACCACATTCCCAAGGCGCACCGGGAACGCAGCTTTTACGGCAGTGAATTTGAAATCCAGCTCAAGAACAAACTGACCCAGCGCGCCATTGCCCGTGAATGTGCCGACTGGATGCGCCGCAAAACCACCTTCCGCTCCAACAGCAGCGCCGCGCCCATGCAGCAGTTCGCCTGCGTCAATGCGCCCCAATCCCAGGCGGTCTACATGCCACTGCATGGCTTCACGGCGGTGGATCTGGGCTATCAACCCGGCAATGCGGTGTCGAATATCGTCACCAAAATGGACGAGCCCGCCAGCACCACCACCTTTCTGAACCTGTTCAACCAGATCTGGAATGATCCCGCCAAACTGCAGGATGTCACCGCGCAAGTGTGCGACCACATTGCCTCGGTCTATCAGGAAAACAGCCCGGAGCGCATCTACTTCCTGATGCTGTACAACATCTTCAATGAATTTCTGGAAGACCTGAACGAAGACCTGCTGCCGAACGACCGCACCGGCTACAAGGACAGCCTGATCTGGAACAAGCTATTCAATTTCCAGCGCGACGCCGCCACCGGCATCATCAACAAACTGGAAACCTACAACGGCTGCATACTGGCGGACAGCGTGGGGCTGGGTAAAACCTTCACCGCGCTGGCCGTCATCAAATACTACGAATTGCGCAACAAGTCCGTGCTGGTGCTGTGCCCCAAAAAGCTGGCGGACAACTGGCTCAACTACAATCGCAATCTGGTTACCAACATCTTTGCCAAAGATCGCTTCAGTTACGACGTGCTCTGCCACACCGATCTGCTGCGCACGCAGGGTGAATCCCTGGGCATTCCACTGAACCGCATCAACTGGGGCAACTACGATCTGGCGGTGATCGACGAATCCCACAACTTCCGCAACAACGACGCCTACAAGGATCGCGAAACCCGCTATCAGAAGCTGATGAATAATGTCATCAAGCAAGGTGTCAAAACCAAAGTGCTGATGCTGTCGGCCACGCCCGTCAACAATCGCTTTTCCGATCTGCGCAACCAGTTGGCGCTGGCTTATGAAGGCGATCCCGACAACCTCAACAACAAACTGCGCACACAGAAGGATCTTGAACGCATCTTTCGCCGTGCCCAGGAAGCCTTCAATAACTGGTCGAACCTGCCACCGGAACAACGCAACACCGCCGCCATCCTGAATGCGCTGGATTTCGATTTCTTTGAGCTACTGGACAGCGTCACCATTGCCCGCTCGCGCAAACATATCCAGACCTTTTACGACACGGCGGACATTGGCCAGTTTCCGGAACGGCGCAAGCCCCTGTCCTATCACTGCCCGCTCACTCATCGCGGCGACGTCATCGGCTTCAACGAAATCTTCAACCGCCTGACCACGCTCAAGCTGTCCGTCTACGCCCCCATCAGTTATATCCAGCCCAGCCGTATCCGATTTTATGAAGATCGCTACGACACCTTGGTGGAAGGCGGCAAAAGCAGATTCCGTCAGGCCGACCGCGAACAAAGCCTGAAAAACCTGATGACGGTGAACCTGCTCAAGCGGCTGGAAAGCTCGGTCGCTGCCTTCCGCCTCACGTTGCGCGGCTTGCAGCAAAACCACATCAACACACTGGAACGCATCGATCGTTTTCAGGCAACCGGCACCGACAGCGGCTTTGCCGATGTCAGCGCCGCGTTTGAAGACGTGGATTTTGACGAAGAAGACTTCCCCACCCCCGGCGACGCCACCATCGGCAAAAAAATCCAGATCAACCTGGCAGACATGGATCTGCCCTCCTGGCAGCACGATCTGAACACCGATCTGGTGATCATCGAATCCCTGCTGGAAGAAATGGACAAAATCAACCCGGCGGAAGATGCCAAGCTGCAACACCTGAAAGCCCACATTCACAACAAGCTGGCCAATCCCATCAATCCCGGCAACAGGAAGGTGCTGATCTTCACCGCCTTTGCCGACACCGCCAATTACCTGTACGACAATCTGGCCGCCAGCCTGCAGCAAACCCACCAGCTGCACACCGCGCGCGTATCCGGCGGCGAGCCACCCAAGTCCACGCTGCGCTCCAGTGTCCATCCGAAACAGGGCTTTGATTTTCAGTCCGTGCTCACCCTGTTTTCACCGCGCTCGAAAGAAAAACGCGCCATCCTGCCCAACGAACCGGGTGAAATCGACATTTTGATCGGCACCGACTGCATCTCTGAAGGCCAGAACCTGCAGGACTGCGATTACCTGATCAACTACGACATACACTGGAACCCCGTGCGCATCATCCAGCGCTTTGGCCGTGTCGATCGTATCGGCTCACAGAATCGCGTGATCCAGCTGGTGAACTACTGGCCCGACATCACACTGGATGAATACATCAACCTGAAAGAGCGGGTGGAAAACCGCATGGTGATCGCCGATGTGGTGGCCACCGGCGACGACAATGTGCTGGTGAGCCAATCCCACGACGTTGCCTACCGCAAGGAACAGTTGCGCCGCCTGCAGGACGAAGTGATCGAAATGGAAGACCTGAAAACCGGCGTCGCCATTACCGATCTGGGCCTGAATGACTTTCGCATGGACCTGCTCAACCACATCAAGGCCAATGGCGATCTGGCCAGCGTGCCCAATGGCCTGCACGCCGTGGTGCCCGCCGCGCCTGATAAGGGCCTGCCACCGGGCGTGATCTTTGCCCTGCGCAATCGCAATCACGGCGTGAATATCGAACAGCAAAACCGCCTGCACCCCTACTACCTGATCTACATGGCGCAGGATGGCACCACCGTGATTCCCCACACCGATGTGAAACGCCTGCTGGATCTGGTGCGCCTGGCGTGTCGGGGCAATGCCGAACCGCTGGCCGAAGCGTGCCGCCACTTCAACACCGCCACCGACGACGGCCGTGACATGCGCGCCTATTCTGCTCTGCTGGACGACGCCATCCGCGCCATGATTGATCTGAAAACCGAAAAGGACATCGACAGCCTGTTCAGCGGCGGCCGCACCAGCGCTCTCACCCACACCATCGCCGGGCTGGACGATTTCGAACTGATCGCCTTTCTGGTGGTGCAGGCCACGGCATGACAGCCACCCCGCAAACCAACCCGCTGTTTGCCTACCCCGCGCAAGCCGCGTTTCACAAACCCGTGCCCAAAACCAAAATCTACCAGCACGGCCGCCCCGGCCAGCGTGTGCGCGACCTGTTCGTGGCGCAGGTGGACCAGATCGAATGGCAATACAAACTGGCGCCGGAAACCCTCAACCTGCCCGCCAGCCCCGCCGTGCCGGAAATCCAGATCTTTGCCATCCATCTGCGCGGCCCCACGCTGAACGACGACGTGCTGCGCTGCATCGACAAGGCCATCCCCCTGCCCATCCTGTTCCACCTGCTGCATGGCGATCAGGTGCGGGTGGCCGCCGCCTACAAGCGCCCCAGCGAGGCCGATAAAAAGCAGTGGGTGATCAGCCCCGTGTTTGCCGGCCCCTGGCAAGCGGCCACTGAACAGCGCGCCCCGTTGCCCCTGGCCCTGAATCTGGAAGGGCTGTACACCCAACTGCTGCAACCCCTGCTGCCCTGGCCCGCCCGCCCCGGCGAAACGCTGAAGGCGCAAATCGAGCGCATCGAACAGATCCGCCAGCAGCAACAGGAAATCCGCACGCTGGAAACCCGCATGGCCAGCGAAACCCAGTTCAATCGCAAAGTTGGGTACAATGCCCGGCTACGCGAACTGAAACGTCAACTTTCTGCACTGAGCGACCCATGGAAAAACTGAAGCTGCACACCCCCAACTTCACGCAAGAGAACATCGCTAAGCTGGCGGAACTGTTCCCCAACTGCGTCACCGAGGCGCGGGATGAAAAGGGCAATCTCAAAAGAGCCATCGACTTTGATCTGCTGCGGCAGGAACTGTCGGGCCAGATCGTGGAAGGGCCGCAGGAACGCTATCAGTTGAACTGGCCCGGCAAGAAGGAAGCGCTGCTGACGGCGAATGCGCCGATTGCCAAGACCTTGCGGCCGTGCCGGGAAGAGAGTGTGAATTTTGATACCACGAAGAACCTGTTTATCGAAGGGGACAACCTGGATGCGTTGAAGCTGTTGCAGGAGACGTATCTGAATCAGGTGAAAATGATTTATATCGATCCGCCGTATAACACGGGGAATGATTTTGTATACGAAGATGATTTTTCAGAAAGTACAGATGAATATTTTATCCGTTCAAATCAGATCGATGTTGAAGGCGGGCGATTGGTAGCAAATCCGGAAACAAATGGCCGATTTCATTCAGATTGGATGTCAATGATTTATTCGCGTTTGAAGCTTGCGAGGAACTTGCTTTGCGAGGATGGACTCATTTTTATTAGTATCGATGATGTGGAAGTTGCCAATTTACGACGGTGCTGCGATGAAATATTTGGTGAAGCCAACTTCGTTGCTCAAATTGCTTGGGAGAAACGTTACACGCGCTCCAATAATGCCAAACGATTCTATTCGTTGAAAGACAATATCGTGGTATTCAGGAAATCTGAGAAGCTGGAGACTATTAAAGAGAAAAGATCTGAGAAAGCAGACTCCAGTTATAGAAATCCTGATAATGATCCGAAAGGCCCTTGGACAACCTCGTCGTATGTAAACCCCGCGACTAAAGAAGCGCGTCCGAATTTAGTCTATGGTATCAAGAATCCAATTACTGGAAGAATTGTCGATCATCCAACACACGCATGGAAATATGGGCAATCCGAACACAAATCTCATGTTGAGAGTAACCGACTTTGGTGGGGTAGCGATGGCTCTGCTGAGTTTCCAAGGTTAAAGATCTATTTGTCGGAGCAGGTTGGCGGCATGGTTCCAATTGATGTTTGGGATTATAAATCTTCTGGAACAACGGATGAGGGTGGTGCCGAAATTAAGGAACTATTCAATGCGGCAATCTTCGATACGCCCAAACCTACAAAACTTGTTCGACGAATGCTTGGGATTGCTTCCCCAGGAATTGGCGATGAAATTGTTGTCGATTTTTTTGCAGGTTCATGCACAACTGCTGTCGCGGTAATGGCACAGAATGCCGAAGACGGCGGAAAAAGGAGATGTATATCTGTACAAATTCCTGAAGCTACTAACAAAGAATCTATTGCATTCCACCAAGGATTTAAGAGCATTTCGAATATATCAAAAGAACGCCTCCGCCGCGCCGGCAAAAAAATCAAGGAAGAAAGCGCCGACAAGCCCGGCATCGATCAACTCGATATCGGCTTCCGCGTCCTCAAGATCGACACCTCCAACATGAAAGACGTGTACTACACACCCGACAATTTCCAGCAGGACGACCTGCTGGATCAGGTCAGCAATATCCGCGAGGACAGAACCCCGGAAGACCTGCTGTTCCAGGTGCTGCTGGACTGGGGCGTGGATCTGGCCCTGCCCATCCACCGCGAAACCATCGCCGGCAAAACCGTATTCTTCGTCGATGGCAGCGACAAACACATGGCGCTGGCCGCCTGCTTCGATCAAGGCATCGACGAAGACTTCGTCAAACAACTGGCAACCCGCCAGCCTCTGCGCGTGGTGTTCCGCGACGATGGCTTCGCCACCGACAGCGTGAAGATCAATGTGGAACAGATTTTCAAACTGCTGTCGCCCAGTACCGATGTGAAATCCATTTAAACCCAGGAAGGGAGTTCCGACATGGACAAGCAACTGATGCTGTCATTGCAGCAACAACTGGATCGTCTGGCGCAGTCGGTGCCGGACGAAAACATTGAATTCTGGTTCGCACGGGATCTGCAGGAGCCGTTGGGTTATGCCCGCTGGGAGAACTTTTCCAGCACAGTCGAGAAAGCCATACTCTCATGCAAAACAACAGGTTATGGCCCGGAAGACCATTTTCGTGGCGTCACGAAAATGGTCCCTTTGGGCAGCGGTTCGGAGCGCGAAATCGATGATTTTATGCTCACCCGTTATGCCTGCTACCTGATTGCCCAGAACGGCGATCCCCGCAAGCCTCCCATTGCCTTTGCCCAAAGCTACTTTGCCCTGCAAACCCGCAAGCAGGAGCTAATCGAAGAGCGCATGCGCCTGCAGGCGCGGCTGGAGGCGCGGGAACGATTGCGGGAATCGGAAAAGGCGCTGTCGCAGAACCTGTTTGAGCGTGGGGTGGGGGATGATGGCTTCGCCCGTATCCGGTCCCAAGGGGACGCGGCCCTGTTCGGGGGTAATTCCACCCAGGCCATGAAGAAGCGTTTTGGCATCGTGAAAAGCCGCCCGCTGGCGGATTTCTTGCCCACACTGACCATCGCCGCCAAGAATCTGGCCAACGAAATGACAAACCATAATGTTGAGCGGGCAGATCTGCAGGGTGAATCCGCCATAACCACCGAGCATGTGCAGAACAACTTGAGCGTGCGTGACATGCTGGCCCAGCGGGGCATCAAGCCGGAGGAACTGCCACCGGAAGAGGACATCCGCAAGCTGGAACGGCGGGTAAAGTCCGAAGACAAGAAAATTGGTAAGGATATTCCCCGCCTGCCCAGCGATTGAGGGCGGCAAATGCAGATAAGAAATGTCGGCTTGCAGATTAAATGCAGAATAAAACGGCTGGCTGCTCCCTTCGGACACCCGGCTTTGTGGAGCGTAAAACCCGTTTCACGCTCCACAAGATCCGTAGCGGAGTCCACAGGCTCCACAAACATAAGGCTTGGGGCCAGCCCCGCCACCCCTGATTAACAATTAGACACCGTGGTTCCGCGATGAAATTGAAGTTCAAAACCCAGCCCTACCAGACCCAGGCCGTGGAAGCAGTGGCCGATTGCTTTGCCGGGCAACCCTTTCATACCGGCATCCAGTACCGGATCGACCCCGGCCGGGCCGCTAGTGGAGTGCCACAACAGCAGATGCTGGATGACGCCGGGTTCCGCAACCACGATATTGCCCTGCCACCGGCCGACCTGCTGAAAAACATCCAGACTGTGCAACGGCGGCAGAACCTGCCCATTTCCAGCGAACTGGTGGCCAGCAAGCCCTGCCGGATCAATCTGGATATCGAGATGGAAACTGGCACCGGCAAAACCTACTGCTACATCAAAACCATCTTTGAGCTGAACAAGCGCTATGGCTGGAGCAAGTTCATTATCGTGGTGCCCAGCATTGCGATCCGCGAAGGGGTGTACAAGTCGCTGGATATTACAGCCGATCATTTTCTGGAGGCCTATGGCAAGAAGGTGCGCGGCTTTATCTACAATTCCAAACAGCTGCACAATCTGGAAAGTTTTTCCTCCGATGCCAGCATCAATGTGATGGTCATTAACGTGCAGGCGTTCAATGCCACCGGCAAGGACAACCGCCGCATTTATGAAGAGCTGGATGATTTCCAATCGCGCCGGCCCATTGATGTGATCGCCCGCAACCAGCCAATTCTGATCCTGGACGAACCGCAAAAAATGGAAGGCGGCAAAACGCTGGATTCGCTGAAGAACTTCAATCCGCTGATGATTCTGCGCTATTCCGCCACCCACAAAACCACCCACAACAAGATTCACCGCCTGGATGCGCTGGATGCCTATAACCAGAAGCTGGTGAAAAAAATTGCCGTGCGCGGTATCACCATGAAGGGGTTGAGCGGCGCGAATCCTTACCTGTTTGTGGAGTCCATCGAAGTTTCCACCAACAAGCCGCCCGTGGCGCGGGCGGAAATCGAAATCAAGCAAAACAGTGGCATCAAGCGCGTGCTGCGCAAACTGGGCCGCAATGACAATTTGTTTGATCTGTCCGGTGGGCTGGATCAGTACAAAGGCTTTGTCATTGCCGATATCGATGCGCGTTCCGATACTATCAGCTTCACCAATGGCATTGAGGTACAGGTGGGCCAAGCCACTGGCGATGTGAATGAAACCGTGTTGCGCCGCATCCAGATTCGCGAAGCCATCAAAGCACATTTTGAAAAGGAACAGCGGCTGTTCGACAAGGGTATCAAGGTACTGTCGCTTTTCTTTATCGATGAAGTGGCCAAGTACCGCCAGTACGATGACAGTGGAGAACTACCCGGCGAGTACGCGCAAATATTTGAAGAAGAATACAACCAGCATCTGAATGAAGTGCTGACGCTGGAGGACACCGCCTATAACCGTTACCTGAAAGGCATAGCGACCGCGAAAACCCATAGCGGGTATTTCTCCATTGACAAAAAATCCAAGCGGCTGGTGAATCCAGAGACCGGCAAAAAGTCTGACGAGGCGGACGATACGGACGCCTACGACCTGATTCTGAAAGACAAGGAACGCTTGCTGTCTTTGCAGGAACCAGTTCGGTTTATCTTTTCTCACTCCGCGTTGCGTGAAGGCTGGGACAACCCCAACGTTTTTGTGATCTGCGCTCTGAAACACAGTGACAACACCATTTCCCGCCGCCAGGAAGTAGGACGTGGCTTGCGGATATCCGTCAATCAGCTGGGTGATCGCATGGACGATCCCATGACAGTGCACCAGATCAACGTGCTGACGGTGGTGGCCAGTGAAAGCTACAAGGATTTTGTGTCGGCGCTGCAGGATGAAACCAGCAAAGCGCTGTCTGCCCGCCCCCGCGAAGCCAACGAGGATTATTTCACTGGCAAGGTATTGAAATGCGCTGCCGGCGATATCGAAGTCACGCCACAGATGGCAAAACAGATTTACCGCTATCTGGTGAAGAATGATTACACCGACGATGCGGATCGTATTACCCAAACCTATCACGATGCGAAAGCACAGGGTTCTGTTGCAGCATTGCCCGCCGATCTGGCACCCCATGCTGAACAGATATTCCAGCTCATCGACAGCGTGTTCAGCAATGCCATGTTGCCGGATATTGAAGATGAGCGGCGCACCAAGCCTAATCCACTGAATGCCAATTTCGAGCGGCGCGAGTTCCGCGAATTGTGGAATCGCATCAATCAAAAGGCTGCCTACACCGTTCACTTTGAAACCGATGAACTGGTTGGCAAATGCGTATCGACTCTCGACACGGAACTGAAAGTCAGCCCCCTGCAATACATCGTGCAGCGGGGAGAGCAACTGGACCAGATTGATTACGACACGCTGAAAAATGGGGATGCCTTCAAGATACGCAACGTCGAAACCGATGCTTACCGACAGTCCATTCACACCGGCGTCAAATACGATTTGATTGGCCGTCTGGCCGGGGAAACCCAGCTGACGCGCCGGACCATCGCCGGTATTTTGCAGGGCATCAACAAAGCCGTATTCGCCCAGTACAAAACCAACCCGGAAGATTTCATCGCCAAAGCCGCACGTCTGATCAATGAGCAAAAGGCCACGGTGATTGTTGAGCACATCGCTTACGATCCCGTCGAGGACCGGCATCATCTGGATATATTCACTTCCGACAAGCCGAAAGAGGATTTCAGCAAGGCGATCAAAACAGAGCATCATATTTACGATTATGTATTCACCGATTCATCGGTCGAGCGGAGTTTCGTGAAGGAGCTCGATGTCAGTGTTGAGGTTTCAGTGTACGCGAAACTGCCCAAGACATTTTTTATTCCCACGCCGGTGGGCAATTACAACCCGGATTGGGCGATCGCTTTTCAGGAAGGCAAAGTCAAGCACGTCTACTTTATCGCTGAAACCAAGGGTTCGATGTCAAGCATGGACCTGCGTGAGATTGAGAAGAGCAAGATTGAATGTGCCCGGAAGTTCTTTGCGAAGATTACATCCGAGCAGGTGAAATATGATGTGGTGGATAGTTATGGGAAGTTGATGGAACTGGTGCGCTGATGAAAAAATTCCACCCCATTCCCACCAACATCATCACCGGCTTTCTCGGCACCGGCAAAACCACGTCGATCCTGCATCTGCTGCGGCACAACACCGACGGCGAAAAATGGGCGGTGCTGGTGAATGAATTCGGCGAGGTCGGCATCGACGGCGCGCTGCTGCAACCGGAGGCGTTTGCGGTGAAGGAAGTGCCTGGCGGCTGCATGTGCTGTGCCGCCGGTCTGCCCACGCAGGTGGCGCTGAACAAACTGATCGCCGACGCCAAGCCCGACCGCATTCTGATCGAACCTACCGGCCTCGCCCATCCGGCCAATATCATCGCCATGCTCACCGGCGAACAGTTTGAAGAGGTGATCGATCTGCGCGCCACGCTGACGCTGATCGATCCGCGCGTGCTGGACGACATCCGCTACACCAGCAACGAAAATTTCATCGGCCAGTGGCAGGCAGCGGACGTGCTGGCGGCCACCAAAACCGATCTGTGTTCGCCGCAGCAACGGCAGCAGTTTGACGCCTGGGCCGCGCAGGTGCGCCCCGATGCCCGGCGCGAACACATTCAGCAGGGCGCGCTGCAAAAAACCTGGCTGGATCTGCCGCGCACGGCCACCACCGGCAGCAGTCCACACGGCAAAAAGACTTCTCCGCAGGCGTCACTGCTGATGCTCACGCCGCAGTTTGCGCAGGCCGAGCTGGCGCCTGATCAACCCTTTCTGCGCAAGGAAAACAGCAGCAGCGGCTTTTTCAGTTGCGGCTGGATTTTTCCACCGCATGTGCAATTCGATTTCGACAAGCTGTTCGAACTGCTGCGCAATCTCGACATCCTGCGCGCCAAGGCAGTAATGAACACCACGCGCGGCACGTTCGCGTTCAATCTGGCGGACAGCACGGTGGGTGTGACGGAAATGCCGGCGGCACGCGACAGTCGCATCGAATTCATTGCGCCGGACAAAATAGACTGGAATCTGCTGGAAAACTGGCTGCTGCAAACCCGCTGCAGCTGAACACCGCAGCGGGATTGAGATCGGGAAGAATTACTGCGCGGCGACCTTGGGCGTTGACAGCTGGTCGAGGAACGTGATCACGTCGCCCACCGCCTGTGTGCTCGCCTTTTCCAGCAGGATGGTGTGCGGGCTGTCATACAGGCGCAGGGATTTCTGCGTGCTGGCCACCGAACGGAACACTTCGCGGCTGGAATCCAGCGGCACCAGCATGTCCTGCTCGCCGTGCAGCAGCAGGATCGGCCGGCTGAAGCGGGTCAGGTTGTCCTTGATGTAGTCAGTAGCGTCCTGCAGCGTGCTGATATAGGCACCCGGCAACCAGCCATGCGACACATAGGGATCGGCCAGCAGCTGCTCCTGCACGGCGTCATCTTCCACGGTAACCCGGATACCCAGATCGGACTCCGCCACCGGCATGGTGGGCAGCACCGTGCCCCCCATCTGCGCCATGGTCATGGTCATGGAATTGACGAAGCCCGGTGCGCGCAGGCCCAGGAATTTGATGCTGGGCTTGTAGCCCACTGCACTGGTGATCACACCGTCGAACAGGTACTCGTTGCGCAGCGCGGCATACAGCGCCACCGCGCCGCCCAGGCTCTCACCCATCACGTAATTGGGGGCGTCGGGATAGCGCTTTTTCAGGGATTGCAGCACCAGGTACAGATCGCTGGCGTAGTCGTCGAAATGCTCGATGTAGCCGTCGGCGCCCTTGCCTTCCGAACGGCCCCAGCCCTGCATGTCATAGGCATACACGCGGTAACCGGCGGCGGTCAGCTGTTTGGCCACCGGCTCGTAGACGCCGCTGTGCAGCGCGGTGCCGTGCAGGATCACGATATTGCCCTTGGCGGCGCCCTGCGGCTGCCACAGGCGGGCAAACAGGGTCAGGTTCTGGTGATTGAGGAACTGCTCTTCGCTGTAGGTCTCGGTCTGGACCAGAGCGGGGGGACGGGTGTGCGGCGTGGTGGCACAGGCGGTAATGATCAGGCTCAGCAGGATGCCCAGTAATGCGCGAATGTTCCCTGACATGGAAAACCTCAAATGCTGTTGTAATGGAGGTGTACTTCAGTGTCGCGCAAGCCTAGCACCCTGCTGCACCGGCCAACAGTGGCAAAATGAAACAGATGTGTTTTTTTGTATCAGATGCTGCGTCAGGTCAAGCCGCCGATACCGCCTTGTCCCCCACGTACTGCTGCAGCTGCTTCAATCCCTTGCGACGCAGGAAAGAGCTGTCCTTCTGCGAGGGATGAAAATCGCGGCGGTAGTACTGCAGGTAATGCTTGCCCAGACTGGCCAGCACATCGCGGTGCTGCCACAGGCCCTGCAGACGGTTGCGCAGGCCGCGCTTGTGCTGGCGGGCCTCCGGGTCGGACCTCAGCAGCTGCACGGTATGCAGCGCCGAGAAGAAGGAGAACAGCACGGTGGTGAAGGCCATTTCACTGGCGCGAATCCAGTAACTCCCCACCTGGTCCTGGTACACGTCGAACGCCACCGACTTGTGTTCGCTCTCCTCCACCGCATGCCACAGCCACAGCGGTTTCAGGCGCTCGTCCACATCGGCGATCAGGTCAGGCCGCTCCAGCAGCATTTCCGCAAACATGGCGGTGAAATGCTCCAGCGCGCAGGTCTTGGCCAGCATGCGTTCCGGCGAGAGGAATTTTTCCTCACGGCCGATACCCGCCTTCACAAACTTCTCCACCTCCGCCATGGGCAAGCCCTTGCGTCCCATCATGGCGTTGAAGGTGTCGTGTTCCTTGCCGTGATGCGCCTCCTGGCCGATGAAGGCGCGCACCTGCTTCTGCAGTTCGGGGTCGGTGATGCCAGCCTGGAAATGCCGCACCGAGCGCATGAACATGCGTTCTCCCTCAGGGAAGGTGCAGGACAGGCCGGTGAGGATCATGGTGCGCAGCGGGTCGCCGCCAAACCAGTACTTGGGGATGCTGTCGTCGAATTCGAAATCCATGCGGCGGACCGGAATGTCCGGCGTGCCGGGGCGGTCGGTCTTGACGGCTGTAACAGTGGCGGTGGACGTGGCCATGACAGGGCTCCTTTCTTGTTGGAATCAGGCGTGCGCGGTGAAACCAGTATAGGGGAGGCTGTCTGCGGCTGAACGGTCGGGTTGAGCCAATGACTGGTCAGATCGGGCCACGGGACACTGCCCCGGCGGCCCGTGCCGCTCTCAGGATTTCTTCACGAATTCCGACTTGAGTTTCATGGCGCCGATGCCGTCGATCTTGCAGTCGATGTCGTGGTCGCCGTCCACCAGGCGAATGTTCTTCACCTTGGTGCCAACCTTCACCACCAGCGATGAGCCCTTCACTTTCAGGTCCTTGATGACGGTGACGGAGTCGCCGTCCTGCAGGAGGTTGCCGTTGGCGTCCTTGATCACGCGCACGTCGTCGCTGGCCTCGGCCGCCGCGTCGGCGGACCATTCATGGGCGCATTCGGGGCAGATGAACTGGCCGCCATCTTCGTAGGTGAACTCGGAACCGCATTGCGGGCAGGCAGGCAGTGTGCTCATGGCTGGGGGTCCTGTGTGAACGGGAAACGGGCGCGCATTATGCCAGATCCGGGGTACCCCTGCTGCAGTTCCGGTTATTGGATCAGGGTAGCGGCGGCCGGGCGGTCGTGGGCTGACCCTCGGCGCCGGCATAGAACACCAGGATCTTCACCGGCACGGTGCCTTCGTTGCGGCCGTTATGCAGGGTGTTCACCACTTCCGCCAGCGCCTCGCCGGACTTCAGCACTTTCACCGCGCCACTCTGCAGGTGCACGGTGAGCTGGCCTTCCAGCACCATGCCGAAGGACGGCACCGGATGCAGGTGCCAGCCGGTTTCACCGCCGGGCACTATCTCGATCACCATGCCGGTGATTTCCGCCTGCCCGGCCGGGTAATGCAGGGGCGTGCCGTCCCAGCTGGACGTGGTCTTCAGCACGCTGGTGACTTTTACTGCGCTGTTGGCTTCGACGGCCCAGGCGGAAGAAGTGCAGGCCGCCAGCAGAAACAGGGCGCCGGCGCGGAGTGTGTTGCGTGTCATGGATTCACCTTCGGGAAGAATTGCGCGGAAGCGATGCACAATAACGGATGCCACGCCGGTCCGCCTACTCCCGTTCAGTCATCCCCTTCATTTTTTGCCACTCCGGCAGAGGCAGAATCATGTACACCTTTCACCGGGATGCTGCAGATCATCAAGCTGGCGCACGTGCATCGGCGACGCTGGACAGAACCCCTTGCGCGTTGTATCAATGCCCATCCCCTGTCTGGAGAGATTTATGTCCTGGAACAATTCCACCGACCGTTATGGTTCCCTTTCCGTGTCCCTGCACTGGTTGATGCTGGTGCTATTGGTGGGCGTCTACTGCGCCATGGAATTTCGCGGCATCTTCCCCAAAGGCAGTGACGCCCGCACCCTGATGAAAACCCTGCATTTCTCCCTCGGCATCAGCGTGTACATCCTGGTGTGGCTGCGCATTGCTGCGCGCTTCTCCGGTCCGGCGCCACTGATCCAGCCACAACCGGCCGTCTGGCAGAATGCACTGGCCAAACTGGTCCACCTGGCGCTGTACGCTTTCATGATTGGCATGCCGCTGGGTGGCTGGCTGCTGATCAACGCGGAAGGCAAGGCGGTGCCCTTCTTCGGGTTTGAACTGCCGATCCTGCTGGCGAAGAATCACGCCCTGGCGGAACAGATCGAAGACCTGCACAAACTCGGCGCCACCTGCGGCTATTTCCTGATTGGCGCACACGCCGCCGCTGCACTGTTCCATCATTATGTGCAGAAGGACAACACGCTGCTGCGCATGCTGCCGCGTCGTTCCTGATCCGCGTTCTGCTGAACAAAAAATCTGCAGCACTGGTGTCGCGCTGCAGCAATGCTGCCAGCGCGACACGCTCCCCATAAATTGATGCAGAACAAGATTTGTGTTTGTTCTGTATCGCAATTCTTTCTGTGCATTTTTGCGCACCGAAAAGCGCTTGCAGACTAATCAGGTTTGTATTAGTTTCTCGCCGTACCTCAGCAAACAATATCCAGCTCGCGCAGTTCTGTTTTCAAGCACACATTTCTTCTTCGCCATACGCAGTGAGATGGCAGATTCATGACAGATGACCTGTCGTGAGCGGCTGAGTGTTGCCGTGAAAAAATGCGTCGTGAGGAATCCGCGCCAAAGGCACAACGTTACAAGAACAACAAGGGGAACCGAGCGGTGGCTTCGTACAAGGGTGTACAGGGCGCACTGGTGGCACTGGAGAATTTTTTCAAGCGCCGCCTGCCGGCCGAACTGGGCAATGAACCGGTGAGCGCATCGGTGGAACTGCTCGGCAGTGCCGACATTGCGGAAACCCTCTCCGGCAATCTGCTGGGCATTTACCTGCATCGCATCACCATTGATCCCCACGGCCGCACGCGCCAGTTCACACCTCCCGGCACAGTGAACGCAGGACGCCAGTCCGAACTGCCGGTGAATCTGCATTTCCTGCTGATTGCGAATGCCACCAGTCCCACCGTGGAAGCGGATCTGATGGCGTGGGCGATGGTGGAACTGGCCAACCAGCCGCAACTCGACATTTCCCACATGCAGGACATCGATTCCGACTGGGGCGAACGCGAAGTGCTGAACATCGCGCCCGATGAAATGAGCACGGAAGATCTGATGCGCATCTGGGACGTGTTCGAATCACCCTACACCAGCACCGTGCCCTACATTGCACGCACCGTGCGCCTGCGTCTGCGCAATGAACGCACCGAAGGTCCGCCGGTGACAGCGCGCATCTTTCCCGGAGGCACGGTATGAAAACGGTGAAGGTGCTGGAAACCAATATCCTCCACACCAGCGATGTGCTCTGGTGGCTGGACGGCAGCAGCGGAGAAACGCCGGCGACGATGCTGCGGATTCCGGTGGCGCTGGCGCTGCAACTGAACACCAAACCGCGCGACCTGCAGGTGGTGCACAGTGCCGGCAAGACTGCGCTGCTGCGTCGTCCCACCACCGACATGATCAACGGAGTCGCCAGCGCCAGTGACAAACAGCGTCCCGTCGAACCGGTATTCAATGTGGCTGGCAGTGTCAGCGATGACGCCGGCCGCTACATTCCACGCACATTCAATATCAGCGCCGGCAATGGCGTCGGCCACGCCATCGTGCTGTATCCGTCGCCGCTGGGCTGCAAGTTTGGTCCCGCCGGTGGTCTGCAAGGTTGCGTGCGCTTCAACGGTTCCGGCAAACCCGCCTGCTGGGCGCTGCTCACACTCACTGTCACCACTGCGCTCGGCGCCACGCTCACGTTTCGCGGCCAGGCCAACGGCGCCGGCGATTTCATGCTGCCGCTGAACCGGTTGCCGCCGCTGCCGGAAGGCATCTCGCATTATTCGGCGGAACTGCGCGTTGCCGCGCTGGTTTCCGCCACCGCCGACACACCGCTCGATCCGTCCACACTGGTGGCGATGAATCCGGGCAGCCTGTCTGTCGACAACACCTTTTCCAGCCCCATCGGATTGAACGTAGTACCCGGTGAGATCCGAACCATCCGATCCTCGAACAGGGATCATCTAGCCGTGCAACCCAGTTGACCGTCACTGAAAGGAGAAGACCATGCCTGAATATCTAGCGCCGGGTGTGTTTGTGGAGGAAGTCAGTTTTCGCGCCAAATCCATCGAAGGTGTGGGCACCAGTGTCGCCGCCATCGTCGGCCCTACCCGGTTCGGTCCGCTGCGCGGCAAGCCGGAAGTGGTGACGAGTTTCGGTGAATTCACCCGTCTGTATGGCGACATCCAGAATCTGGCCATTGGCGGTGCGTCGGTGCTGAACCACACCGCGATTGCCGCGAAAGCCTTTTTCGATGGCGGCGGCAAGCAGCTGTACGTGTCGCGGGTCGGCAACTTCGCCACGCCCACCACCGGTTTTGGTTCTGCTGCCGATGCAGCGAGCGCGGTGACTTTCCGCAGCCGTTTCCCCGGCGTCATGGGCAATTTCACGCTGGAAGTGAACTGGAAGGACAGCGAGAACCTGCTGCGCAGCGAAGTCACCAGCGCGCCGACGGAAGATGAGGTGGTGTATCTGCAGGCCACCGGACTGGCCGCATCCAACCTCGCCAACGTGACACTGCCGGGCGGACTCGGTGCCACGCTTTCCGTGCGCGCACTGGTGCAGCGCGATGGCGACAATTACGACATCGTCAGCCCGAACCTGATCGTGTCGGATGGCACCACCACCGCCACGGTCGCCGCCACCGCCACCTCGCAGGTGCAGGTGCCGGACATGACCGGCCGCACGCTGCGTTTCACCCGCGTCACCCTGAAAGCACCCGCCGGCGGCGCGCTCGATGACGGCACCTCCGCCGTGATCGTGCTGGGCTCGGCGCTGGCACCCACCGCTGAACTGTTCACGCTGGCCGGCGGCACCTGGGGCACCAACACGGCGATCTACGGCCTGCTGGACACCACCAACGCCGAATTCGATGTCAGCCCTAACCCGATCAACCCCGGCGTCACCGCCTTCAGCCTGCCGCTGGCAGCACTGGCCGCCGCACCCAACAACGTGCGCGCGATCATGGCCCAGCGCACCTTCGATCTGTCGGTGCGCAGCGGCGGACCCAACGGCCCGGTGATCTACACCTACGGCAACATCACCACCGCGCCGACCGGTCCGCGCAGCCTGCCTGCCGTGCTCGCCGCCACACCGTCCAAGCATTACGACCAGCTCACCAGCCCCGTGCAGTGCACGCTGGGCAACGGTGTCGATGGCGAGGACATCATGGACGCGCTGCTGGAACTGTTCGATGACGCGGCGATGAATCCCACCGGCATTTCCATCGACGGCCCGCGCTTCCTGATCACCCTGAGCGGCGGCAGCGACGGCAACATTCCGGTGGCGCTGCATTTCGGTGGCGCCAGCGATGAAGTCAACGGCAGCACCGGTTTCGCCGCGCTGGAAGACATCGAGGATGTGTCCATCGTGATGACGCCGGCCGCCGTGGAAAGCTACGGCCAGACCGATGCCACCGTGATCGGCCAGCGCCATCAGGCCATCGTGGCGGAAGTGCAGAAACACTGCCGCAAGATGCGTTACCGCGTCGGCATCGTCGATTCCCGCGACGGCATGTCGCTGGCGGAAGTACGCGAATTCCGCAGCAACTTCGACGATTCCCGGCTGGCGCTGTATTACCCCTGGTTGGTGATCGCCGATCCGCGCGGTGTCAGCAACACGCTTACCGTGCCGCCCGCCGGTTTCATTGCGGGTGTGTATGCCAACACCGACGTGCAGCGCGGCGTGCACAAGCCACCGGCCAACGAGCCGGTAATCGGCGTCCTGCGTTTCGCGCAGGACATCAACCGCTTCCAGCAGGAACTGCTCAATCCCGATGGCATCAACTGTCTGCGTTCGTTCCCCGGCCGCGGTCATCGCGTGTGGGGCGGTCGCACCCTGGCCAGCGATCCGGAATGGAAATACGTCAACGTGCGGCGCTACTTCCTGTATCTGGAACGCTCCATCGAAAAATCGACGCAGTGGGTGGTGTTCGAACCCAACGGTGAAGCGCTGTGGGACAACGTGCGCGCCACGGTGGAAAGTTTCCTCTACAACGAATGGCGCAACGGCCGCCTGCTGGGCAGCGACAAGACAGCGTACTTCGTGCGCTGCGACCGCAGCACCATGACCCAGAACGACATCGACAACGGCCGTCTGGTGTGCGAGATCGGCGTGGCGGCACTGAAACCGGCGGAGTTCGTGATTTTCCGCATCGGCCAGAAAACCGCAGACGCCTGATGCCCTGACGACCCGACAACGTTGACGACATTCGAACGAGGAATTCAACATGGCTCAATTTCGTGAAACACCCTATGGCGTTTTCAACTATCTGGTGAATCTGGGCGACGGCAGCGAAGGCGAAGTGCAGGGCGGCTTTTCCGAAGTGTCCGGCCTCAACGCCGAAGTCACCGTGGCGGAATACCGCGCCGGCAATTCGAAAGTGAATTACGTGCGCAAGATCCCCGCCATTCACAAGGCCGGCGACGTCACGCTGAAACGCGGCGTGATCGGCGCCGACAACATCTACTCCTGGCTGGACCAGATCCGCGCCGGCGATGTCACCGCCAAGCGCGATGTGGTGATCAAGCTGAAAAACGAAGATCCGACGAGCAGCAGCGCTGTGGTGACCTGGAAGCTGGTGAATGCGATGCCGATCAAGTGGACCGGGCCTACGCTCACCGCGAAAGGCGGCAGCGACGTGGCGATGGAAGAGCTGGTGCTGTCCGTCGAACACATCGTGCAAAGCTGAACCGGTCTGCTGAAAAAGGGGAATCCTGAGCGATGGAATGGCTGACGGGAGCGCGCATTGCGCTGACGCCACGTCCGGTGCAACGCCGCGAGGCTGCGCTGGAAGTGGCGATGCTGGGCCACTATCCGAATCCGAAAAACGCGGACGGCACCGATGCGCGTGAACGGGCGCGGGTGGCGCGGCTGCTGAGCCTGCCGGCGGCGCTCGATGACATGCGCGCGGCCGGTTTCGGCGACGCGGTGGACGCGCTGCTGGCCAGCGCCCGGCCCGGTGCGGCGCCACTGTCGCCCGCACTCGCCGGCCTGTTCCATCTGCCGATTCCCCTGCGCGCCAGTGCCGAATTCCACGACATCTTTCCCGATTCTGCCGCCGAACCCACGCACTATGTCAGCCTGCTGGCGGGACGGCGCGCGTGGCTGGCACAGGCGGTGGATGATTTCTTTGCCAACGGCGGCGAGAAACTGTGGGTGGTGCGGATTCCGGAACGTCACGACGATCCGGCACAAGCGGACCAACTGGCGTTTCTGCCGGCGCCGAACACGCAGCTGCACGATGTGCGCACCCTGCGCGGACTGGCCAGCGTGCTGGTGATTCCGGCGCTGGCGGTGGTGGCGTTTCCCGATCTGGAACGGTTGCAGGTTCCCGCCACGCTGCCGGACATTCCGCGCGTGCGCCTCGACAATCCCGATCCGCAGTTTCTGCCGCTGGGCGATGCGCTGGATGACGATCATCGCGAACGCCGCTATCCCTCCGAACTCAATGCCATGCAGCCGCCGCTGGCGCTGGATGTGCTGCTGCGCGGTCTGCTGGGATTCGTGCAGCGCCATCGTCCCGATGTGCAGTGCCTGCTGACGCTGCCGCTGGAATATTCCGGCGAGGCCGGCAGTCCGGCGCTGGATCGTGTCGCGCTGAAAACGCTGCAAGCCCTGCGCGCGCAGCCGAACAACGCGCCGCTGCTGCGGCAGGTGCAGTGTCTGTTTCCCTATCTGCGCGGGCCGCGTTTCGAACTGCAGTCGCCGGTGGGTGTGATCGCCGGCAAGCAGGCCGCCATCGCACGCACGAAAGGGCCGTGGCATTCCATTGGCGCGCAACCGCTGCTGAGCGAGGGCCTGCCGTATCCGCGGCTGTCGATCGCGGGCACGCTGGCGCTGCGTGACGATCCCGGTGTGGGCGTGCTGCAGGTGCGCAACGGCTTTGCCGGCCGCACGCAGCTGAGCCTGGATGACGAGCGCCTGCTGGTACCGGCATTGCCGCTGGCCGATTACGCCGGCGCGCTGAATGACAACGGAGAAAAGGACCCATCGCGCCATGACGGTTTTCGCGCGGCCGAAATCCAGCGCTTTCTCGGTTTCCTGCGTCGCCAGTTGCAGGCGCTGGGGGAACAGCTGGTGTTCAACGTCGACGTGAATGATCCGCGTCCGCGTCTGCTGCTGGAGCAGTTCTTCCGCCGCCTGTACAACCAGGGCGCGCTGCGCGGTGCTTTACCGGAAGAAGCCTTCCAGATTCGCCAGTCGCAGCTGCAGGAAAGCGCCCTCCAGTTCGATATCCAGATTGCACCGGCGTTTCCGATCGACCGTATTTTTCTCACCTTCATCAACGTGGAAGGTGAATGGCAAGCGGAGGTGGGCCATGCCTGAAGCCGCCAGCGAATTTGTTCCGTTCCGCTTCAAGGTGAGCCTGCATCGCAGCGACAACAACGAATTGCTGTGCGCGGGTTATTTCAGCGAAGTCACCGGTTTTGAATTGACCATGGAACCGAAGGCGATCAAGGAAGGCGGCCGCAACTGGGGCGAGCACCAGCGCAGCGGCGCGGTGAAATTCGCGCCCATGTCGCTCAAGCGCGGCGTCACCAGCGTGAATGATCTGTGGGCCTGGTTCGACATCACCACGCGGCAGAGCCAGTACGGCCAGCGCCTGAGTGGCGAGATCACCGTGCTGGGCAATCCCAATCCGGAAGAAAATCCCGTCATGGTGTGGAAACTCACCGGCGTGCTGCCGGTGAAATTCAAGGGGCCGGATCTGAACAGCACCGCCAGCCAGGTGGCGATCGAGGAAGTGCAGCTGGTGCATGAAGGGCTGGAACTGCAGCGGCCGCCGTCCAGCACGGGAGGCACGCGATGAGCGATCTGGAACGCGCCAAACTGATTCCGGTGTCCGGCAACGAGGACACGCCGGATCTGAACAGCGCCATCGACGTGCAGTTCAATCCGGTGACGCTGAAGGTGAATCTGTCCAATACGCTGAAGCCGAACACCGGGCAGGGCAACAGCCGCGCCACGCAGTTTGTCGACAAGAGTTCGTCGACGCTGACGGTGGAACTGGTGTTCGACACCACCTATATCGAGGCAGCGGCGTCGGGTGCCGGCGGTGCGCAGGGCAGTGGTAGCAACAGCGGCGGCCAGAACGGCAGCAACCGCATCGAGCAGGGCTCGGATGTGCGTCAGCAGACCAAAAAGATCGCCGAGAAATTTCTCAAGCCGGTGGAATCCGGCAGCCAGATGCAGGCGCCGTCGCGGGTGCTGTTCCAGTGGGGCACGTTTGAATTCGTCGGCATCGTGCAGTCGTACGATGAAACGCTGGATTTCTTCTCGCCGCAGGGCCGGCCGCTGCGCGCCACGGTGGCGCTGAAACTGGCGGAGGACCGCTACCAGTTCCGCAGCAATGATCAGGCCACGCAGGCGGCACAGCAGGCGCCGGCACTGAGTTTCACCGGCAGTGGCAGCGGGAATGGCAGTGGCGCCGGTGACAGCCAGTCCGTCAGCCCGGTGCCCGGCGGCAGCAGCGGTGCCGGCAACTGGCGCGACAACGCGATGTTCAACGGTATCGAATCTCCGCGCCTGCCATCCGTGGCGGCACTGGCGCTGCCCAGTGTCAGCCTGAGTGCCGGCGCCGGTTTCGGCATCAGCGGTGGCGTGAGTGTGGGTCTGAATGCCGGCGTAACCGGAGGCGTGAATGTCGCCGTGAGCACAGGCGTGAATGCCGGCGCAACTGCCGGATCGAACCGGAACGCGAATGCCGGCGCGAACCAGATCAGCGGCGCGAATCCGGCCGGCGGCGGCACCAACGCCAGCGCAACCGGCAGCAGCGCCAACAGCCCCGCCCCACCCTTCCGCTTCGGCAATTCCACCGCCCTCGGCACCGGCGTGCCCGGCGCCTTCAGCCCGAATCCGAAAAGCGGCCTGCAGGCGGGCAGCCTGCAACAGGGCAGCCAGCGTCTGCGGGTGGACACCACCCCGGTAGCTCGCGGCAGCCAGAGCACAACAGCCACCAGCACGTCCGGCACAGCACCACTCACCAGCAACCCGCGCCAGACCAGCACCACCGCCCGTCCGCAGCGCAACGTGTCGGTGCAATCCCTACTCACCCCCACGCCCGACAGCGGCGTCGGGTTTGACTGATCAGGAGAATTGTCATGCCCGTGATCATTCATGAAGTCACCGTGGAAATGCTGGACGCGCCAGCGCCGCCGGCCGACGCACAGTCGCCCGCGCAACAGGTGCCGGCCGCGAAAGCCGAACAGCAGCTGCTGAAAACGCTGGCGCTGGTGCAGCAGCGGCAAGACCGGCTCAAGGTGGACTGATACGCGATGATCGATCCCGCCTTTGTCAGCAGTCGCCCCACGTTCAAGCTGGACGGGAATGCCCGCGCCGGCCTGGAACCGCTGCTCACCCACATGGTGATCAACCAGCCATTGCACGGCTGCGCCCACGGCGAACTGCATTTCACCAACTGGGGCATCCGCGAGGGTGGCGACACACCGGATTTCATTCTCGATGACATCAATCTGGGTGCCGAACTGGAAATACTGATGGGGCAGGACAATCCGGTGACGCTGTTCAAGGGCGACATCACCGCGCTGGAAGAACGCTACGGCGACGGCGCGCCACCGACCCTGGTGCTGCTGGTGCAGGACAAGCTGCACAGGCTGGCGCGCAGCCGCCACTGCCGCAGTTTTGAGGATCAGAGTCCGGACGACATCGTGCAAAGCATTGCCAGCGAAGCGGGCCTGCAGGCCGACGCCAATCTTTCCAGCCTCACCACCACCTGGCACCAGCTCAACGAAAGCGATCTGGCATTCCTGCTGCGCCTGGGCGCGCGCTTCGACATCGGCGTGCGCCTGAATGGCAACCGCCTGCGGGCCAAACCCGAAGAAAGCGATTCCAGTCCGCTGGCCCTGGGCGGCCAGGACAGCATCATCAGCGCGCGCCTGATCGCCGATCTCAATCACCAGCCCAGCGAATCCCGCGTCACCGGCTACAACCTCGCCGACGACGCCAGCACCGATTTCACCAGCGGCGGACTGGAACCGGCACCGCAGGGCACCAGCGCCACCACCACCCTCAGCGATCTGGGCTGGACCAGCGCCGAAATCCTGCCGCAGCCGTTTGCCCGCAGCAACGCCGAAGCCGAAGCGCTGGCCAAAGCGCACCTGCGCCGGCAGGGCAAACGCTTCATTGCCGGCGACATCATCTGTCAGGGCGAAGCGACGCTCAGCGTGGGCCGCGAAATCGATCTGTCCGGCGTCACCCCGCGCCTGTGCGGCATCTACCAGATCGTCCACTGCACCCACCGTTTCGACAACGAAAGCGGCTTCGAAACCCATCTGAAAGTGAACAAGGGAGGCTGGCAGCCATGAACCTGCACGCGCCGGGCAGCCTCAACAGCCTGCAATTGGGACAGGTCACCGACAACGCTGATCCCGACAACCGCGGCCGCATCAAGGTGCGTCTGCTGGCCACGCCGATGGAAGTCTGGGCCAGCGTGGTGGCGCCGTCCGCCGGTGCCAATTACGGCACCAGTTTCATTCCACGGCAGAACGAAATCGTGGTGCTGGCGTTTGTCACGCCGGAACTGCCGCTGGTGCTGGGCAGCGTCTGGTCCGGTGGCGGCAGCCGTCCCGAAGACGCCGATCCGCAGGAAGAGCATTACGTGATCCGCACACCGGAAGCCACCGTCCTGGATTTCAACGACGGCAGCGACGGCCCGCAGGTGAAACTCACCACCCGCAGCGGCTACCAGATCGTCATCAACGAAGGCAGCGGCGGCGAAATCAGCATCGAGCGCGGCTCGCAAAGCGTGAAACTCAGCGCCAGCAGCATCGACGTGCGCAGCAGCGGCCAGGTCAACGTCGACGCCAGCACTGTCACCGTGAATGCCAGCACCGTCACCGTCAACGCCAGCATGTCGCGCTTCAGCGGCGTGGTGCAGTGCGACACCATCATCGCCACCTCGGTGGTCGGCACCAGCTACACGCCCGGCGCGGGCAATATCTGGTAAGGGGAAACCAGCCATGAACTTAGCACGCACATCTGCCGGAACATCTGAAGCTGGACGCTCAGCGACAGGGATGTCGCTGTGCAGCCCCCATGGATGGGTTAATGGCGTGTCCGGATTCAGATGTTCCGGCAGATGTGTGTGCGGAGGAAATAATCCATGACCATCGCCCAGAACCTGCATCCGGTCCGCCTCAAGGCGCCGTTCTTCCAGAACGGGGAACGCGCCAGCCTGCATCGTTATCTGGACGCGGATTTCGTCAACCGCTTCCGCCAGGACGTGCAGCGCCAGCAATTCCAGCAACCGCAGTTCAATCAATGGCTGGAAGACGAACGCCACAGCCGCCACGGCAACGAACCCGTGCTGCGCCTGCCGCTGCACCGCGCCTTTCACATCGTCTGCTGCGAAGTGGTATGCGACCGCCCCGGCCAGCCGGCGCTCGATCCGCAAAAAATCACCAGCGCCGGTTTCGTCATCCGCAAGATCGGCAACGGCCGCGAACAGGCCTGGATGCTGGAAGACGGCGAAGCCCTCGGCTGGCAGGACGCCCCGGCCGCGCTGCGCGATCCCGACATCCACCGCCGCCTGTGCGCCAGCGGCGTGCTGCACAAGCGCACCGACGATCCGGCCTATTCCGGCGAGGAAGTGCATCCGCTGCACATCCTGAAAACCGAAATCACGCAAAAGGAAAGCACCCGTAAGGACGGCAAGAAAACCCACACCCTGCTGTTCGGCTACGTGCCGCTGGGCGGCTTCCATTTCCACCGCGAGCCGTCCGCCGCGTTCGACCCGCAGGCGCAGACCGACGCCGAAAATGCCGCCGCGCAAGCGCTGTCCTGGCCGTTTGGCTTCCGCACCGCGCGCCAGCTCAACTGGACCCGCAATCTGGCCACGCCGGTGGATCAGGGCCGCCCCACCAAGCAGATGTTCGAACTGCTGCGCCTGCTGGTGAACCGCTACCACCTGGGCGAAGCCAATATCGCCGACAACGCCGCGCTGGAAAAATACTGCGCCGGCCTCTGGTTCATCGACACGGGCATCCTGCCGGACCTGCTGCGGCACGCGCAGTACGACGAAGGCAATCACGGCCTGTTCGCCGCGCACAAGAGCAGCACCAGCCTGTTCAGCTACCTGCAGGCCTGCTTCGCGCAACAGGAAAACAATCCGCTGGTGCCCTGGCTCATCCGGCAGGAAAAACGCATCGACGCCGCCGGCGGCATCGACAGTTTCAACGGCCCGTATGATCCGCTGCCGGCGCCGTCCGGAACCGGCACGCTGGCGCTGTCACTGTTTCTGCTGCAGGCCGACTGCGACGAAATCCGCACCCTGCTGGGCCAGCGCGTGCGCGCTCAGGCGCTGGCGCTGGTGAAGGAAATTCCGCTGCCGAAATTCACCCAGAACGCCAATGACCTGTACCAGATCGTGCCGTTCGTGCGTTCACTCAACGAACATGGCCGCGAGCAGATCCAGTGGGCCGAACCGGCCAGCCGCAGCATCCTGTTCCGCGTCGCCGCGCCGTTCGATCCGGAAGCCAGCCGGCCGTCGATGATCCAGATGCCGTCGCTGTCCGACCTCAAACGCGGGCTGGCCAAGGGCGTCGCCATGATCACGCCGGGCGACACCTTCAACCTGATGAACAGCATCAAGTTCAACAAGGGCATCAGCGAGGACGCACTGCCGGCGGAAGAACCCAAACCCGGCCTCGATATCCAGTGGATCTGCTCGTTCAGCCTGCCGGTGGTGACGCTGATCGCCATGCTGATCCTGATGATCATGATCAGCCTGCTGAACATCATTTTCTTCTGGATGCCGTGGGTGCGCATCTGCCTGCCGTTTCCCAAGATGAAGTGAGGAACTGAACCATGCGCACACCACTGCCGCAGATCCAAAGCTGGCCCCTGGGTGGCGTCGACAGCGACGGCCGCCTGCGCTGGTCCAGCGATGACGCCAGCATCCGCGAGGTGATGCTGAACATCCTGCTGACCCGTCCCGGCGAGCGCCTGCAGCGGCCGGACTTTGGCGCGGGCCTGCTGAATTTCGTGCACCAGCCCAACAACGAAACCACCCGCAACCTGATGGCCGGCGTGGTGCGCAAGGCGCTGGAGCGCTGGGAACCGCGGGTGCTGGTGGAAGGCATCGAGGTGGCGCCCAGCCCCACCAGCGTCGCCGACGTGCACATCAACATCCGTTACCGCCTGCGCTTCAGCCAGACCCCGGCGGAACTGGGATTCACTTTCAACCTGGGCCAGCCTGCGTAACAGGCCGCCGACGAGGACGCACACATGCCACTACCGGTACCGAATCTCGACGATCGCCGCTTTGACGATCTGGTGGCCGAGGCCAGGGCCCGTCTCGCCACCCATTTGCCGGAACTGACCCAGATCGCGCCGGGCGATCCGGTGCACGGCTTCATCGACCTGTTCGCCTGGCTCACCGAAACCATCCTGTATCGCGCCAACCTGATTCCCGAGCGCCAGCGCCGCGTGTTCCTCAACCTGCTGCAGATTCCGCTGCGGCCGGCCCGGGCGGCGCGCGGCGTGGTGTGTGTGGATGCCGGCCCCACCAGCGTACTGCTGGCCCCGCTGCTGCAGGACGGCACGCAACTGAAAGCCGGCAAGCAGAGCCTCACCGCCGTGGGCGAACTGCAGCCCACCTGCCTCAGCCTGCAGGTGCTGGTGAAGCAGGAACTCACCGCCGCCGAACTGGGGGAAATGGGCCTGTCGCTGGACGACCTGCACCAGCAGTTCGGTCTGGCGCGCCATGAAATTCCCACCCCGTTCCAGCCCCACCGCTACGAACCGGGCCGCGATACCCTGCGCCCCGGCAGCCTCGACCGCGCCTTCTATCTGGCCTGCATCGCCCCGCGCCAGCTGGAAGGCCAGCTGCCCCTGCTGCGCAAGAATCTGGCGGGCATCATCCTCAACATCGCCATCGCCCCCACCGACGACCTGCCGGCACCGGCGCTGGAACAGGGCGCCGTCAACGACCTGGCGCCGCGCAAACTGGTGTGGGAACTGGCCAGCACCGGCGAGGAAGGCGAGGCCATTTACCTGCCGCTGGACGTGCTGGCGGACTCCTCCCGTGGCGCCCGCCAGACCGGCGTGGTGCGCCTGCGCCTGCCGAAAAACGCCGCCCTGTTCCAGAGCTTCGCCGCCGCCGATCCCATGTTCAGCGGCCTGGGCAACCAGCCGCCGGAACTGGCCGATCAGGTGGAAGCCGGCCGGGTGGCGTTCTGGCTGCGGCTGCGCTGCCCGGACGCACCCGATCTGGAACTGGGCTATCTGGCCCTCAACGCCGTGGACGTGCTGGCGCAGGGGCTGAAGCAGGATCTGCTGGTGGGCATGGGCACCGGCCAGCCGGATCAGGTGATCGCCCTGCCCGACCGCGACATCGACCCCGCCAGCCTGCAGCTGGACGTGGAGGAAAACGGCGCCTGGGTGCGCTGGCAGCGGGTGGATTTTCTGGCCGGGCAGGCAGCGGAAGCGCGCGTCTACCAGCTCGACCCGCAGACCGGCTATGTCCAGTTCGGCGATGGCGTGTCCGCCGGCCGCCGTCCGCCCACCGGCATGCGCATCCGCGCCGCCGCCTACCTGTTCGGTGGCGGCAGCAGCGGCAACCTGCCGGCCGGCACGGTGAAGGAAATCGTCAACGGCAGCCCCCGTCACAAGGTGCGTCACGGCTGGCCGCTCAAGGGCGGACTCGACGCGGAAACCGTCGAGCAGGCGGAAAAGCGTATTCCGCAATTCCTCACCCACCGCAACCGCGCCGTCACCGCCGACGATTTCAAGCTGATCACCGAGGCCAACCCGGTCAATCCGGTGGCCCGCGCCGAAGTGCGGGTGGGCTTCCTGCCCGGCGCCCGCATCGAGGCCGCCCGCACCGACGTGCCCGGCGTGGTGAGCGTATTCGTGCTGCCCCCCGGCGCGCCGGCTCTGGGCCACACCCCCAGACCCACCCAGGGTCTGTTGAAAGACGTGTTCGGCTACCTGCTGAACCGGGTGCTGATCGGCACCGAACTCTATGTACTGAGCCCGGAATTCATCCCGCTCGCCATCAGCGTGAAAGTGCAGGTGCGCGACCCGGCCACCGAAACCCAGACCCTGCAGGACGTGCAGTACGCCCTGATCGACTACCTGTGGCCGCTGGCCCCCGGCGGCGCGCTGGGCAACGGCTGGCCCATGGGCAGCGCCGTGCGGCCGGCGGAACTGCTGGCACGGGTGGCGCGGGTGGATGGCGTGCTCTCGGTCAGCCGGCTGAGCCTGTTCCGCCAGTTCCGCTTCCTGCGTCCGCTCAGCGCCGCCCAGATCGCCAAAAAGCAACCAGCCGACAGCTTCTCCCGCTGGCGCCGCCTGGGCGACAACGAGGAAATCCCGCTGCTGCATTACCAGCTGCCGGAACTGCTGGGCGTGCGGGTGGAAGCCGGCAGCGGCAGCGACCTGCCCGCCCTGCCCGACGGCATCGGTCCGCTGGAAGGCCAGCCCGACCGGCCCCAGCGCGGCGTGCCCGTGCCGGTCATTCCGGACGTGTGCTGAGGACGGTGCAATGAGACGAGGCGACCATGGACGTCAATAACACCCCCTACTTCCTGCTGCGCACGGCGGACGAGTTCGAACAGGGCTCCAGCCGCCTGTGCTGGCAGCCGGCCCTGCAGGCCCTGACCCTGGCGCAGAACCAGACCCTGCGCCTGCCGGCCGCCACAGCTCCGGCCGCCGCCCTGGCCGCCTGGCAGTCCGCCACGCCGCTGGCCCTGGACCGCTTCCACCAGCTGGGCCGGCTGAGCGGCGACCGGCAGCGGGTGGAATTCAACAGCGGCAATGGTTTCCAGCCGCTGCGGGATAATGAACTGGCCGGAGTGACTGTTCCGGTGGGCACCTTCACCGACCTGATGCTGGGAGGCGACGGCCGCCTGGCGCTGCCCTGGTCCGACGGCAGCGCGCACGGACTGGTGGTGTTCCATCTGGCCCGGCGCTGGCAGACCCGCTGCGACCTCAGCCTCGACACCGACGGCCTCACCGCCCTGACCGCCCCCCGCCGCGCCTGCGTCGATTGTGACAACCAGATCTGGCTGGCCAGTGCCGACCGCCTGCTGCTGTGCAGCGGCGAGCCCCTGCCCCAGCCCTACGACGCCCAGCCGGCCCGCTTCGAACCGGAACCGCTCAACCCGCACGCCCTGACCCTGCGCTGGACCCAGCCCCTGCCCGCCGGCTGGCAAGCACTGGCCCTGTGCAGCGACGACGACCTGATCTACGTGCTGGCCCACGACGGCAACGGCGCCCAGGCCATCCTCACCCGGCCCCGCCAGGACCGGCCTGACCGGCCTTTCGCCGTCTGCCCCTGCGCCGCCGACGTGCCGTTCCTGATCGACCTGGCCCTGGCCAGCGATTCCGCCCGCCCTGTCCCCGGCCGGCTGGCCGCGCTCGCCCCGCAACAGGCCGGCGACACCGCCTTCGTCCAGCGTGACGCCACTATTCTTGAACTGCGTCACCAGCAGGACACCACCACGGCGGAACTGGTGCACGAGCGCTACCCCATGCTGTCGCTGGCGGTGCCGCGCTTCCTGTCCAGTGCCGATGGCCAGCTGCGCTACCAGGCCGATCCCAACCCGGAATTCCCCGGCTACAGCCCGTATCCGCGCGAACTGCACGCCCTGCGCCGGCCCCAGTATCCGCTGGAGGGCACCGCCCTGCTGCAACAGGTGCTCGACGCCGGCCAGCCCGACACCCTCTGGCACCGCCTGTATCTGGACGCCTGCATTCCCGCCGGCTGTGCCATCGACATCGCCGTGCGCGTCTATGCCACGCCGGAGCAGCGCGGCAGTGCGCCCCTGCTGCCGCAGCCGGAACCGCTGTGGAATCCGCTGCCGTCGGAACTGCCCTTCGCCACGGCCCTGGCCGGCCATGAACCGGGCACCCGTGGCCTGTTCGAGATCCTGCTGCAGCGCCTGCCGGACAAGGACGGCCGCGCCGGCCCGGTACGACGCCTGACCGGTCGCTACCTGCAGATCCAGGTTACCCTGCGCAGCAACGGCCGCCAGACCCCGGCCCTGCACGCCCTCCGCGTCTACGCCCCGCGCTTTGCCTATCAGGAAGCGTATCTGCCGGAACTGTTCCGCCAGGAGCTGGAACCCCAGCCCGCGCTCACCGGCCCGGCCAACGGCGCCGACGTGCGGGAACGGCTGCTGGCCGCCTTCGAAGGCGTGCTCACCCCGCTGGAAGGCCGGGTGGCCGCCGCCGCGCAACTGACCCACCCCGACGCCGCGCCGCCGGAGCACCTGCCCTGGCTGGCGGAAGTACTGGGCACCGCCCTGCCGCCGCACTGGCCGGTGGACCGCCAGCGCCGGCTGGTGCGCGACGCCACCCTGATCCAGCAGTTCAAGGGCACCCTGTTCGGCGTGCAGCTGGCCCTGGACATCGCCAGCGACGGCGGCATCCAGCGCGGCGAAATCGTGCTGGTGGAAAACTTCCGCCTGCGCCGCACCATGGCCACCATCCTGGGCATCAACCTGGACGACGCCGACCACCCCCTCACCCTGGGCACCGGCATGAGCGGCAACAGCATCGTCGGCGACAGCCTGATCCTGTCGGAGGGCGACGCCCGCGAATTTCTCGCCCTGTTCGCCCCCGGCCAAGCGAAAACCGCCAACGAAGTGGCCACGGTGAACGCCTTTTTCGAACGCTACGCCCACCAGGTCACCGTGCTGCTGCACGGGCCGGCGGCGCGCCTGCGCGAGCGGGTGGACGCCGTGCTGCAGGAACAGATGCCCGCCCACCTGCAATGGCAGATCTTCGAGACCGAGCACCCGTTCGTGCTGGGCACCTCGCCGCTGCTGGCGGTGGACACCTTCATCGAAACCACCCCGCCGCCGCGCCGGGTGAACCTGAATCAAACCTGGCTGGGGCGCGAAGGCGTGCTGACCAATCCGGCGGCGTTTTCCCCCGCCGACATCAACGCCCGGCTGCTGTAACGAGGATGACCGCATGAGAACCGCCCGCCCGAGGAGGCTGCATGGACACTGACGATTTCAACACCCTGGAACTGGACGCCGACCTGGCCAACCCCCTGCGCCGGGTGTCCTACGAAGCGGGCATGCTGCTGGGACTGGAAGCCACCCGCGCCGAGCAGGACTACCACCGCCGCCGCCTCACCCGCCACCAGTACTGGCTGCAGGGCTTTGGCACCCTGGCCGGCATGCACGTCAGCATGAATCCGCCCAGCCACCCCAACAATTCCGATCCGGTGCTGGTGCGGCTGCTGGTCAGCCCCGGCATCGGCGTCGACGGCCTGGGCCGCGAAGTTCTCATCCACGAGACCTACTGCATCAACCTGGGCGACTGGCTGGCGGCGCAGAGCGAGGCGCACCTGCGGGAAGGTTACGACGACGCCAACGACACCCTCTGGCTGAGCGTGTGCGTGCGCCAGCAGGACTGCCCCACGGCACAGCAGCCGGTACTGGCGCGCAAGCTGAACCTGACCACCGACGCCGTCCAGCCCAGCCGCATCCAGGACAGCGTGCGCCTGGAACTGGTGCCGCAGCTGCCGCCGGAAACCGACGATCCCCGCTTCCAGCCCTGGGCGTGCCATACCCCGGTGGCGGACGTCCTGCCCAGCCTTACCGCCGCCGAGCAGGACACCCTGGCCGCCGCCAGCGGGGCCGCCGCCGCGCAGCTGGCCCTGCATGCCCGCCTGCTGCACGCCCCGGACAGCACCGGCGTCAGCACCCGCGAACTGCACGATGCCTTCGACGAAGGCGCGCGCCTGCTGCTGGCCCGCATCGCCATCACGGTGGCCGACATCAATGCCATCGTGGTCAACCCGCAACGCATTTCGATCAACAACCTGGTGCGGCCATTCCTGGCCACCGCCAGCCAGCTGGCCTGGCTTGCCCGCCAGCCCTGATCCCCGGAGGCCCGACATGAACGACATCCTGTTCCAACCGCTCGGCAACTACAGCCTCAGCAGCAACACCCTGAACGAGAAGGCCGACGTCAACCCGCGCCTCACCCGTACCCATTATTTCGACGGCCGCCTGCTGACTGCGCAGGACCTGACCCGCGACCAGACCTACCTCGACCAGCGCCTGCGGGAACTGGGCCGGGTACTGGGCAGCGGCGTCATGGCCGGGCTGGAACTGGACCTGAACAAGAGCATCCTCACCCTGCAGCCGGGGCAGGCGCTCACGCCCGGCGGCCGGGTACTGGAACTGGGCAAGGTGCTGCAGCTGAATCTGGCGGACAGCGCCCTGCGCCAGCAGCTCAACGATGGCCGCTACAGCTACCTCAACCGGGCCCTCTATGCCGTGGTGCTGCGGGCGGTGGAAGTGGCCACCGAAGTGGCGGAAGTATTCCCGCAGGATCTGGGCAGCAGCCGCGGCCTCAGCTACTCCACCATTACCGAATGCGTGCAGCTGGCACTGGTGCCCCTGCCGGTGGGAATGCCCAGCCAGAACCCGCTGCAGGTGCGCGCCCGCCTGATGCGGGAACTGTACGGCAACGACAGCTACACCAGCCTGCTGCCGGACGATGCCGTACCGCTGGGCGTGCTGGCGGTGGAAGACAGCAGCGCCCGCTGGCTGGACAGCGAACTGCTGCGCCGCCCCCTGCGCACCGAACCGGCCCTGGGCGACTGGCAGGCCGACCTGTCGCGCCAGTACGAAAAACTGCTGGCCGACGTGCTGGTGGCGCGCGGCAACCAGACCACGGATTTCCACGCCGCCGACTACTTCACCCTGCTGCCGCCGGTGGGCACCCTGCCGCGCGGCGCCATCGAGCCGGACAAGGGCCGCCAGGGCTACTTCCCCGAACACTTCAACGTGGCCGTGGCCCCCATCCGCCAGGCCGACGTCGACCTGATCAAGGCCGAATCCCTCGACCTGCCGCCCATCAACCTGCTCAGCAGCGAGCCGGTGGACATCATGGTGCTGGTGCCCCTGTCGAACCTGGATTACGGCCGGTACGCCAGCCGGCTGGAGCGGCCGTTCGACCCGAATCTGCGCCGCCTGCCCCAGATCGACCTGATGCGGCTCAAGCTGTACCCCACCCACGTCATCGACACCGACAAGTCCGCCTGGGTGGACATCATGAGCCGGCAGGCCGGCGCCCATCCGTTTTACGTGCGCCGCCCCAGCCGCGCCGCCGAAACCGCCATCAGCGGCATCGTGCTGGCCCTGGGCACCACGCTGCCATCGCCACCCCCGGTGGTGGATGAACTCCCCGGCGACGTCAGCCCGGCGCCCATTCCGGCACCGGGCCCGTCCCCGGCCGACAGCGGCGGTCTGGTGCAGGACGAAAACACCGTCTTCCTCAACCGGCTGAACCTGAAAACCCTGGCGGAACTGCGGCCGCCGCAGCCGGGGGAAAGCAGCGAGGCCTTCGAAAAGCTGCTGGGCAATTTCGGCAGCGACGCCGCCTTCGTGCAGCAGTGCACCGGCATCCTGCTGCGCCTCGAACGCCAGTACGACAGTCTGGTCTGGCAGACCCTGCTGCAGCTGGCCGGAGTGCGCCAGACCGAAGCCTTTCTCAAGGCGCTGCTGACGGCAGACCGCGATGCCAGCACCCCCAAGGTGGTGGTAAACGCCGGCGCGGAACTGGGGCTGGATACCAACCTGCTCAACCAATGGGCCGATCTGGTGCCCTGACGGGGTGGCCACAACAAGGAGAAGACCATGACCCTGATCCTGCTGCACTCACCGGTGCCCGCGACCCCCGCCGACCCCGATCCGCGCCTGTCCCAGGCCAAGTTCGAGCGCACGCACATGTTCGCCGGCCGCTTTCTGGGCGAAAAGGAATTCGACGACGAACAGGAATATGCCGACCTGCGGCTGGCCTCGCTGCTGCGGGGTCGCCCCGCCGGCATCGTGCACGGGCTGGAAGTGAACCTGGGGCCACAAGGCGTGAAGGGGACGGGCGTCAACGTCAGCGCCGGTCTGGCCCTGGACGGCCAGGGCCGGGTGGTGAGCCTGCACTATCCCCTGCGCATCGAGTGGCAGTATCTGATCAGCAGCTGGCAGGGCGCCAACGCCCTCAGCGACGCCAGCGGCATCTTCTACCTGCTGCTGCAGCGGGCCAGCCGCGATGTCGACGCCGGCATCGCCGATCCCTGCCAGCGCCTCGACCTCGACCCGTCCCGCGATTCCCGGCTGGAAGTCACATCGTTCCTGCGCCTGCAGCGGCTGAATCTGGCGCCGGGCGCCCTCGGCACACCGCAGGAGCAGGTGGAAAACCATGTGGCCGCCGACCGGGTGGATGGCCAGTTCCTGCGCCAGTTCAACGCGGCAGTGCCCCTGGCCCTGCTGGCGATCGAACCGATTCCGCCGGCCGACCGGGTGAGCGGTGACAGCGGCTTCCGCCCCAAATGGCTGTCGCAGGAAGCCGGCCGTTATGAAGCCGTGCGCAACGGCGGATACCGGGTGCTGCTGAACCAGGTCAGCGCCGCCATGCGCCGGGTGATGCAGGCCGCCGCCGGCCAGGTGCACAACGATGCCTTCCAGCTGCCGGCCTTTCTCGAAGCCAACCTGAAGCTGGACTTCCTGCCCGCCGCCGGCCAGCTGCCGCTGGACTGGCTGCAGAACCCTGCCGCCACCCGCCCCAACCTGCTGTGGCTGAAATCCCACGTCGGCGTGGACATGGTGCCGGTGCCCGAGGAAGCCATCGCCGAACTGCTGGGCAACCATCTGGCGCGCCGCGTCATCGACCTGCGCCAGCCCGCCGGCGACAAGGTGCGTCTGCTGCTGGCGGTGAACGAACCCGACTACCGCCCCGACCTGCTCGACATCCCCCAGACCGACGCCAAGCTGGAAGAAGACCTGTACCGTTTCCACCAGCGCGCCCACAACGCCTGGGTGCAGTGGAAAATGCAGTTCGACAAGCTGTACTACATCGAGCCGTCCAACGAGCCGCCGCTGGTGGATGCCACCCTGGCGCCGCTGGAAAAGGCCTATCTGGACCCGGCCCAGTTCCGCAAGGTGCTGGGCCTGCCCAAACCGGAGCCGGTGCCGACCCGTCCGGAAGCCGTGTTCGAGGCCATCATCCGGCGCGCCGACGCCGAGCTGGACCCCGGCGACAATGACCTGCCCTATCCCTTCAGCAAGGGCGTGCCCACCATGCCGCTGTTCTATTCGCGCTGGCTGGACAACGAGGCGCCGCCCCTGCCCGCGCCGCCGGATGACGACGGCTACGTGGTGCAGTACGCCGTGGCGCTGGTGGAACTGGAAGCGATTGAAAACCAGATCCGCGCCCAGCGCAGCCGGGTGGAAAAAACCCGTGACCTGCTGCTGGTGATGCGCCAGCAGCTGGATTCGCAGACCGTGGCGCTGGCCGCCCTGGCCGGCGGCGTGGCCGGTGACGGCAGCGGCCTGCAGGTGGCGCGCTGGCTGCCCTACGCCAACATCGGCAATGCCGACCTGACCTCCAGCGCCAGCAACACCACACCGGTGAGCACGGCGCCGGTCAGCGTCGCCCCGGTCGCCGACAGCAGCGTGCGCAGCCGCGCCGCCAGCCTGATGGCATCCGCGCCGGCCCGGGCCAGCATGGCCACCAGCGCCACCGCCAAAGGCGTCAGCGGCAACCTGCTCAACAACGCCCTGGTCTCCAGTTCCAGCGCGGCCAAGGCCAACATCCTGCTCACCAGCAAGGCCAAAAGCTTCTCCGCCTTCGAACTGGGCATCAACAAATCGCGCCTGGAACAACTGGCCACCATCACCAAGACCGCCGTCGCCACCCCCGCCTTCGAGGCCAAGGAATACCGCTTCGGCGTGATCGAGCACATCGCGCCGGAAGTGAACGAGTACGCCAAGGCCTATTTCGGCATGCGCGAACTGCTGGCCAGCCTGAAGGACCTGTTCGACGCCACCGACGCCAGCAGCCTGCGTGCACAGCTGCTCAAGGCCGGTGGCATCGCCGACGCCGTGCCGGTGGCGCCGGACCGCAAGCGCGACCTGCTGGCGTCGCTGAAGAATCTGGTGGCGGCATCCAGTTCCGCGCTGCAGAAGGAACAGCTGCTGAAAGTGGGCAAGATCCTGGAATCCGGCAACGCCACCGGCACCGCCAACAGCTTCGAGCGCAGCGGCCAGCTGGAAGCGCCGGAAGTGCTGGACGCCCAGGCCGGCGAGGCCGCGATCAAGGCCGGTACCGCTGCCGAAGCCGCCGCGCTGGCCGCCAATCCGCCCGCCACTGCCGCCGAGGCCGCCCGCATCAAGGCCGACACCATCGCCCGCCTGCGGCCGCTCTACCTCAGCCAGTACCGCTACAACGCCCTGTTCAAGGCCGGCAAGATCCTCACCCAGTGGATCGCCCTGTGCGAATCGCGCTACAACAACCTGGAGCGCAAGCTGCAGGGCAAGCTGCGGGAACAGTCGGTGCAGGTCGCCCATATCGACAAGCTGGCCGGCCTGATCCGCGAGGCCCGCGAGACCCTGGAAATCCGCGACCGCTTCCGCATCGAACAACTGGGCGACTACGGCGTGGCGCAGCGCCTGCTGGACGAGGACTGGCGCCAGGTGTTCGCCGTCAATGAAAAGCGCACCCGCATCCTCACCACCGCCCTGCGCGGCCTGTACTACGTCCGCGTGCGCCCCACCCCGGTCAGCGCGCCGCTGCTGGACCCGCTGGAACTGCGCCACGGCAGCAGCGGCGACATCGTGCCCGGCTGCGACTGGACCGAGGACGTGGACCTGCCCGCCGCACTGGAACCCTTCTTCCAGGCAGTGTGCGAGATTCCCATGGACGACTGGGCGCGCCTGCAACCGTTCCGCCTGCGTCTGCCGCCGGTGGAGCAGTTCGGCTATCTGAACCAGCTGCGCCAGGCCCGCTTCAAGGCCCGCCCGCCGCTGGTGGCCACCACCGCCACGGCCACCAACACCCTGCAGGCCCGCCTGCAGACCGTGCAGATGCAGACCCGCGGCCTGCTGCAGCAGTGGTCCGCCAGCGCCCTGCCGCTGGTGAGTGTGGCCAGCGTGCAGCACCTGTCGGCGGCGGCGAAAGTGCTGTCGCTGGAGGATCTGGCGGGCATTTCCGGCCCCCTGCGCAAGCAAGCCCAGGACCTGCGCGACCAGCTGGAACACTGCTTCTTCTGCCTGCTGGAAAACATCAACCAGCTGCCCGGCTCGGTGCGCCTGCAATGGGGCCAGCTGGCGGAGGACGACCAGATCCGGGTGGAAGACGTGGCCTGGTGGCCGGGACTGGACCGCGCCGAGGCCGACGACTTCAACGCCACCCGCACCGCGTCGGAACTGGTGGCCTGGCTGTTCCGCCAGCTGGCCGCCGATGCCTCCGCCGCCAGCCGCGCCGCCGTGCGCAACATGATGCGGGCGCTGCTGATCCACGCCTCGCTGGGGGACCCGCAGGAAATCGTGCGCGGCACCGTGCATGTGCCGCCGCGCTTTGCCGGCCTGGGCGAGCGCCTGCAGGTGAAACTGAACCGCGCGCCGGCCGTGGGCACCCGCCTGCAACTGCTCAATGCCGAGCAGCAGCTGGTGGCCATGCTGGCGGTGGAAGACCACGGTCCGCAGGGCACGGAAGTGAGCATCGTGCAGCTGGTGCAGCCGGATGTGCGCATCAGCACCCGCTTCAGCGTGGTGGCCAACAAACGCACGGCGCAGCTGGCGTGAGGACTCACTGACATGGCCCGCCTGCAACCCGATGCCGTCGCCATCCAGCGCCTGGCTCTACGCATGGTCATGCGGGGCGAGGCGGCGGCGCGCGAACAGGCAAGCGCCGTGCAGCAGGAACTGGCCTGGGCCGACTGGCCGGAAGCACCCGGTGACAGCTGGGTGTTCGTGCGCCAAGTGCAGGTCCGCGCCAGCCGTGCGCAGCTGCGGGAACAGGTGGTGCAGCAGGCCCGCCGGCAGGTGCAGTCCGGCGGCGGTGCCGACGTGGTGCGCTTCGCCAGCCTGACCGATCTGCTGGCCGCCCTGCTGCTGGATCTGCGACAGGGGGTGGCGGCGCAGCGCTGGTACTGGCAGCAGTGGGCGCCCCTGTTCCGGCTGCCGGTGGGCGTCGCCCTGGTGCAACTGCTGGCGGAGCATGCCGAGCAGCTGCCCGCCGTCGCTGCCCGGCTGGCGCAGCAGCGGCAACTGGCTTACATCTGGCAGGCTCTGGACGCAGCAGGCGCTCACCAACTGGCGCGGGAACTGGCCTGGCGCAGCGGTTTTGTCTGGCCGGAAAAGCGGCCTGCTGCAGCGGAGCCCGCACCTTTCGTGGCCGGCCTGCCGCTGATTCCCTCCGGTTTGCTGCAACGCTGGGGACCGGTCCTGCAGCCGCTGCCGCCGGCGGATACGCGCCGCCGCCTGGGTCTGTTGCTGCTGGCGCAGGAATGCACCCCGCTGGCGCTGCAGCGGGCACCGCAGCAGACCCTCGCGGCGCTGGAGCAGCAGCTGACGGGCCGGGAATCCGCACGGCGACCGGTCCAGTCCGCTCCGGGCTCCACCGCAACCGGCAGCGCGACGCAACCGCCACTGGCCGCCGCCCGCGCCGCTGCTACACACACACCTTCAGAAGCCGGCTCAGTTTCAGAGCAGCCCGCCACGGAAGCAGGCGCTCACTTCAGAACACCGACCACCCCGGCGACCCCGCACGCCGGACACACTTTCCCGGCTGACAGCGGCGCGTCCGATCCGCTGCCGCCCCGCCGGACCGCGCCAGCGCCTGCCGCCGCTACCGATACGTCCGTGGCAATCACCGCCGGCACGCCATCCGCCACGGGCTCGAAGCCGGAGCACAACCCGGCCCGCCCCCCGCAGACCGGTGCCGCCACCCAGCTCGCCCGCCAGCTGGCGGATGCCCGCGTCCAGTCCAGCAGCGCCCCCGACGCCAGTCCCGATCCGGACTTCGCCCACTTCACCACCACCCAGGGCGGCCTGCTCTACCTGCTCAATTTCCTCAACCGGCCCGAGGCGCAGACCCTGCTGGGGGATTTCTGGGAACAGCTGCCCGGCGGCTGGGCCTGGCTGGCGCGGCTGGGACGGGAGCTGGGTCTGGACCTGACCGATCCGCTGGCGGACTACCTCGCCATCCAGTTGGGACTTACTCGCGGCACCGACCTTGCCACGCTTGCGCCACTGCCCGCCCGCACTGAACTGCTGGCACTGGCCGAACACTGGTACGGCCGGGCCGGACTCTGGACCCCGGCACTGCTGCGGCTGGACGCCCGCATCCGCGCCACCCCCAGCCATCTCGACCTGTATGCCCCGCTCAATGCCGTGCAGCTGCCGCTGCGGCTGGCGGGGCTGGACTTCAACCCCGGCTGGCTGCCCTGGCTCGGCCGGGTCGTCACCTTCCACTACGACTGAACAGGACGCCCGCCATGGCCGAACCCGTCACCCGCCTGCTTCCCACCGCCCTGCGCCAGCCGCTGGGGCCGCTGGTGCGCATCGGTCTGGCGCGCTTCTGGCAGCAGACCATGGCCGACGACACCGAACTGGCCGACCAATTGCTGGAACAGGCGGCGCAGCAGCTGGGACTGGACAGCGCGCCAGCCTGGTCGCAGATCCGCGACGCCAGCGCCCGCCAGCTGCACAGCCAGCCCGGCCCGTTTGGCCGCTGGGTGCGGGAACACCAGATCGACCTGCCGCAGGCCTTTCTGCTGGCGCTGGCCGGCAGTGCCGAGTCCGATTACCTGATCACCGTCACCCTGGCAGAACTGCAGGCGCCCAATCCCGGCAACCGGCTGGCGGTGCATCTGGCGCTGGCCATCCTCGACGAACTGTTTAGCCCTGGCAGTCTGGACGCCCTCGATCTGGCCGCCACCCCGCTGCTGCAGCAACAGCTGCTGGCCACCGACGGCAACGGCCCGCTGGCCCTGCGCCAGCTGCGCATCGAACCGGCCCTGTGGTCGGTGCTGTGCGGACGCCCCGCCCTCTGGCCCGGCTGCCGCGCCCTGCCGCTGGAGCAGCGCGAACTGCTGCCCCGCGCCATCCGCCGCGAACTGCCCCATCTGGCCACCCTGGTGGGCAAGGGCGAAGTGCGCGGCCTGGCCATTCGCGGCAACAGCAGCAGCGGCCGCCGCGCCCTGGCCGCCGAACTGGGACAGCTGCTGGGCCTCACCGCCATCGAAGCCCCCGCCGACCTGTGGCAACCCGGCAGCGCCTTCCCCCTGGCCTGCCAGCTGGCGGGCTGGCTGCCGGTAATCGTCCCCGCCAGCGACGCCACCGCGCTGCCGGCAGTGCACCCCGCCATTCCCTGGGTGGCCATCCTCGGCATGAACGACACCGTGGCCGGGCAGGACATGCTGGATGTGGAACTGGGAGTACCGGACGAAAGCGAACGGCGCGAACTCTGGCTGCGCCTGCTGGGCCGACCGGAACAGGACCGCCTCACTCAAAACAGCCCCGATCTGGCGGCGCTGGCCACTGCCGCCGCCAGCGCCCGCCTCAGCGGCCCGGTGATCCAGCGCGTGGCCCGCAACGCCCGCCTGCGCGCCGAGCAGGGCCGCACCGCACTCAACGCCGGCCACATCGCCCAGGCCCGCCGCGATCTGGGGGTGGACAAGCTGCGCCTGCTGGCCCAGCCCGTCACCCGGCAGGTCCCGCGCGACGCCATCGTCTTTCCGCCACTGGTGGAGCAAACCCTGCAGGACTTCATCACCCGCTGCCACCAGCGCGAATCCGTCTGGCAGGATCTGGGCGTAACCCTGCAGGCCAGCCGCAATCCCGGCCTGCGCGCCCTGTTCGTCGGCGACAGCGGCACCGGCAAAACCCTCGCCGCCAGCTACGTCGCCACCGCCCTGGGCGCACCGCTCTACCGCGTCGACCTGGCCGCCATCATGAACAAGTACGTGGGCGAGAGTGAGAAGAACCTGGGCATCCTGCTGGATCTGGCCGCCGCCGCCGACGCCCTGCTGCTGTTCGACGAAGCCGACTCGCTGTTCGGCCGCCGCACCGACGCCAAGCAGAGCGGCGAGCGTTACGCCAACATGCTCACCAATTTCCTGCTGACGCGAATCGAAAACCATCCCGGCATCGCCATCCTCACCACCAACAGCCGCGAACGCATCGACAGCGCCTTCACCCGCCGGCTCGATGTCATCGTCGATTTTCCCCTGCCGGGTTTCACCGAGCGGCTGGGACTGTGGCAGAGCCACTTCGGCGCCCGCAGCCCCGGCGACAACCTGTGCCGCACCCTGGCCAGTTACTGCGACCTGTCCGGCGGCCAGATCCGCAACGTGGTGCTCACCGCCGCGGCCGGCAGCCCGGCGTCCCAGCCGGTGTCCACCCGCGCCCTGCTGCACGCGCTGCAGCGCGAATACCAGAAGCAGGGCCGCGCCCTGCCCGGCCAGCTGGCGCAACTCGACAGCGCCGCTTCCACCGCATCCACAGGGAGATAAAAAATCATGTCCACCCTGTCACCCAGCCTGCAGAAAAAGACCGCCCGCCGCGCCGCTGCGCCGTCACGCGCGAACGAGGAAAAAAAGGCGCAGAAGGCTGCCTACCTGCAACGCAAGATGTCTGTGAGCCAGCCCCACGACAAGGAAGAACAGGAAGCCGATCAGGTGGCGAAGGAAGTGGCGCGCGCGCCAAAAGACACGGCGACCGGTCCGCAGGAAGACAAGGAAATGATTTCCAGCAAGCCGGTGCCCAGCGCGCAGCGCCTGTTGCGGCGTCTGAACCGTGCGGTGGCGCGTGCGGCCAAACCGGAGGAAGAAGAACAGAAACCGGCGCGGGCCAAACTGAACCGGGCGAAAAAACCGGACGAGGAGAAAAAAGCCCAGCGCTCGGTGGAAACGGAAGACCGCGAGAAGGACAAGGCCGGCCCCGTGCAGAAAAAACTCCACCGCAAGGACAGCGCGCCGCAGCCCGCCGCGCCCGGCCAGGAGAAGGAAAAAACACCCCCGGCACAACGCCTGCAACGCAAGGCCGACGCCGCGAAGCCGGAGGAAGAACAGCAGAAAACCGCCGCCCGCGTGCAGCGCAAAACCGAAGCAGCCAAACCGGACGAGCAGCAGGCGCAGCGAGCCCTGATGCGCGCGGAGGACGAGTCGACCGCCACCCAGACGTCCGCCCCGCAGGAAGAACAAGCAGAAGAACCGCAGGCCACCGCCGACACCACCGAGGCGCAACCGTCGGTGGAAGAGCGCATCGAACAAACCCGTGGCCAGGGCGCGCCCCTGTCCGAAGCCGTGCTGCGCGACATGGAAAAGCAGTTCGGCCAGAGTCTGGCGCACGTCATCATCCACAACGACCAGAACGCCGCCGAACTGTGCAAGGAACTGAACGCGCGCGCCTTCACCGTCGGCAGCGATATTTATTTTGCGCCGGGTGAATATGCGCCCGAGACCGATCAGGGCCGCGAACTGCTGGCCCACGAAATGACGCATGTGGTGCAGCAGGGTGGCGGTATCCAGCAGAAGCGCAGGATTTCCCGCAAGCCCGCTGGCGCCGCTGCCGGCGGCGACAAGACGTTCGAAGTCACTGAGCCGCTGGAAATTCCGCCCATCAAGTCGCGACACGCGCTGCGCTATCAGGGCATGGCGCGCGCCGGCAAACTCGAGCGGCAGAAAGGCAGCGTCAGCGCCAATCGCGACACCGCCCAGCGCGACGAGTGGAAGAAGGTCAAACCCAACCTGAAAAAGATCGACGCCGACCAGCGCCCCAACGCCGCCAACGGCTGGAAAATCACGCTCGACATGGCCGGCAAGAAGGAAGACATTTCCGCCGGCGACGAGGAAGGCCTGCTGGAAAAACTGCGCATTCCCGCGTGGGATCGCGCCGGCAAGCCCGCCACCTATCAGGTGGATCACATCGTCGAGCACCAGCTGGGCGGCGAGGACGCGCTCAACAACATGGAGCTGCTCAACTCCTCCCACAACGGCAGCGTCGGTTCATCGTTCCGTGGTGAAATCCGCGACGCCGTGCAGCGCACCATCGACAAGCTCAAGGCCGGCGACCCGCGCCTGCAGGGTTTCGGCACCGCATCCACCAAACCGGCGGCGCAAACCATCCTCGACAACTGCGTCACCCAATTCAAAAAAGTCGCGGCCACAGGCGGACACCAGCGCCGACGCGAGGAAGGCGGCAGCACCTTCTGGAGCCGCGAGGACATCACCGATCTGGCACCGGTGCTGGACAAGCTGAATGATTCCGCCCGCGAACTGAAGGGTTCGGCGTCGCAGTTTTCGGTACTGTCGCCCACCGGCGGTCTGGTGATCGTGAAGCTGCCGCACGGTGCCAAGGCCACCACGTTCCAGGTGGAAGGGTCGAAGAAAAAAGCGCTGTCGGGATTCAAAATCCAGCAGGTTGTTCTTGAGCAGAGCTATAACGCAAAGCAGCCCAACGAGAAAGTTGGCGACCTTAGTGTCGAACTGGATCTAGGCCCCAAGGTCAAGGTGACCAACGATCAAGGCGCTTACAATATCCCGCTCTTCAGGCATGAAGACGTCGCGTTTGCCGGGCGCATTACCAATGACAACCTCGACAAGATTGTACCCACAACGGTGGACCTCAAAGGCGCCAGCCCGGTAGACCTGAGCGGCTTCAGCGTCACGCGCGGACTGGCCGCCACCGCAATGCTGAAACCGACCCATCCGCTGCTGGAAGGTTTCTCGGTGCCGGGCCAGATCGTCAACGGCAAGCTCGGCATCTTCCACACCTTCGACGCCAGTGCGCTGGCGCGCAAACTGCCGCTGCCCGGCGTCACCGTCAACGACGCCACCATCACCCTCGGTTTCGACGGCGAGGATCTGAGCGTCAGCGGCGACATCCAGTTTGCCATCCGCAATTTCGGTGAAGGCTCACTGGCGGCGGAACTGGATTCCGACGGCAACTTCGGTCTGTCCGGCCGCTTCAGCGCCGACACGCGCCTGTTTGATCAGGCAGAGCTGCAGATGGGCTATCGCAGCGCCAGCGGTTTCAGCATCAGCGGCACACTGGCGATCACCAGCCCCGACAAGATCAAGGGCATCCGCAGCGCGTCGATCACTGCCAGCTACAACGCCGGCGCCTTTGCGGCGACCGGTACGGTGGAACCCAACATCCCCGGCATCCAGCAGGCCGGTCTCACCGTGGCCTATTCCGAGGCCGACGGCCTCACCATCGGCGGCAACCTGCAGCTGGCTTCCAATCCCGCGATCCGCTCCGGCTCCATCGACGTCACCGTCAACAAGCGCGGCGACGCCTGGAAAGTGCGCGCCAGCGGCACCGCGCAACCGGCCATTCCCGGCGTCGACTCGCAACTCACCGTGTCCTACGACGACGGCGCCTTCACGGCAGAATTCTCCGGCGCCTTCCGTCGTGGCCGGCTGGCGGGCACCGTCACTGTCGGCGCCAGCAACCGCGCGGTGGGCGACGATGGCCGGCCCAGCGGCGAGCCCATGCCGAACGGCGCGCTGAACATTTACGGCAGCGGCAGCGCCACCATCCAGATCGCGTCCTGGCTGCAGGGCACCGCTGGCATCCGCTTCGATCCCAACGGCGAAGTCACCATCTCCGGCGAGATCGGCATTCCCAGCAACGTGGAAATTTTTGCGCGCAAGGAAATCAACAAGTCGCTGCTCAACGTCGGCATCGACATTCCGATCATTCCCGGCATCGTGGCGGAAATCAGCGGCGGCCTGTCGGCCACGGCCGGCATCGGTCCCGGCGTCATCGACCAGCTCAGCCTCGGCATCACCTACAACCCGGCGCACGAAGAAGATACGCACGTCACCGGTCGCGCCCATCTGCGGGTGCCGGCAGACGCCGGACTGCGGCTGGCCGTGCGCGCCGGCATCGGACTGGGCATTCCCGGCGTCAGCGTCACCGGCGGTCTGGAAATCGGTGGCACACTCGGCATCCAGGGCGCAGCGGAAGCCGGCGTCAACATCGACTGGACCCCGGCCACCGGTCTCGACCTCACCGCCAATCTGTCGGTGCACGCGCAGCCGGCCTTCACCTTCGACATTTCCGGCTACGTGCGCGCCAAGGCACTGTTCTGGGAGGTGTACAGCAACCGCTGGACCTTCGCGTCCTACACCTTCGGCTCCGGCTACCGCTTCGGCATCAGCCTGCCGGTGCATTATCACGAAGGCCAACCCTTCAATATTTCGCTGGATGACGTACAGTTCGAAGTCCCGGACATTTCGCCGGGTGACATTCTGGAAAGTCTCATCGACAGGATTGCCTAACAGGAACGTTTAAATGGACACCATCGAAACACTGCTCAGGGAAGGCATTCGCGCGCATCAGGCGGGCGATCTCAACGAAGCGGCGCGGCTGTATCAGGCCGCACTGGAACTGGACGCCGACAACGCCAGCGCGCACAACAATCTCGGCTTCGTGCTGGGACAGCAGCAGCAATGGCCGGAAGCGCTGGTGCACCTGCGCACGGCACTGCGGCTGAATCCGCAGCTGGCCATGGCGCACAGCAATCTGGGTCAGGTGCTGGTGGCCACCGGCAACACGGAAGAAGGGCTGGAGCATCTGGAGCGCGCGGTAATCTGCGACCCAGCCAGCGCCACCGCGTGGGACAATCTGGCGCGCATCCGCATTCTGCTGGGCAATTATCAGGGCGGCGAATACGCAGCGATGCGGGCGCTGAAAATCCGCCCCAACGACGCCCATCTGCTGACCCGTCTGGGCATCGCGCTGGCGGCACAGAAGCGCTACACCGAAGCCCAGCATTGCTACCAGCAGGCGCTGGTGCTGGATCGCGATAACGCCGAAGCCTGGGCACAACTGGGCATCACCTGCTTCCTGCACAACGATCTGGGCAGCGCACAGGACGCGTTGCAAATGGCGGTGTCGCTCAATCCTGACGACATCAATGTGCTGCGGCATCTGGCGCTGGTCAGCCTGGGCCTGGGCAATCACATGGGCGCAATTGCGCATTTTGAGCGTCTGCTGTCGCTACAGCCGGATGAAGACACCTCGCGGCTGGATCTGGCGGTGATTTTCCTGTCCAGCCAGCATGTGGACCAGGCACAGCATCACCTCGACCAGATCCAGGGCAGTGTGCGTGATTCCAGCAAGTTCCGTTTCTATCAGGGCATGGCGCTGCAGCAGTCCGGCGCCGGTGATGCCGCTGCCGTTTTGCTGCACGATCTGGCGCAGCAGCCGGCTGACACTTACGCGGAAAAGGCGCGCCAGCTGTTGCAGCCGCATTGAGGGAATGTCACCGCGAAAAAATTTTCAGAAAAACTTGATGCGGCGCAAACCTGCCAATTGCATGACAGGTTGCGCCGGCATAAAGTGGCACGGGTAAGAGCACTACTGCGGTGTTCGATGGCGGTGGGTACAATTAAGCGGCGTGAGTCGCGTGGTCCCTGTCTGAACCACACCGGAACGAGGCAACCAAAAGCGTACTGCACTCTGTAGTACGTGCCTCACGGTAAAATTCCGGTGTTGCTAAGGACTGAAGCCTTTGAGCTTCGCCCGGCAACGGCATCGGCGGTAGGCCGGTGGGCAGCACTCAGGTGCTCCCACTGGCGCGCTCGCTTCTTATAATTTTTTTCCCCGCGATTTATATCCCTTCGTTCTTTTCACCCCGGCAGCGGCAGACCTATGCTTTTTTGCAGCCGCGCGCGTTCTGGCAGCGCGTATCTGCACCGGAGGTGTGCCATGCCTGTCCGCCCTGTTACCGAATTTCTCGATCGCAACAACGTCAACTATCACAGCTACAATCACCCGCCTGCGGTCACGGCACAGGAAGTGGCGCAGTCTGCCCATATTCCCGGCGCGCAACTGGCCAAGACCGTGATCATCTGCGGCGACGGCCAGCTGGCCATGGCGGTGCTGCCGGCACACCAGCGCATCAACGGCAACGCCCTGCGAAATCTGATGAACGTGCAGGAACTGCGACTGGCCACCGAAGCGGAATTCCGCGAGCGGTTTCCGCAGTGCGAGACCGGCGGCATGCCACCGCTGGGGAATCTGTACGACATGAAGGTCTACATGGAACGGTCGCTGCTGAACGACGACTGGATTGCCTTCAATGCCGGCACCCATACCGAAGTCATCAAGATGGACAGTGGCGTGTTCAAGCGGCTGGTGAAACCGGTGATGGGAACCTTCGCGCGGGCGCGGGAACCGGCGGCGGCGCACTGATGGTCAATGCCGTTGCCGGAGGGGTGAAGATCAGGCCAATCCCACCTGCTGCATCCAGCGGTAACTGTCGCTGAACATCTCCCGCAACGTGCAGGTGGTAAAACCCAGCTCGCGTTCAGCCTTGGCGGAACTGACGCGCACCGGATGATTCAGCAGGTACACTTTTTCCCGCGTCAGCATCGGCTCCTGCTTCGTCAGCAGCGCCAGCTTTTCTAGAAAGAAAGCGCCCAGATTCAGCAGCGCCGGCGGCAACGGCCGGGTGGGAACGTTGCGGTTGACCAGTTCGCCGATCACGCTGAACACATCAAAGAATGACGCGTGCACGCCGCCGAGAATATAGCGTTCGCCGGTGCGCCCCTTGCTGAATGCCGCCACATGCGCATGGGCATAATCCCGCGCATGGCCCAGCACCATGCTGCCGCGCGGCATTCCCGGCATCAGGCCCCGGCGCAGGCTGTCGAACATCTGCGGCGTGTAGTGGTAATCGTATTTGCCCACGATCTGCGCCGGATTCAGGATCACGGCATCGAGTCCCTGCGCCAGCCCGCGTTCCACTTCCTGCTCGGCAAAATACTTCGAGCGGTAGTAATTGATCTGTGCGTCACGGCCGCGTGACGGCGTGGATTCACTGATCAGGGGGCCATGAATATTGCCGAACGCACCGATCGACGACGTGTGAATGAAACGGCCGACGTTTTTTTCCAGCGCCACCTGCACGACATTGCGCGTGCCATCGATATTGATGCGGTTCTGCCGCTCGTTGAGACGCGACCACATGGCCGTGTCCGCCGCCACATTGAAAACGGCATCAACTTTTGCCGGCAGCGTGCGCCGCAGCGATTCCACATCCAGCACATCGCCTTCCACCTGTTCGATGTCCAGCGCATCCAGATCGCGGGTGTTGGAACTGCGACGCCGCAGGGCAATCACGCGCCAGCCATCCTCCACCAGCGCGTGCACGAGATTGACACCCAGAAAACCGGTGCTGCCGGTGACGTAGGCCGTGCGGGTCATGCGGCCGCCTGCAGGGCACGCAGCTGTTCCTGCACCTTCTTGTCCTGTTTCAGCGCTTCCACTGTCAGGCGAATGCCTTCACTCAGCGACACTTTCGGCTTCCAGCCAAAATCCCGTTCCGCCTTTTTGATGCTGTAGTAATGATGCGTGACCATGTAGCGCACGGAAAACCGCGTCAGGCCATTTTCTGCGTTGAGCGTGCCACCCTTCAGCGTATCGATGCCCTCGGCAATCGCCGCCGCCGTGTACGCCAGCCAGTACGGCACCTTGCCGCGAATGCGCGGATAGCCCAGTTCCACCAGCACCTTTTCCACGAAATCGAAAAACGCCATCGGCTCGCCGTTGGTAATGAAATACGCCTGCCCGCACACCGGTGAACCGGCCACCAGTTTTTCCTCCGCCGCCACCACCGCGTCCACCAGATTCGTCACGTAGGTGAAATCCGACAGCTTGTCGCGATTGCCGATGGCGCGTTTCAGTTTGCCTTCCTTCGCTTTTTGCAGAATGGCGGGAATGAACCGGTTGTCGCCGGCACCAAACACTACATGCGGACGGATCGCGCAGCACTGGGTGACGGTGGTGCCGCTGAACGCCAGCACATCCTTTTCCGCCTGGATCTTGCTGTCCGCATACGGCGCCTGGGAGATAGAGGAATACGGCAGGGTTTCATCACCGTTCTCGATGTCGTTGCCTTCGTACACCGCGCTGGCGGAACTGATGTACACCAGACGCGGAATTTTATGCACCCTGCAGGCTTCGATAATATTCAGCGTGCCACCGTGATTCACCGCCCACACCACATTTTCCTGGTTATGTTTCGTGTGCACGATCGACGCGTTGTGCACGATGGTATCCATGCCGGCGCAGGCCCTGATCACGGCGTCGCGATCACAGATGTTCAGGTTGAGAAATGTCACGTCATTGCGGAACGGCTTGCCGCCGAAATCCAGCACGGTGACCTCATGGCCAAGGTCGGCAAATCCGTTAACCAGATTGCTGCCAATGAAACCGCATCCGCCGGTCACCAGCACTTTTCTTTTTGTTATCTGCATGAAAATGTCCTCTGTGTTTTCGTATTCCCGGAATGGATAACCGTTCAGGCGTCGGTGCCAAACATCTGGTCCCAGAACGGGAAGATGGAGGCGTAGTTGCGGTTCAGATGCTTGCCGTGGTGCAGGTCATGCTTTTTCGCCCAGAAATTGAAAAGCTTGAACGCCGGATGCGGCAGATCCAGATTGGAGTGCACCAGAATATTCACAGTGGAGTGAATGAAAAATACGAGCAGGAACGACAGCGCGCTGATCGGCCCGACAATGGCCATGGCGATGCACAGCAGCCCCAAACCGGCAATATTTTCCGCCGGATGCAGATAGATGCTTTCGGTCGAAGTGGGAAACCGCACGTAGTGATGCACACCGTGCACATACTTCATCAGTTTCGGATGATGCATGCCGCGATGCAGAAAGTAATACATGAAGTCATACAGCAGCAGCGATGCCAGCACTTCGCCGAAAATGGTCACGGCAGCGGCGCGCGGCGCGCCAATAATGGCATCACCGAAATGGTAAAGCACGGCGGCAAAGAATACTGTCGACAGCATGCCATTCAGGCCTATGTTGATGGCTTTCTTGGCCTTGGGAATGCGGTAGGTGGTAGGTGTGCGGATACGATACTTCTTCAGCGAACTCGACTGCGCGGCCCAGGCCATGCCGCCCATCAGCACGCCGTCGAAGGCGAGAATGATCGCCAGAATGATGAAAAATTCCGTGGTCATGATTGTCTCCCAAAAATGATTCTGAAATTTCAGTCCGGTCTATTTTTTGAAGAGCGCCAGCCGGATCAGCACCAGCAGATTGCGCAGCTTGTCGGCCATGCTGCGCGAGAACAGCAGGCGCACGGTGGCCTTCGCCTGCTCGTAATCCTGCGGCTTGACCGGGAACAGCACCGGCGGCACCGAGATCGGGAAGCGATCCTCCAGCACGGCCTTGGCATTGGTGTAGGAACGCAAACCGTCGCGCCCGTTCATGCGGCCATAGCCGGAATATTTCACGCCACCAAACGGCAGGTCCTGATTGAGATAGCACAGACCGAAATCGTTGATGCAGGTGGCGCCGGCTTCCAGCTGTTCCGCAATGCGCCGGCCGCGCTCCGGATCAGTGGTAATCACCGAGGAATGCAAACCGAACTCGGTGCTGTTGGCCACAGCAATGGCTTCCGCTTCATCCTTCACACGGAAGATCATCATCACCGGACCGAAGATTTCCTCGCGCGCAATCCGCATGTCGGACGTGACGCCGGCAAGAATGGTCGGCGGATAAAATGTACCGCCCCCGATTTCGCGCACTGCACCACCGACCACCGCTTTCGCGCCTTTGGCCAGCGCGTCCTGCACCAGCGTGTCGATGATTTTGATCTGCTGCGCCGTGGTGATCGCGCCCACGTCCACCTTGCCACCTTTTTGCGGCACACCCTGCCGCAACTGGCTGGCGATGCGGGTGAGTTCCGCCATGAAGCGGTCGTGAATCGCGTCCAGCACGATGATGCGCTCGGACGCAATGCAGTTCTGCCCCAGATTGATAAAGGTGCCGCCCAGCGCCGAATGCACCGCCTTGGGAATGTCGGCATCCTCGCACACGATCAGCGGGTCTTTGCCGCCCAGTTCCATCACCACTGGCGTGAGATGTTCGGCGCTGCCTTCGATAATACGGCGGCCATTGGTGACCGAGCCGATGAACAGGATTTTCTGTACACCGCTACGCACCAGCGCGGCACCGGTATCGCCAAAGCCGTTGATGATCTGCACGGTGTCGGGCGAGAAACCTTCCTTCTTCAGTGCTTCATCGGTGATCTGCTGAAACCGCGCGGTGGACCAGGCCACCGCTTCCGACGCCTTCACCACCACAGCGTTACCCGCCATCAGCGGTGCCACCAGCGAACTGATGATGTTCTGCAGCGGATAATTCCACGGCACAATGCAGGCCACGACACCCAGCGGCGCATATTCAATGCGGGCGCGCTTGTGCACCAGCAAACCGGAACCGACTTTTTCCGGCTTCAGATATTTCTCGCCGTATTTCATGGTCCAGCGCAGCTTGTTGCAGATCGGCATGATCTCGCCCAGCATGGCGTTTTCGTAAGTCTTGCCGGAATCCTTCACCACGTAGTCGCACAGCTCATCGGCGTGCTGCAGGACATGATCCAGAATGTGCTGCAACACCGCCCGGCGCTGGGCAAACGTGCTCTTGCCCCACACCTTTTGCGCGGTACGCGCCCGCGCTACCACTGCATTGACTTCCGCCGCCGACAGCGCCGGCACCTCGCCAAGTTTTTCACCGGTGGCCGGATTGAAGCATTCGATCATCCGCGGTGCCGCCTCCAGCGTGACCGTGGCGACCGCTTCTTCTGATTTGATTTTTGTTTTGGTATTCATGTTGTCCTCTGGTTTCACACCGCGACGCCGGTAGCGGCGGCGGCCGTTTTCTGCTGCGCGGTCACGTTCGTAGTGTCCTGCACAATGAAATCTGCAGCGCGCCAGCCGATCATCATGCTGGGCGCATTGAGCGCGGAGACCGGAATTTCCGGAATCACCGACGCATCGGCGATGCGCAGTCCACGCACGCCTTTCAGCTGCAGACGCGTATTCACCGGCGACTGCGCGTCGTCGCCCATGCGGCAGCTGCCGCAATAATGGAACGTGGTCATCGCCGCGCCTCTGATCCACTGTTTGATCGCGTCGGCATCCTGCGTGCGCGCCGCTTTCGACAGGCCCAGGTTGCCCCACTCCTGCAGCGCACGCTGACGGGCGATGTCCTGCGCTTTCAGCACGCCCTGCACCAGCGTGTCCAGATCAGCGGGATGGTCGAAATAGCCGGGATCTACCTGTGCGGGAATAGCGGCATCGCGCGACGCCAGCCGCACCCGTCCGCGCGACAGCGGTTTGCCCAGAATCACCACGATGCCAAACAGCCGCGACACAAACCGCTTCGCCAGCGGCAACAGGAACAGCAGATCCACCAGTTTTTTAATCCGGTTGCGCCATTTACGGTGCTGGTAAAAATTCGGCGGCAGCAGAATGGCCGGCAGCATGCGCTGCATCGACGGCTTGATCGAAGCCGGTGCGGAATAAAATACAAAACAGGTATCGGCCTGTTGCGGCGGCAGTGGCAGCGCGGGATTGACGCGATCAAAACCATACACCTGCGGATAGAAGGTGGCCGGCTCATTTTTGCCACGATAGAAAATGCAGACGTTGGGATGATCCTGCAGGTGTTCACCCACGTCCGGCGCATCCAGCACCAGCGGAATGCCGAAGCGCTGCAATTCCGCACGCGGACCGATGCCCGACAGTTTCAGCAGTTTGGGCGTTTCCAGGGCGCCAGCGCACAGGATCACTTCCCGCCGCGCCGTGAACAGCGTGCCGCGCCCCGGTTCCGCCAGCTCGACGCCAATCGCGGTTCTGCTGCCATCGAACAGAATCCGCTGCACGCGCACGCCGGTTTTTACACTCAGCTGTGGATGTCGTGTTTCATGCAGAAAAGCGGCATAGGAACTGCGGCGGCGATCGCCGTCATAATTCATCAGCTGGTAACCGATCTGGCCGCACAGCTCGCCATCGTTCAACTCGTCCTTGCGCCGGAAACCGGCCTGCACCGACGCAGCGACACAGGTGGCAGTGAAGGGCGTGGGTGTGCGCGTCTTCACCCGCAAACGCTGCTCCAGCTTGTCAAACGCAGGCACCACATCAGACCAGCGCCAGCCCACCGGCCACTGCGCAAAATCGCGCTGGTCGCCGCGCGTGTACACCATGCCGTTCACTGCGCCACTGCCGCCCATGCCGGTACCCGATCCCATGTACAGGTGACGGTTGGCGCAGTGCGCTTGCGGCTGCGACAGCCGGTCCAGCATGACGCGATCATTGGAAAAGGCCTGAATGAAGCCATCCGCAGCCAGCGTTTCCGGATTCTGTTCAGCACGATCACCGGCCTCCAGCAGCAGCACGCTGCCGACATTGGCCTCCGCCAGACGCGCGGCCAGCACGCACCCGGATGAACCACCGCCAACCACGATGTAATCGAACGCTTCCGGTGTCTGCATGAACAAATTCCCTCGGTAGCCTTTGTTCTTTTTATGATTCTTCCTGTTGCGTCGCTGACATTCTGGCGTGTCTTATCCAGTGCACAGCTTTGTTATGAATCTTGTCACGCCGCTATTTTTTCATGCCCAGCGCCGGCAACAGGCGCCGCTCCAGAAACGCCCGCAATTCCTTTTCCGTGCGCTTTCTGCCGCCCTGCATCGTCAGCAGCGACAGCAGGAAACGCGTGGCCACTTCCGTTATCTCTTCCATTTCCTCTGCCGGCAGATTGGCGTCCGCCAGAATGCTGGCAAACAGCATGGTGCGGATGTCGTTACTTTCCGGCACCGTCAGTGCGTAGCTGTTGAGGAAGCCCACCAGACTGTTTTCCTGCAGCAGTGCCAGCACCGGCTCCTTCGGCAGCCGCTTGAGTGAATACAGCATGGCTTCGATGATGCGCTCGGCCGGATTGGTGAACTTGCCCACATGCCTGAGCAGTTCGGAGCTGAAGGTCAGGCCCGACTCCATCAGGGCATAACGCACCACTTCATCACGACTGCCGAAATAGCTGTACACGGTGGGCCGCGTGACGCCGGCTTCCTGCGCAATATCGTTCAGCGTGACCTTTTCAATGCCCCAGCGCTTCACGCAGCTGAGAGCGGCATCCAGAATCCGGCGCTGGGTGTCCGGATTCTGCTTGGCAATCTTCTCGACATTGGATTTTTCGGTTCCGGGCCTGGTCATGGGTCTCCTGCGCTCTCAGCCGACACTTTACACCTTTACTTAATCTGTAAAACAGAATACTCTCTTTACACTCGAAGTAAATATGTAAAGTGGAAATTTCTTGCAGCGGCCGCTCCCCGGCACAGAAAAGCCCGGCAAAACAGCCTCTATCCGCAGCAGGGAATGCACCGGAACAAAACAGAACAACAAGAAAGCAGACCCGGAGGGAATCCATGAGCACCGCGCAACCGGTCCAGACACAGACGTTTCCACTGCAAGATCCGCCCCGCCTGAAAGGCGGCCTGCCCCTGCTGGGTCACATCATTCCGTTCGCCCGCAATCCATTCCAGTTCATGAAGCGCGTGTCCGACAGCGTCGGAGAAATTGCGCAGTTCAGGATTTTCAATCAGCGTATGGTGCTGCTCACCGGCGACGAAGCCAGCACGCTGTTCTACCGCTCCAGCGATGAGCAGCTCGATCAGTCTGCTGCCTATAAACTGATGACGCCGATTTTTGGTGAAGGCATCATTTTCGACGCACCCAACGAGCGCAAGAACCAGCAGCTGAAAATGCTCATGCCGGCGCTGCGCATGGAAGCGATGCGCCACCACTCCGACAAGATCGTGCAGGAAGTGGCGGACATGATGAAGGAGTGGGGCGACAGCGGCGAAGTGGATCTGGTGGCGGCGATGAAACAGCTCACCATCAACACCGCCAGTCACTGTCTGCTGGGGCGCGAATTCCGCTATGAACTGACGCATGAATTCGCCGAGATCTATCACGACCTGGAGCGCGGTGTGAACGCGCTGGCCTACAGTTTTCCGAACCTGCCGATTCCGGCGTTCCGCAAGCGTGATCGCGCGCGCGAACGGCTGCACCAGCTGGTGGGCGAGATCGTCAAGAAACGGGAAGCGCAGGCGGAAAAGCCCAACGACATGTTCCAGATGCTGATCGATTCGCGCTATGACGACGGCAGCAAACTCACCACCAACGAAATTACCGGCATGCTGGTGGGCGCCATTTTCGCTGGCCATCACACCAGTTCCGGCACGGCGGCCTGGGTGCTGCTGGAGCTGCTGAAACATCCGCATCATCTGCGTGCGGTGCGCGAGGAGCTGGATGACCTGCTGGGTGCTGAAGGTGCCGTCACCTTCCAGTCGCTGCGCGAAGTGCCGAAACTGGAAAATGTACTGAAGGAAGTATTGCGCCTGCATCCGCCGCTGATCGTGCTGATGCGGCAGGTGGCGGAACCACTGACCTTCAAGAACTACCGCATCAACGTCGGCGACATGGTGTGGGCCGCGCCGCCAGTAACGCATCGCATGTCGCACCTGTTTCCCAACCCGGAAGTGTTTGATCCGGATCGCTACAACGCTGATCGCGCCGAAGACAAGAACCTGATGGCCTACCAGCCGTTCGGCGGCGGCAAGCACAAATGTTCCGGCAACGCTTTCGCCATGTTCCAGATCAAGGCCATCTTTTCCGTGCTGCTGCGCCAGTATGATTTCGAACTGGTGAATCCGCCGGCGGATTATGTCGACGATTACGGCGAGATGATCGTGCAGCCAAAATCGCCCTGTCTGGTGCGTTACAAGCGGCGTCCGGCCAGTTCGTTCACCACCCGCTTCGGCTCGGCTGCGGAGGCAGAAAGTGTCTCCGGCTGTCCGATGCATGCCGCACAACCGGCGGCAGTGAAGAAAATTCCCACCTTCAATATCATCATCGATCGCCAGTTGTGCCAGGGCCATTCCATGTGCATGGGCGAGGCACCGGAACTGTTTCAGGTGAACAGCGACAACGAACTCACGCTGCTGCAGGCAACACCGGACATGGCGCTGCTGGACAAGGCCAAACGCGCCGCGCAGTTCTGTCCCAACCAGGCGATTCGGATCGAAGTCCAGTAACAGCATCCAGCGGGGAAACGGCATGAAAGCGAACAGCAACGTACTGGCGGGCCAGCCGGTTCTGGATCAGAAGGCCTACTGGTTTTCGCCCAATCCCGATCGCGCCTGGGCGGAAAAATTCTTTCTCTGGTACAGCCCGGTGTGGATGGCGCTGATGGGATTGATGATGGTGACCGGCTGGGTCAACGTGTTCAGCGATGCGGGGCTGCTGCTGCATTCCGTGCTGGTCGCGGGTCCGCTGCTGGTGATTCCGGCGCTGCTGCACCGTCGCTTCAGCCCCGGCGTGCACTGGCGCGACAGCTACTGGTTCAAGGCGAACCTGTATATCGGCTCGTTCGGATTTTTCGGCAATTACTTCGGCTCGGAATATTTTTTTGATGTGCTCGGCATGGTGTACAACATGCCCAATGCCACCACGACACTCGACGCCAGCCTGCTGGGCAGTGGCCAGCAGAAGGTGCCGGTGATCATGTATCTCTATACCCACGCCTATTTCATGACGTATCACACCACGGCGATTGTCGTGCTGCGGCGCATCATGAGCAGCGGGCTGCCGCTGGCGAAACTGCTGTTTCTGCCGATTGCCGCCGGCGTGGGTTACTGCTGGGCCTGGATGGAAACCAAGGCCATGGCCAATCCGCTGATGCAGACCACGTTCTACTACGAAAAGATGGATCTGATGCTGGCGTACGGTTCACTGGTGTATTCGGTGTATTTCATTGCCAGTTTTCCCATCTTTTATTTCCTCGACGAAAATGCGCGCGCGAAATGGGATTTTCTCAAGGTGAATGCGGCAGCACTCAGTGCCAGCATGCTGACGTTTTACCTGCTGGATGCCTGCACCCAGCTCATCGGCCGGCTCTGATTCGGCTTGCACATTGCGACCCAAGAGAGATCCGGACTGTTGTGGCTGTCTGAAATGACAGGTGTTTTGTCCTGTGCACCCCTTCCGCGCCGCGCTTGCCATGCCCTAAGGTTGCGGGATAATCAGGACAGGCTTTTCACTTCAGACAGGTAACGACATGAAGACACTGGCAAACAAGGTGGTGGCGCTGACCGGCGCCTCCTCGGGCATCGGCCGCGCGCTGGCACTGCAGCTGGCAAAACACGGCAGTCATCTGGCGCTGGCGGACGTGAACGAAAAAGGTCTGGCGGAAACCGTGGCACTGTTACCCGCCGGCAGCAAGGCAACCACGCACCTGGTGGACGTGGCCAGCCGCGAGCAGGTTTACCAGTGGGCGGAAGATGTGGTGAAAGCCCACGGCGGCGTGGACGTCGTCATCAACAATGCCGGCGTCGCATCCCACTGCACGGTGGAAGACATCGGCTACGACGATTTCAACTGGGTGTTCGACATCGTCTTCTACGGCGTGCTGTACGGCACCAAGGCGTTTCTGCCGCATCTGCGCCAGCGTCCCGAGAGCCACATCGTCAACATCTCCAGCGTCAACGGCTTCTTTCCGTTTCCCGGCAACGGCCCGTACAACTGCGCCAAGCACGCCGTGAAAGCGCTGAACCAGACGCTGATCCAGGAACTGCACGGCAGCAGCATCCACATCACGTCGGTGCACCCCGGCGGCATCAAGACCAACATCGTGCGCAACAGCCGCATCATCAAGCCGCTGGAAACCGGCATGACCAAGGATCGCTTCGCCGCCCGTTTCGACAAGATTGCCGGCACTACGGCGGAGGACGCCGCCACCATCATCATCAACGGAATCCTGCGCAACAAGCAGCGCCTGCTGGTGGGCAAGGATGCCTACGTGCTCGATGCACTCACGCGAATCTTCCCGCAGGGTTTTTCCAATGTGGTGGGGCGGGTGATGATGCGCGGCGCCACGCCGGCAGGCGGCAAAAACGGTTCTGCACGCTGAGTACTTTTTCCAGCGCACAAAAAAACGGGGCCGACTTCCACACACAAGTGAAGTCGGCCCCGTTTTGAGCGGAGCGCGGGCGAAGGAGCAGTCTTATTCGACCGTCACGCTCTTCGCCAGATTGCGCGGCTGATCCACGTCGGTGCCCTTGATGATCGCCACGTGGTAGCTCAGCAGCTGCAGCGGAATGGTGTACACGATGGCCGCCAGTTCCGGCGCCACTTTCGGCACATCCAGCACATGCACGTCCTTCTGTTTTTCCACGCCGGCTTCGGCGTCCTGGAAGATGAACAGCTCGCCACCGCGCGCGCGCACTTCCTGCAGGTTGGATTTCAGCTTTTCCAGCAGCGAATCCGAAGGCGCCACCGTCACCACCGGCATGTCCGCATCCACCAGCGCCAGCGGACCGTGTTTCAGTTCGCCGGCCGGATAGGCTTCCGCGTGAATGTAGGAAATTTCCTTCAGCTTGAGCGCGCCTTCCAGCGCCACCGGATACTGGATGCCACGGCCGAGAAACAGCGCGTGATTCTTTTCGGCAAACAGTTCCGCCATCTGCTCGATCGGTTTGTTCAGGCGCAGCGCTGACTGGATCACGTCCGGCAGCTGTTGCAGGCCCTGCAGCAGACGTTTTTCTTCCGCCTCGCTGATCGCATGGAACTTGCCGACGCCCACCACCAGCAGGTAGAGCGCAGTCAGCTGCGTGGTGAACGCCTTGGTGGACGCCACGCCGATTTCCGGACCGGCCTTGGTCATGAACGCCATAGCCGATTCGCGCACCAGGGAACTGGTGGGCACGTTGCACACGGTCAGTGTCGACAGATAGCCCTTGGCATCGCGCAGCGCCGCCAGTGTGTCGGCAGTTTCGCCGGACTGCGAAATGGTGACGAACAGCGTGTTGGGACGCACCACGGTTTTGCGATAGCGGAATTCGCTGGCCACTTCCACGTTGCACTGCACGCCGGCAATGCCTTCAAACCAGTATTTCGCCACCAGACCGGCATGATACGAAGTACCACACGCCACGATCTGCACGGCTTCGATTTTCGGGAACACGTTTTTCGCATCGGGGCCGAAGATGTCGACATTCAGGCCTTCCACACTGGTGCGCCCTTCCAGCGTCGCGCGGATCGCGGTGGGCTGCTCGAAGATTTCCTTCAGCATGAAGTGGCGGTACTCGCCCTTGTCGGCGGAGCTGTCGCCACCGATGTACTGCTTGATGCCGCGCTCGGCGGGACGGCCTGCGCTGTCCTCGATGCGGATGTGTTCGCGGGAAATATCGGCGATGTCGCCTTCTTCCAGAAAGATGAAACGGGTGGTCACCGGCAGCAGCGCCAGCTGATCGGAGGCAATGAAGTTCTCCCCCAGACCCACACCCAGCACCAGCGGGCTGCCTTCACGCGCCGCGATCAGGCGGTTGGGCTCCTTGCCGGACATCACACCCAGCGCATAGGCTCCGCGCAGTTTGGCGGTGGTGGCTCTCACGGCGCCCATCAGGTCCATGCCCTTGGTGAGCTGCTGGTGAATCAGGTGCGCGACGACTTCGGTGTCGGTTTCCGATGTGAATACATAGCCGTCTTTCTGCAGGGACGCACGCAGTTCCTCGTGGTTCTCGATGATGCCGTTGTGCACGACGGCTACGTCCGGGCCGGACATGTGCGGGTGGGCATTGCGCTCGGCCGGCACACCGTGGGTGGCCCAGCGGGTGTGGGCGATGCCGATGGTGCCCTGACCCTGGCTGTCCTTCACCGCCGCTTCCAGTTCGCGCACCTTGCCGATGCGGCGAATCCGGTCCACCGGCTGTCCCGGGCTGAAACGGGCAATACCGGCGGAGTCATAGCCGCGGTATTCCAGACGCTTGAGGCCTTCCAGCAGGATGGGGGTTACATCACGGGTTGAAACTGCACCAACGATTCCGCACATGAAATTCAGTCCTTGGGTTCACTTGTTCTTGGTCGGCCGTTTCCAGCCATCCACGGTGATCTGCTTGGCGCGGGTCACCGTCAGCGTATGTTCTTTGGCCTGCTTGGTAATGGTAGACCCGGCGCCAATAGTTGCACCGGCGCCAATCTCCACCGGCGCCACCAGCGAACTGTTGGAACCGATGAAAGCGCCGTCGCCGATGACGGTCTTGTGCTTGTTGGCGCCATCGTAGTTGCAGGTGATGGTGCCAGCGCCCACATTCACTTTCTCGCCGATCACCGCGTCGCCCAGATAGGTCAGGTGGTTGGCCTTGCTGTCCCTGCCCAGCACGGTGTTCTTGGTCTCGACGAAGTTGCCGATCTTGGCGTGGTCCTTCATTTCCGTGCCGGGACGCAGGCGGGCGAACGGGCCGATTTCGCAGTCGGCGCCCACCACGGCATTCTCAAGAATGCTGTTGGGCTTCACAACGGAATTGTCACCAATCCGGCTGTTGATAATGACGCAATTGGCGCCGATCTCGACGTTCCTGCCCAGCTGGACGTCGCCTTCAAAAATGCAGTTAACGTCGATGCAGCAATCCTGGCCAACGCTGACACTGCCGCGAATATCGATGCGGGCGGGATCGATCAGGGTGGCACCTGCCACCATCAGTTCATCGGCCAGCTGCAGCTGGTACAGACGCTCCAGCCGCGCCAGCTGGCGCTTGTCGTTGACGCCTTCCACTTCAATCGGGTTTTCCACCAGACAGCCGATTACCGGCACATCGTGATCGTTGGCCAGCTTCACCACATCGGTCAGGTAGAACTCGCCCTGGGCATTGTTATTGGTGATCTTGGGCAACCAGGCCTGGAAGTCCAGAGTATCGGCCAGCATGATGCCGGTATTCACTTCGGTGATCTTGCGGATCTCGTCGCCGGCATCCTTCTCCTCGACGATTTCCCGCACCGCGCCACTGTGATCGCGGATGATGCGGCCGTAACCCTTGGGATTGGGCAACTTTACCGTGAGGACGCCGCACTGACCGGGCGACACGGTGTTGAGGAAACGGGTCAGGGTGTCCTCGCCGGTGAGCGGCACGTCGCCATACAGCACCAGGGTACGGGTGTTGTCCTGCAGTTGCGGCAGCGCCTGCTTCACGGCGTGGCCAGTGCCCAGCTGCTCGCGCTGTTCGACCCACACGATGGGTGCGTCCGGAAACTCGCGGCTGACCGTTTCCCGCACCTGGTCACCGCCGTGGCCATACACCACGATGACGCGGGTGGCCTTCAGTTGCAGGCTGGTGCGCAGTACATGGGACAGAAGGGGCTTTTGCGCCAGGGGTTGCAGCACTTTGGGCAGGCGGGATTTCATGCGGGTGCCTTTACCCGCCGCGAGAATGACGACGTTCAGATCCATGGAGGAGGAATCCTGTATCGGGTCCGGTTAATCCAATAAAAAAAGGGTAGCTGGGCTACCCTTTTTAACACGCTTTGGTGATTGTTTCACGACGGGCGATCTTACTTGCCCATCTTCTTGCGCAGCTGCTGGATGGTCCGCAGCTGGGCCATTGCTTCGGCCAGCTGCACCGAGGCAACAGAGTAGTCGATCTCGGACGACTGGTTGTTCAGATGACGACGGGCTTCCTCGGCAGCCTGCTCGGCGGCCGCTTCATCCACGTCATCGGCGCGTACGGCTGTATCGGCCAGTACGGTGATCACCTTGGGCTGAACTTCCAGCATGCCGCCGGAAACGTAAAACACTTCTTCCTCGCCGCCCTGCTTGACCACCCGGATCGGACCCGGGTTCAGCTGGGTCAGCAGCGGGGCGTGACCAAAGGCTACGCCCAGATCACCCAGCTTGCCGTGCGCGACCAGCAGCTCCACCAGACCCGAGAAGATCTGGCGTTCGGCGCTCACGATATCACAATGTACTGTCATGGCCATGATTCAGCTCCCCTTCAGGGATAATCTTCAGGGTTAAACCTTCTTCGCTTTCTCGATGGCTTCGTCGATGCTGCCCACCATGTAGAACGCCTGCTCCGGCAGGTGATCCAGTTCGCCGGCCAGAATCATCTTGAAGCCGCGAATGGTTTCCTTCAGGGAGACGTACTTGCCGGGCGAGCCGGTGAATACTTCCGCCACATGGAAGGGCTGCGACAGGAAACGCTCGATACGGCGGGCGCGGTAAACGACGCGCTTGTCGTCTTCCGACAGTTCGTCCATACCCAGGATCGCGATGATGTCCTTCAGTTCCTTGTAGCGCTGCAGTGTGGACTGCACGCCGCGCGCCACTTCGTAATGCTCGGAACCAATCACCAGCGGGTCCAGCTGGCGGCTGGTGGAATCCAGCGGATCGATCGCCGGGTAGATACCCTTGGCGGCGATGTCACGGCTCAGTACCACGGTCGCGTCCAGGTGGGAGAAGGTGGTCGCCGGCGACGGGTCGGTCAAGTCGTCCGCCGGTACGTAGACCGCCTGGATCGAGGTGATGGAACCTGTCTTGGTGGAGGTGATGCGCTCCTGCAGCAGACCCATCTCTTCCGCCAGGGTCGGCTGGTAACCTACCGCAGAAGGCATACGGCCCAGCAGCGCGGACACTTCGGTACCGGCCAGGGTGTAACGGTAGATGTTGTCAACGAACAGCAGAACGTCGCGGCCTTCGTCACGGAATTTCTCGGCCATGGTCAGACCGGTCAGCGCCACGCGCAGACGGTTGCCGGGCGGCTCGTTCATCTGGCCGTACACCATCGCTACTTTCGACTTGCTGAATTCCTCAACGTTTACAACGCCGGATTCCTGCATCTCATGGTAGAAGTCGTTACCTTCACGGGTCCGCTCACCGACACCGGCAAACACGGACAGACCGGAGTGCTCGGTGGCGATGTTGTTGATCAGTTCCATCATGTTCACGGTCTTGCCCACGCCGGCGCCGCCGAACAGGCCAACCTTGCCGCCCTTGGCGAACGGACACACCAGGTCGATTACCTTGATGCCGGTTTCCAGCAGTTCAGTGGAGGATGCCTGCTCTGCGTAGGTGGGAGGCTTGCGGTGAATCGCCGCGCGCTCTTTCTCACCGATGGGGCCGCACTCGTCGATCGGGTTGCCCAGTACGTCCATGATGCGACCCAGGGTTTCCAGACCAACCGGCACGCTGATCGGCGCGCCGCTGCTGCTGACGCCCAGACCGCGCTTCAGGCCCTCGGTGGAACCCATCGCGATGGTGCGCACCACGCCATCACCCAGCTGCTGCTGCACTTCCAGCACGGTGGTCACGCCCTGCACGTTCAGCGCGTCATACACCTTGGGTACGGAATCGCGCGGAAATTCGACGTCGATAACCGCGCCGATGATTTGAACGATACGTCCGCTACTCATGTTGCTATCCTCTTAAACCGTAAATTTGACGGGTTCAACCCAAACTGTTCGAAACCTGGAGGCTTAAACCGCTGCCGCGCCGCCGACGATCTCGGAGATCTCTTGCGTAATGGCGGCCTGACGGGCCTTGTTGTAGATCAGCTGCAGTTCCTTGATCAGGTTGCCGGCGTTGTCGGTGGCCGACTTCATTGCCACCATCCGCGCGGCCTGTTCGCACGCGTTGTTTTCCACCACGCCCTGATACACCTGGGATTCCACGAAACGCACCAGCAGGTAGTCCAGGATTTCCTTGGCTTCGGGTTCGTAGATGTAGTCCCAGTGGTGCTTGTATTCCTTTTCTTCGGATGCTTCCAGCGGCAGCAACTGACGCGCCACCGGTTTCTGGGTCATGGTGTTGACGAATTCGTTGTACACCAGATACAGGCGGTCGATGCGACCCTTGTCGAACGCGTCCAGCATCACTTTCACAGAACCGATCAGATCTTCCACCGACGGCTGGTCGCCGATACCGGCGCGGGTTGCCACCACGTTGCCGCCCACGGAACGGAAGAAGCTGATGGCCTTGTTGCCGATCAGGGCCAGATCCAGCTCGGCGCCCTTGCCTTTCCACTCCTTGGCCAGATTCAGTGCCTGCTTGAACAGGTTGATGTTCAGGCCGCCGCACAGACCGCGATCGCTGGACACCACGATGACACCCACCCGCTTCACTTCGCGGTCGGTCATGTAGGCGTGGCGATACTCCGGCGTGGAGTTGGCAAGATGGCGAACCACCTGACGGATCTTCTCCGCATAGGGCTTGGAGGCCGCCATGCGTTCCTGTGCCTTGCGCATCTTGCTGGCGGCAACCAGCTGCATGGCAGAGGTGATTTTCTGCGTGTTCTTCACACTGCCGATTTTGGAGCGTATCTCTTTAGCGCCTGACATAGCTCTACCGTTTTCAGGTTACGGGGGCGGCTGCAACAGCCACCCCGGTGAAGGATTACCAGGTCTGGGTAGACTTGAACTTCTCGACCAGCGCCTTGTACTGCGCCTCGATCTCGTTGCTCCAGTCGCCCTTCTCGTTAACCTTGGCCAGCAGATCGGCGTATTCGGCGTTGGCGTAGGACAGCAGGGCCGCTTCGAAATCCAGCACCTTCTTCACTTCGATGTCAGCCAGGTAGCCTTCGTTCGCCACGAACAGCACCAGACCCATCTCGGCAACGGACTGCGGCGAGTACTGCTTCTGCTTCATCAGCTCGGTTACGCGCTGACCATGCTCCAGCTGCTTGCGGGTTGCTTCATCCAGATCGGAAGCGAACTGCGCAAACGCCGCCAGTTCCCGGAACTGCGCCAGTGCCAGACGGATACCGCCACCCAGCTTTTTGATGATCTTGGTCTGCGCCGCACCGCCTACCCGCGATACCGAGATACCGGCGTTCATCGCCGGACGGATACCGCTGTTGAACAGGCTGGTTTCCAGGAAGATCTGGCCGTCGGTGATGGAGATTACGTTGGTCGGAACGAATGCGGATACGTCACCGGCCTGGGTCTCGATGATCGGCAGCGCGGTCAGCGAACCGGTCTGGCCTTTCACGGCACCATTGGTGAACTTCTCGACGTACTCGGCGTTGACGCGGGCCGAACGTTCCAGCAGACGGGAGTGCAGGTAGAACACGTCACCAGGGTAAGCTTCACGGCCCGGCGGACGACGCAGCAGCAGGGAGATCTGGCGGTAGGCCCAGGCCTGCTTGGTCAGGTCGTCATAGACGATCAGCGCGTCCCCG
>CAZBII010000007.1:0-59913 GCA_964491665.1 uncultured Moraxellaceae bacterium
GATCCCACCCGCGTGCGCCAGATCCTGCTCAACCTGCTGGGCAACGCCTTCAAGTTCACCAACGAAGGTTTCATCAGCCTGCGCGTGCAGGAAATCAAGGGCGCCCACTGGACCGGCGACGACGAGCACCTGCTGCGTTTCGAAGTGCGCGACACCGGCATCGGCATCAGCGAGCAGGCGCGCGAACATCTGTTCCAGGCTTTCACCCAGGCGGATTCTTCCACCTGCCGGCAATTCGGCGGCACCGGCCTGGGCCTGAGCATTTCCAAGCAGCTGGCGGAACTGATGGGTGGCGAGATCGGTGTGCACAGCACGCTCGGGGAAGGCAGCAGTTTCTGGTTCACCATTCGCTGCGGCCACGCCGACGCCAGCTTCGTGCAGGAAAACTATGTGCCGGTGTCGGCACTGAAAGGCCGCAAGATTCTGATCGTGGACGATTGCCCCGAGTTCACCCATGTAGTGAAGGAGCAGGCCGAAACCTGGGGCATGCGCGCCCGCGTGGCCTACTTTGCCGAACAGGCACTGACACTGCTGGAAGAAGCCGCGGCGGAAGGCGATCCGTTCGAGCTGGTCACGCTGGACATGCACATGCCGGGGCGCAACGGACTGGAATGCGCCCGCGCCATTCACCAGAATCCCGCGCTGAAAAACTGCCAGTGCATCCTGCTCACCGCGATGCGCATGATTCCGTCCCGCAGCGAACTGCAGGCGGCCGGTGTGGTGCTGGCCATGCAGAAGCCGTCCTCGGCACGCGCCTTGCGACAGGCGTTACTGGGGTTGCTGGAAAGCAGTACCCAGACCGCCACGGCAACACCGCAGCAGACTGTTCAGCCGGCGCTGTCCCACCATCACGTACTGGTGGCAGAAGACAACTCCGTCAACCAGATGGTGATTTCCGGCATGCTGAAAAAACTCGGCGTGCGCTGCACACTGACCGGCAACGGCCAGATGGCACTGGCACTGCTGAAAGAACGCCACAACCAGTTCGATCTGGTGCTGATGGACTGCGAGATGCCGGTGCTGGACGGCTATGCCGCCACCCGCGCCCTGCGTGTCCATGAGCAGGAACGTCAGCTGCCGCATCTGCCGGTGATTGCCCTGACCGCGCATGTGTTGCAGGAACACCAGCAGCAGGCCCAGGCCGCCGGCATGGACGACCATATCGGCAAGCCGCTGGAATTCGGCCTGCTGAAAGAAAAGCTGCTGGAATTCCTCGGCGACCGGCAACCCAACACGCCCGAGCCGGCCGCCAGCGAACGCAACGCCCTGCCACGCCATTCCGCCCGCGCCGGCTAAAGTGCCTGCAGCCTGCGGTCCGTGGGCTATAGTTATCTGAAATCCCAAGCTGAATGAGCGGTCACGTGAAGTCCCTGCTCCTGTTTATTGCCACGACCGGACGCCTGTTCCGACCCTGCCTGCATGCCCTGCCGATATTGCTGGTGCTGGTGTGCAGCCGCGCGCTGGCCGCCGACACCATTGCCATCGACCGCCATTTCGGCAGCCAGGCCATTACCACGCAGGCCGACTTTCTGCTGGATGCCAGCGGGCAGCTCACTTTCGACCAGATCCGCAGTGACGACACCCCCTGGCAGCCGGTCGCCGGCAGCGAAGCCTCCTTCGGCTTCACCAGCACCCCGCTGTGGCTGCGCATCCATCTGGCAAGCCAGGACCCGGCCGAAGTGCATCTGCTGCTGGAAATCCGCTATCCGGTGCTCGATCACATCCAGGCGTGGGTGGTGCATGATGACCAGCGCGCCATCGAATTCGTGCTGGGCGACACACTGCCCTTTGGCCAGCGCCCCAAGGACTATCGCAATTTTCTGGTGCCACTGGAGCAGACCGCCGGCGCCACCACGATTTTCCTGCGCGTGCAGACCGAAGGTTCACTGCAGGTACCGCTGACCCTGTGGGAGCGGGAAGACTTCTACGAACACCAGCTGAGCTACAGCATGGGCCAGGGCTGGTATTTCGGCATCATGTTCATCATGGCGCTCTACAACCTGTTCATCTACATCAGCCTGCGTGATCGCAATTATCTGCTGTACACGGTTTTTGTTGCCGCCGCCGGGCTGTGCGTCGCCACGCTCAACGGCTTTGCCTTTCAGTATCTGTGGCCCAATGCACCGGCGATCAACCAGAAAATCCTGCCGGTGGTGATCTGCTTCCTGGCCTTCACCGGCACCGCGTTTTCGGTGGGACTGCTGCAGATCCGGCAGCGTTATCCGCGTCTGTACCGACTGCATCAGGTCTACTACGCCATTTACGGCATAGCGCTGGTGGCATCGCTGCTGACGCCGTACCACCTGGCCATCAAACTCAGCGTGCTGACGGTGGTGCTCGGCGCGCTGACCGGCTGCGCCGTCGGCGTGTACATGGCATGGCCCGGCCAGCGCACCGCGCGGCTGTATGTGCTGTCCTGGGGCGTGTTGCTGCTGGCAGTGATTTTTGTCGCGCTGAACAAGGCGGGCGTGGTGGAATCGGGCCTGATTTCCGACTACGCGCTGCAGGCAGGCTCCGTGCTGGAAGTGCTGCTGCTGTCATTCGCCCTGGCCAACCGCATCGCCGAAGAACGCGAAGCCAAGGAGCTGGCGCAACAGGAAGCGCTGAAAAAGGAACAGCAGCTGCGCACGGAGCAGGAACGCTACCTGCAACTGGAATACAACACCCGCATGGAAGAACTCAACGCGCGGCAGAAAGTGGTGGAAGCCGAGGCGGAAAGCCGGGCCAAGAGCGAATTCCTCGCCACCATGAGCCACGAGATCCGCACCCCCATGAACGGCGTGCTGGGCATGGCCGAGCTGCTGCAGGACACCGGACTGCTGCCCCAGCAGCAACAGTATGTGGATGTGATCGCCAGTTCCGGCCGCGCCCTGCTCAACATCATCAACGACATTCTGGACTATTCGAAAATCGCCGCCGGCAAGATGGAGCTGGAAAAAATCGATTTCGATCTGGACAAGCTGTGTCTGGAATGCGCGTCCGTTTTTTCCGTGACCGCAGAACGCAAGCGGCTGGAGCTGGTGTGTTCGCTGGAGCCGGGCACACCGATTTTCGTGAAAGGCGATCCCACCCGCGTGCGCCAGATCCTGCTGAACCTGCTGGGCAATGCCTTCAAGTTCACCAACGAAGGCCTCGTGTCGCTGCGCGTGCAGGAAATCAAGGATGCCGCGCACAACGGCGAGCACCTGCTGCGGTTTGAAGTACGCGACACCGGTATCGGCATCAGCGAAAAAAACAAGGAAACCCTGTTCCAGATGTTTACCCAGGCCGACTCCTCCACCAGCCGGCAATTCGGCGGCACCGGCCTGGGTCTCAGTATCTCCAAGAAACTGTCGGAACTGATGGGCGGCGAGATCGGTGTACACAGCAAGCTCGGTGAAGGCAGCACTTTCTGGTTCACCATCCGTTGCAGCAATGCCGACGACGCCTTCGTCAGGGAAAACTACGTGCCGGTTTCCACCCTCAAGGGCCGCAAGATCCTGATCGTGGACGACTCGCCGGAATTCACCCATGTGGTGAAAGAGCAGGTGGAGTCCTGGGGCATGCGCGCCAAGGTTGCCTACTTCGGCGATCAGGCGCTGGCCCTGCTGGAGGAAGCGGCCGCCGCCGGCGATCCGTTTGAACTGGCCACCCTGGACATGAACATGCCGGGCATGACCGGACTGGAATGCGCGCAACGCATGCAGGCCAATCCCGCGCTGCGGCAATGTCGCAGCATTCTGCTGACCGCGATGCGCATGATTCCCGCGAAGGAAGAACTGCTGGCGGCCGGCATCGAACTGGCAATGCAGAAACCCGCCTCGGCCCGCGCGCTGCGGCAGGCGCTGCTGGGGCTGGCCGGCTCGGTGTCGGCCACACACCCACATTATCGCGAAGAGCCAATCGCCAGTCCGCTACAGGACAAACGCGTACTGGTGGCCGAAGACAATTCCGTCAACCAGATGGTGATCGTCGGCATGCTGAAAAAACTCGGCGTGCAGTACACGCTGGCCACCAACGGCGAGATCGCGCTGCAGAAATTGCAGGATGACAGCGCGCAGTTTGACCTGGTGCTGATGGATTGCGAAATGCCGCTGCTGGACGGCTACACCACCGCGCAGCGTTTTCGCGAGTTCGAGCGCCAGCACCACCTGCCGCACACTCCCATCATCGCGCTGACTGCGCATGTGCTGCAGGAACACCAGGTGAAAACCCAGCAGGCCGGCATGGACGATCACATCGGCAAGCCGCTGGAATTCAACACGCTGAAGGAAAAGCTGGTGCAGTATCTGGCGGACGCCAGCACCCAGACAACGCAGCGCCGGCAGGCTCCCTGAGCAGCACGCCGACCACAGAAAAATTCAGCGCCGACCGGATCAGGGCGCGCGCCAGTCCTGCAGGGTCGATGTCTGCAACGGCGGGCATCCGGGGCGCCACGCCAGCAACGCCCGCGCACATTCACTCAGCGTACGACCGCCCGCAAAACCCTGCATCAACGCTTCCCGCAACGGCGGCGCCTGCATGAAGAAAAATCCGCCCGGCAGCCAGCCGTAAAACAGTTTCGCAATCTGCGTGCAGCGCCAGATGTCACGCACCAGCGCCGCCTGCTCCGCCACAAACAGCGTCTGCGCATGGGCACCCTCAGCCCGCAGCAGTGCGCGCGCCGCGTTCTGCCCGGACGCAATCGCATTGTGAATGCCTTCCCCCAGCAGCTGCTCGGCATAACCGCCGGCATCGCCGATCAGAAAACTGCGCTGCAAGTGCTGCACACAATTTTCCGCGCCGGTGGCAATGGGAAAGCCGCGCAGATCCACCAGAGTTTCACTGCCCAGGCTGAAGCGGGTGTATTCACGCAACTGTTCCTTATCCAGCGAAAAACGCTGCGGATCGCGGGTATAGATACCCACGTTGAAATGATCGCGTTTGGGAAACACCCACGCATAACCCTGCCCGACCACGCCGAAATCAAAACGGAAATCCTCGGCGCGGGAACAGGTATCGCGGGGCACGATGGCTTCCAGTCCCACCGCCATGTGCGGCTTGTCGGCATGCAGCAGACGCCGCACGTTACTGTGAGCGCCATCGGCACCCAGCAGATAGCGCGTGTGCACACGGGATTCGTCCGCCAGGGTCAGCACCACTTCGCCATCCAGTTCCTGCACCGCCGTCACCGTGCCCTGCTGGAACTGCACGCCGGCGGCACAGGTTTTTTCGAAACAGAATTCATCGAATTCCGCCCGCACCACCAGCGCCACCACCGGCGCCTGCCCCTGAAACCGCACGCGCGGACCATAGCCCCGGCCGATGCCCATGCTGGTACTGACCTGCTGCACCACCGGCGCCACCGAATAGGGCAGCCGCTTCAGCGTCTTGATCGTGAGTCCACCGGCACACAGCTTCGGCCGCGGAAAGGTCGCCTTGTCCAGCAGCAGCACCCGCTTGCCGGCCTGCGCCAGATCATAGGCCGCCGCACAGCCAGCCGGCCCCGCCCCCACCACCACCGCATCCCACGTATGTATCGACACTACTGCTCCCCCCGCGCAACGAGCGGGCAGAATAAAGGCGCCAACCGGTCGAGACAAGCATGCCGGCGTAACCGCCTGATTCCCGGACCGGCTCCGCCGCTATCCCCAAATTTCCGCCCCTCGACGCCGGCCGGGCGATTGCCGCACACCCTGTCAGCCCCTACATTCGAGTGAAAGCCGCACTCACCCATCCAACGTGCCCCAGAGGGAAGCATCATGACCCACCACACCGCTGTCGATCTCAACACCGTCAAAGCCGTCTACAACGGAGCGGAAGGGGATTTGTGGGAGCTGATCATGGGCCAGCAGATTCACATCGGCGGCTTTCAGTCCTCAATGAATCTGTCAGGTCTGGCCGGCATTGAAGGCGCAGCGCACGGCGTCGACCTGTGCTGCTGCAACGGCGCCGGCATGCGTTTTCTCACCCGCTTCCGCAACGTGGGCAGAATGACTGGCGTCGACGCCACCGAAACCGTGATCGCGCGTGGACGCGAACGCAGCGCCGCCGAGAATCTGGCCGACCGCATCGAGTTCGTGCATGCCGATGTGTGCCACAGCGGACTGCCCGCCGCGCACGCCGATTTCGTCTGGGGGGAAGATGCCTGGTGCTATGTGGTCGACAAGGCAAAACTGATTGCCGAAGCCGCGCGCATCGTGAAGCCGGGCGGCGTCATTGCCTTCACCGACTGGGTGGCCGGGGAAATTCCGATGAACACAGAGGAACAGGCGCGCTGCCTCGCCTTCATGAAATTTCCCAACCTGCAAACCGTTGCCGGCTATCAAACGCTGCTGCAACAGCACGACTGCACCATCGTCGACGCCAGCGACACTGGCCAGTTTGCGCCGCACGTGGACCTGTATCTGGAAATGGTGGGAAAGCAGTTCACCTATGATGCGCTGCGCATCCTGGGCTGGGACATGAATGCGCTGGGCGCCATCGCCGCCGAAATGACTTTCCTCGGCGACCTTGCCAAGGCCGGCAAGATCGCACAGGGCCGCATCATCGCCCGCAAAAATTAGCAGGAAATTGCGGGGCGCCGCGAACGCTGCAGCGTTTTCCGCCGGCTAGCGCCCGCGCCGCTGCCGCAGATAATGTTCGCGGTTTTCCTGCTTGCGGCTTTCGTTCTTCTGCAGCAGCACATACACCGCGCCGGCGCCGCCATCCTGTTTCTGCGCGCTGTGAAACGCCATCACCTGCGGCAGGCTGGGCAGCCATTTGTTGACGTAGCTTTTCAGCAGCGCCGGCGGATCGCTGCGCTCGCCCTTGCCGTGCAGGATCATGATGGTGCGCAGGCCGAAGCGGGAGCTGTCCTGGATGAACTCGAACACCTCCTTGCGCGCCTGCTGCAGGGATTTGCGGTGCAGGTCCAGCACCGCCTCGCTGGCATACTTGCCCAGCCGCAGCTTGCGGTACACGCCTTCCTGCACGCCGTTGCGCTTGTATTCCAGAATGTCGTGGGGATTCACCATCTCCACATATTCGGTGGACAGGGTGTTGGGATCGAGCCTGATGTCGGCCACCGCCGCCTCGCGCCGGGCCAGCTGGGATTCGGTGGGGGCGGACGGTCGGGGCGGAATCACCACCGGCTTTTTCGGCAGGGGCTTTACGCCGGCCATTTCCTGCTGGAACAGGTCATCTTCTTCGTCGGGATTCATGGGACTGCACTTGCGCGTATTCGGTCGAAACCGGGATGGAATTGAGATGGGGGCAAGGGTGCGGATTTGAAAGGGGCCGGTCAAGGGGGGGGTCAGTGTTCCCCCGTCAGCGGCACAAAGCGCACGCCAATGGTGTCCTGCGTGTCCAGGCTGCCGTCCGCCGTCTTCCGCACCAGGCGCAATACTTCCTGTCCCATCCCGTCACGCCCATCTACCAGACGAACGGGAATCACCATCCGTCCACCCGGCGCCAGCTGTTCCAGCAGGGCCGGCGGCACTTCATCCGCCGTGGCCGCCACCAGAATCGCATCGAACGGCGCCTCTTCCTGCCAGCCGTAATAGCCGTCACCCTGCCGCACATGCACGTTCTCGTAGCCCAGGCCCACCAGCCGCTCGCTGGCCTGCTTGCACAGCTCCGGCACGATTTCCAGCGAATACACATCTCTGGCCAGCAGCGACAGGATCGCGCTCTGGTAACCGCAGCCGGTGCCGATTTCCAGCACCCTGTCGGTGGATTGCAGCTGCAGCAGATCCGTCATCAGGGCGACGATAAAGGGCTGGGAAATGGTCTGGCCCTGGCCGATCGGCAGGGGGGAGTTGGCGTAGGCGGATTCCTGAAACGCCTTCTGCACGAACAGGTGGCGCGGCACTTCACGCATCGCATGCAGTACCGCTTCGGAAGGTTGGGAGAGGCCGGTTTCTGCCGCCGACTGGCGGTAGTCGCTGCGGATCAGGCCCGGCAGGCGCTCCCGCTGCGCATCCATGATTCGACTCATAACGCCTCGCTGTCGTCGTGAGGAATGTTCCCCAAGTCTAGCAGGCTGGCCGAAATCCGGTCAGGCGGGGAAGCGCGCCTGCAGCGCCGCCGTCATCTTGCCGTGAATGCCACCGAAGCCGCCGTTGCTCATGATGACGATGTGATCGCCGGACCGGGCCTGCGCCACCACCTCGCGCACGATGTCATCGATGCTGGTCTGGATCGCCGCCGGCACCGTACTGGCCGCCACCACCGCATCCAGACCCCAACTGAGGCCCGGCGGCTGGTACCAGATCACCTGATCGGCAATCGCTGCGGCCGGCGCCAGTTCGCTCTTGTGCACCCCCAGGCGCATGGTGTTGGAACGGGGCTCGATCACCGCCAGGATACGGCCCGTGCCGACCCGCTTGCGCAGGCCTTCCAGTGTGGTGCGAATCGCCGTGGGATGGTGGGCGAAGTCGTCATACACCGTGACGCCGCCGGCGTGAGCGATCGCTTCCATGCGCCGCTTCACACCGCCGAAACGGCTCAGTGCCTCGATCGCCAGCTGCGGTTTCACCCCCGCATGCCGCGCCGCCGCAATCGCCGCCAGACCGTTGTAAACACTGTGCTGGCCGGTCATGTCCCAGCGCACGGTGCCGAAGGTTTCGCCCTGGAACGCCACTTCAAATACCGACCCGTCCGCCTCAATCAGCTTCGCCTGCCAGCCGCGCTCGCCGATCACTTCCACCGGTGTCCAGCAACCCATGCTGATCACTTCCGCCAGATTCACATCGTTCTGCGGGTGAATGATCAGACCGTTACGCGGCACGGTGCGCACCACATGGTGAAACTGTTTCTGGATGGCTTTCACGTCTTCAAAAATGTCGGCGTGATCGAATTCCAGGTTGTTGAGGATGAGGGTGCGGGACTGGTAGTGGACGAACTTGGAACGCTTGTCGAAGAAGGCGGAATCGTATTCGTCCGCCTCCACCACGAAGAAGGGGGACTTGCCCAGGCGGGCCGACACGTCGAAATTCTTCGGCACACCGCCGATCAGATAGCCCGGCTCCAGCCCGGCCTGGTCCAGAATCCAGGTCACCATGGTGGTGGTGGTGGTCTTGCCGTGGGTGCCGGCCACGCCGATCACCCAGCGCCCCTGCAATACATGGTCGTGCAGCCACTGCGGGCCGGAGGTGTACGGCAGGCCGCGGTCCAGCATGTATTCCACCGCCGGATTGCCCCGCGACATGGCGTTGCCGACGATTATCAGATCCGGCGCCGGGTCCAGCTGGGCGGGGTCGTAGCCTTCCGTCAGTTCGATGCCCTGCTCTTCCAGCTGGGTGCTCATCGGGGGATAGACGTTGGCGTCGGAACCACTGACCCGGTGCCCCTGCGCCTTGGCCAGCACAGCCAGACTGCCCATGAAGGTCCCACAGATTCCCAGAAAATGCAGATGCATGCCTGCTCCTTGATGTTGTGTTTATGGCGGCGGTGGAGAGAAGAGTAGCGCACTGGCCATGTACAGGCCGAAGGAAAGGGCCAGCGACAGCAGGTTGCCCTGCACGCGTCCCAGCCCGAGGGCGCTGGCGTAGATGGCCCCCTTCACCAGCATGTCCCAGATATACAGGGCCAGCAGTGTCATCTGGGCCAGACCGGTCAGCGCCGATTCCACCGGACTGGCCAGCGCCACGACCAGCAACAGGATCTGCGGCACGCTCAGCACCAGATCGGCCCCCAGCGCGGCCGTCATGGTCTGCACGTAGCGGGCGCGGTGATTCTTGAAGTGCAGCAGGCCATAGACCAGCGTCATCCAGGTAACCAGGCTGAACAGCAGCGCCAGCACCTGTTGCGGCAGGGGCACTTCGCGCCCGCTCTGGTCCACGCCGGCCAGCAGAAATATGGAGAGCAGGCCGATGGACAGCACCATCACCAGCAGCAGGCCCAGCAGGGCGCGGTGGTAGGGAACATCCTGGGGGCCGCGGCGAAAGCAGCAGATTTGCCAGAACAGATTGAACAGCGGCTTCAACGCAGCCTCCTTGACTCCAGATCGCCCGCCATTGTGCCAAATCCCCGGCACCGGCACCAACGCCGGCATGAAAACGCACCGCCTTTCCTATATCATGCCGCCTGATTCCGGGGCCCCCTGCCCGCACCTGATCCTGCTTTCTGGGAGAAATGTCCGAATGGCGAAACGTAACGCATTCTATGCGCAGTCCGGTGGCGTGACTGCGGTGATCAATGCCAGTGCCTGTGGCGTTATCGAAACCGCCCGCCTGTTTCCGGACCGCATCGGCAAGGTCTACGCCGGCCACAACGGGATCGTGGGTGCGCTCACCGAGGACATGATCGACACCAGCTGCGAATCAGACGCCACCATCGCCGCGCTGAAACACACGCCCGGCGGTGCCTTCGGCTCCTGCCGCTACAAGCTGCGTTCGTTCGAGGAAAACCGCCGCGAATACGAGCGCCTGGTGGAAGTGTTCAAGGCCCACGACATCGGCTACTTCTTCTATAACGGCGGCGGCGATTCCCAGGACACCGCCCACAAGGTGTCGCAGATCAGCGAGCGCCTGGGCTACCCCATCACCTGCATCGGCATTCCCAAGACCGTCGACAACGACCTGCCCTTCACCGACTGCTGCCCCGGCTTCGGCTCGGTGGCCAAGTACGTGGCCGTATCCACCCTGGAAGGCGCCCTGGACGTGAAATCCATGTGCGAAACCTCCACCAAGATCTTCATCATCGAAGTCATGGGCCGCCATGCCGGCTGGATCGCGGCGGCCGGCGCCCTGGCGCGGGAAGAGGCCGGCGATCCGCCCCACATCATCCTGTTCCCCGAGATCAAATTCGATCAGGCAGCCTTCCTGCAGAAGGTGAAAACCAGCGTGAAAGACCACGGCTATTGCGTGATCGTGGCGTCGGAAGGCGCGCAGAATCCGGACGGCACCTTTCTGGCCGACTCCGGTGGCAAGGACGCCTTCGGTCACACTCAGCTGGGCGGCGTGGCGCCCTATCTGGCCAGCATGATCAAGCGCGAGCTGGGCTACAAATACCACTGGGCGCTGGCAGACTATCTGCAGCGCGCGGCGCGTCACATTGCCTCGGCCACCGATGTCGAGCAGGCCTATGCCGTGGGCAAGGCGGCGGTGGAATTCGCCCTCGCCGGCAAGAATGCAGTCATGGCCACCATCGTGCGCAATCCGGGGCCGGCGTATTCCTGGTCCATCGGCGAAGCGCCTCTGGCGCAGGTGGCGAACGTGGAGCAGAAGATGCCCCGCGATTTCATTTCCGAAGACGGTTTCGACATCACTGCGCCCTGTCTGGAGTATCTGCGGCCGCTGATCCAGGGCGAAAGCTATCCGCCCTACCGGGATGGCATTCCGCAGATTGCACGCCTGAAAAAGGTGATGGTTGAGAAAGTGCTGAACACGCCCTTCAGCGTGAAGTGATATCAGCAGGTGCGACCGCGCCGGACAGCGTATTGCATTGGCAGGGCCGGGTGGAGCAATCCCCCGGCCCTTTTCAATGGAAAACGCCGGCAGGGCAGGACGTCACTCGGCCGTGCCCATCCGGCTGCGGGTGGCATAATCCACCCCGTGCTTTTCCAGATAGTCGCGGATCATCTGCCGCACCACCTGCGAGGGCGTCAGATCCTGCGCTGCGCAAAGTTGCTCAAAGACTTCCTTTTTCACCGGGTCGATCAGTACCGTGAGCCGTGCCGTCTTTTTTTCCATTGCCTTCATTCCGGAGCAGTATGTTAATCAAATGATAATGCCATCACGGACAGCTGTCAGTCCAATCATTTGCATTTTATTATAATAGTATTATCATTGAATGAAAATCGGGCGGATTCCGCTGGCGGGATCATGAAGCCAGGGCTTAACCTGAATCCACCATGCCCGTCCACGTCCCAAGCCTGCGGGAACGACCATGCCCCATCGTGCGCACCTGTTTTCCCTGCGAATCGGCCACGCCCTGCGCGAGAGCTGCGTCAGCGAACATTACTCCCTGCCGCGCCTGCAAAAGGATCTGCTGGCGGGAGTGACGGTGGGCATCATTGCCATTCCCCTGGCCATGGCACTGGCGATTGCCAGCGGCGTGCCACCCCAGCATGGCCTGTACACCGCCTTCATCGCCGGCTTCCTGATCGCACTCACCGGTGGCTCGCGCCTGAGCATTTCCGGCCCCACCGCCGCCTTCGTCGTCATCCTGTTTCCGATCGCGCAGCAATACGGGCTGGCCGGGCTGCTGGTGGCGTCGGTGCTGGCGGGCATCATTCTGGTGGTGATGGCGCTGCTGCGGCTGGGGCGGCTGATCGAATACATTCCCGAGCCGGTAACGCTGGGGTTCACCGCCGGTATTGCGGTGGTGATCGCCACGCTGCAGCTGCAGGATTTTATGGGCCTGCAGATTGCCGACATGCCGGAGCATTACGTACAGAAAGTGGGTGCGTTGGCGGGCGCGCTGCCGTCGCTGCACTGGCCGAGCCTGAGCGTGGCGCTGCTGACCCTGCTGGTGATGATCCTGTGGCCGCGCCTGAAAACGCCGGTGCCACCGCATCTGCCGGCGGTCGTCATCGGCACGCTGGCTGCCATTGCGCTGGGGCATGCCGGTCAGGGTGTCGATACCATCGGCAGCCGCTTCCACTACACGCTGGAAAACGGCCTCAGCGGCGCCGGCATTCCCCCGGTGCTGCCCCGCTTCGAATGGCCCTGGCTGCAGGCTGGCCCCGGCGGCACGGCAATGGAGTGGCGCTGGCAAACCGTGCAGGACCTGCTGCCCGCCGCCTTTGCCATTGCCATGCTGGGGGCGATCGAATCGCTGCTGTGCGCGGTTGTATTGGACGGCATGACCGGCAAGCGCCACAGCGCCAACAGCGAATTGCTGGGCCAGGGCATCGGCAATATCGTCACCCCGTTTTTCGGCGGCATCACCGCCACCGCCGCGCTGGCCCGTTCCGCCGCCAATTTCCGCGCCGGTGCGCAGTCGCCGGTGGCCGCCATGATCCACGCCCTGGTGGTACTGCTGGGGCTGGCAGCGCTGGCGCCGCTGCTGTCGTATCTGCCGATGCCCGCCATGGCGGCACTGCTGGTGATGGTGGCCTGGAACATGAGCGAAGCGCCCAAGGCCGTGCACCTGTTGCGCACGGCTCCGCGCGGCGACATCCTGGTGTTTCTCTGCTGCTTCACGCTGACCGTACTGTTCGACATGGTAATCGCCATCACCGCCGGCATCATTCTGGCCGCGCTGCTGTTCATGCAGGAAATTGCCACCATGACCCGCGCCATCGAGATTACCCATGGCGATCCGGCCCATCCGCACGACAACCGCCATCCCGACACGCACGCACTGGCCGTGCCCCCCGGCTGGCGCCTGTTCAAGATCAACGGCCCGCTGTTTTTTGCCGCCGCCGACCGCGTGTTCGGCGAACTGTCGATCCTGTGCAGTCAGTGTCGCGGGCTTATCCTCCAGCTGGAAGGCGTGACGATTCTGGATGCGGGCGGGCTCTCGGCGCTGAACAAGCTCATTGCCAAATGCGAGAAATCCGGCACGCGCATTTTTCTGGCGGAACTGCAATTCCAGCCGCTGAAAACCCTCGCCCGCGCCGGAGTGGAACCCATTCCCGGCGTGTCGCAGTTCTTTGCCCATCTGCACGACGCGGTGGCATGCGCCCAGCGTGATACAGCCACTCCCATTCCATCTTCCAGCCCGGCAACACCATGACCATTCCTGCATTCGAAGAAACCTGGTCCAGCATCAAGCATTTTTTTGGCGGCCGCCTGGTGCATCGCCGCAGCGATGCGTGGGGCGACATTCTGGTGGTGGACAACCGCCACCAGCGCGTGCTGTCGTTTGGCTCGGCATATGAACAGAGCTGCATCGACCTGCGTGCACCGCACATTCCGGTGCATGAATACTGCCGCGCCATGCTGATGGGGCTGGCCTTTGCCGAACCGCGCCACATCACGTTTCTGGGACTGGGCGGCGGCGCCCTGCTGCACAGCGCGCTGCATGTGCTGCCGGAGTGCGAGATGCAGGTGATCGAATTGCGGGAACAGGTGGTGGATGTAGCGCGGGAATTTTTCGGCGTGCCGCAGAAACCGAATCTGGATATCGTGGTGGCGGACGCGCGCTTCGAACTGCGCGGCACACCGGATGCCAGCACCGATCTGGTGTTTGCGGATCTGTATTTTGCGTCGGAAATGAATCTCTACCAGCGGCAGAAAAAATTCATCCAGCACTGCCATCGCGTACTGAGCGAAGAGGGCTGGCTGGTGATCAACTTTCACCGCCTGCCACCACTGGACGATCCGTTTTTCAACTGGATCGGCGCGCTGTTTCCGGCGCTGTACAACTGCCCCACCGGCAGTGGCAACCAGATCGTGCTGGCCGGCAAAGTGCCACTGCGCGATCTGGGCAAGGTCAAGCCAGCCGTGGAGGAGCTGCAGCAGAAAATCGGCACGAAAATCATGCCCTGCTTCTCCAGACTGGCACGCATCCATCCACGGGGACAGAGCGAAGAATAAAAAAATCAGACGGACAAAAGACTGGAGATGTGTCCGCCTGATTGTTCAAACCGCAAGAGTAATTTCGACTTTTGCTGGAACAGGGGCTATTTCGTTTTCAATGATGCCTGCGTCGCCACTTCTTGTAATAACGTCCTACCCAGGTGAGCGCGCCGCTGAACGCCAGCAGACAAATCGCCACGCCCACCAGATCCACCACCAGGACACCGGCATTCCCGAACAGGCGTCCGCTGTGCAGATCCAGCAGCACGCGTTCGCGGGTCAGGCCCGGCACCGGATTGTTGGCATTCAGCGCCTCTCTCAGGGCCTGCGGCAGAGGCTGCGCCTGCAACCACTGCGGCGTTTCCGGCGCCACGTTCCAGACACCGGCGGCATCATCGTAGACGTACTGCGCACCGGCGCCGCGCGCCACCAGCTGACCATTCGGCAGCGCCAGTGCCGACACCGCTTCCGGCAAACCGCGCACGCTTTCAACCAGCTGGCCCTGCGCATCCAGCAACAGCAATTCGCTGCTGCACAACACGGCAATCATGTCCTGCCACCGGGTCGCGCCCTGCACGCCGCCAGTGCATTCCGCCACCATCTGGCGATCCAGCAACACCTGCTCACCGCGCGCCACAATCCAGTGCTCACCGGCGGCAAAGCCGTTTTCCAGCGCCGGCACCGGTATGTGATACCAGCGCGCCAGCAGCGACGAATACACCGGCGCCTGATGCCAGCCCATCTGCTGGCTGTGATTGATCAGGATGCCGGTCACCGCCAGCAGGAACACCAGCACGGCAACCACCACTCCCAGGCGACGGTGCCATTGAATCCACCAGACCAGACGCTGCATGCACTACTTCCCGCAACGAGGCGACTGACGCCTAAGGCGCCGTCGCGCCCAACACACGGCGATGCAGCACCAGCGCCAGATTGGCCGCGCGCGATACTGCATGCACCGACAGGGTGGCACCGGTAATGCCGTCAATCGGCTTCGACAGCCTGTCGTCCGGCGTCAGCACCACTCCCTGAAACTGCCGGGTGAAGAAGTCCTGATGCACTTCGCCACCCCGCTCTTCCCGATACACCAGGATGCTGACCTTCTCGACGCCACCGGCCCCCACCACCACGCCAATGGTGATGGGCAGATCCTTGCCGATCTCGTCGATGATCCAGGCAGTGCGCTGCTGCGCAATCCAGTAGCGCACCCGCATTCCGTTGTAAGGGTGCTGCAGGATGTCGGCGGCCTTCTGTTTCAGCGCCTGATCCAGCATCAGCATCTTCCAGTCCGGTACTTCGCTGCCAAAGGCCTGTCGCACGAACTCGTCGTTGGTGAGGTACTGGATCTGCTGAACACCCATCGCCGGCACCGGACGCGACATGAGCGCCGCGCCGGCAAGACATGCCAGCATGGCCAACGCCGCCTTCCACCTGATGTGTTTACTGCCTGTCATCATCATGCCCGCGCCGTTCTCAGTTCACGAGACGTTCCATGCCCAGACCGTAGCGAATGAGCATGCGCTGGTAAGGACCGACACGCTTGCCTTCCAGACGGGCCTCGGCTTCATGATGGGCCGGGTTCACACCCACCACATCCGGCAGCACCCAGCTGGCAAATTCGGCGTAGCCCATCAGCCAGGCGTTGTTGAAGCGTTCCCACAGGCCGTAATCCATCTGATAGCCTTCGCGGATGCGGGGCGGCAGATTCACGGCAGTCACCTGCTCCTGGATCCACAGCGGCCCCACCAGCCAAATCGAGCGCGGCGTGAACAGGTCTTCCTTCAGCTTGCGGGCATTCGGAGTCACGGTCAGCTGCGGGCTGTTCCACATGGCTTCGTTGTAGGCCATGAACTCATTCCAGTTGCGCGGCAGCGCACTCTCGGGAATACCGAACAGCATGGCGAACAGCTTGGTTTCTTCATAGAAGCGGTCCTTTTCCGCCTGGGTCAGCGGCTCTTCCAGCTCCTCGTACATTTTTACCAGCGTTTCCCACAGGGTGGCGTGCACCCAGATCATGGCGTTGATCTCGTTGGCGCGGTACTCGGACTGCTTGTGGAAAGCGCCGGCCTGATAAGGAATCTTGCCGTTGATTTCCTTGTGGATCGTATGCACCTTGTTGGCGGATGCCATTACCTGCGGCATGCTGCCGTACACCATGGAAGAAATGTTGATGGCGGTGCGGCGGGCGCGCTCCAGCGGGTCATAACGCACGATGGAGTGCTCGTCGATACCGGCGGTGATCCAGGGGTGGGCCGTCTGCAGCAACAGCGCGCGACCGGCACCCATACCACCCGGCGCCAGCGGCGCGGACAGCTTCCACATCATCGAACCCGGGCCGAACAGACCCACAACCGGGTCGGGAATGCGGCCGTGCAGTTTGTACAGCTGTTTGCAGAAATCGTGGTCGTTGATCCAGCGCGGCAGCGGCGCAGACCCATCGCGCGGCACCAGCGTGTCGAGCACACCACCGGCCGGCGCCGGCTCGTCGGCACCCAGTTCGTCAGGCTTGAAATCGGCCGGACAGGGGCTGGCCAGATAGCCGGTCTCGGCGCGCACCAGATCGATCTCCACCTCGGTTTCATCTTTCTTCATTTCGAGTTTTTCCGGCAGCAGGTAGTTGTTCACCTGCATGTACTTCTTGTACTCGATGCGCCAGCCATCGTCCTTGATTGAAGAGATGCGGTCGGAATAGCCCTGCCGCATGGCGGCTTTCTCGGTGGCAGGCAACGCCCGCAGCCAGTACGCCATATTGTTCAGCGGCAGCACGTTCTGCAGGGATTTCGCCATGGCTTCCGCTTCGGGATTCTTCGCCGTCACCTGTTCCGAGCCAGCACCTTCACCCTCACGGCCCTTGATCACGGCCAGGGTTTCACCGACCGCCTTGTCCTTGCGCACCTGCAGTTCGTATTCACCGTTCACGTCCTTGTAGGCGAAATACGCTTCCTTTTCACCGTCCCGATCTTCAACGGTCACGGAACCTTCCACCTGCCACTCGTTCATGGTCTCGGTATCGGCAGGAACGAAATCCGGCGTTTTCAACAGGGAGCAACCCTGTAGTGTCAGCAGGGCGCCCAGCGCGCCGACTTTAATCAAGTTCATGGTGTATCCCTCGCAATACTGCTCACAGACTTCCACTGTGCCTGCTTTGTTGTTGGTATTACCTGTTGTTGTTCTGGTGACATCCCTGTCGGAACTGCGTGCGTCCTGTCAGGCTGTACGCAGAGCTTTCTTGTCGATCTTGCCCACCGATGTCAGCGGGATGGCATCGACAAAAAAGATTTCTTTCGGCACCTTGTAGGGCGCCATGTTGGCGCGGCAGTAATCCACTACCGCCTCGCGCTGTTCGGCCTCTGTCAGCGTGGTGCCCGGACGACGCTGGATATAAACCTGCACCACATCGTTGCCAACGCGCTGGGTGTCCGAACGCCCCACTACCGCGCTCATCGCCACGAACGGCAGTTCCGCCAGCTTGGACTCCACTTCCACCGAAAATACCTTGTAACCACCGACGATCAGCATGTCCTTGCTGCGATCGCAGATTTTGAGATAGCCATCCTTATCCAGATAACCGATGTCGCCGGTGTACATCCAGACCTTGCCGTCGCGCTCGCGCAGCGCCTTGGCATTGGCTTCCGGCGCGGCCAGATAACCCTGCATCACCTGCGGACCCGCCACGATGATTTCACCGGCTTCACCCAGCGGCAGTTCCTCGTTGCCGCTTTCCGCATCCACGATGCACAGCTCGGTGCCCGGCAGCGGAATACCGACAAAACCGGGTTTGAATTTCTGCGCCGGATTCAGCGTCTGCACCGGCGACGTTTCCGTCATGCCATACACTTCGCAGAACAGGCCCTTGCCCACCACGGCTTCCAGCCGCTTGATTTCCTCTTCGGAAAACGGCGCCGCGCCGGACACCACGATGCGCAACTGGCTGAAATCCAGCGCGCGGAAGCGCTCGTCCGCCACCAGCATCTGGAACAGTGCCGGCACCGCCGCAATCACAGTGGGCGTGTTGTCCTTCATTTCCTTGCACATCAGTTCAACGTTGCGCGGATCGGCAAACACCAGGAACGTCGACGCGGTGCGAATGGCGTTGAACAGGACGGCCGCGCCGCCGATATGGAAAAACGGAAACGCCGACGCCACTGTTTCCATGCCCTGGCGATAGCCGTAAAACACGTTGGCCTGCACGTTGTTGATGAACAGGTTGCGCGAGGTCAGCTGCGCGCCCTTGGCCTTGCCGGTGGTGCCACCGGTGTACTGCAGATAAAGCACGCGGTCGATGGACACCGGATCGGTCACCCGTTCGGTCGATGCGGTCTGCAACGATTCCAGCAGGCCGATCACATTGACGTTGCCCACTTTCGCACTCACGGGCGTGGCATTGGGCTGGCCCGGCAGCATTTCCGCCATGGTGGACACAATGGCCAGCTGCAGCGAGGGTATCGCCTGCGTCAGTTTTTCACCCATCGCGCCCCACAGCGCATCCAGAGTCAGCAGTACTTTCACATTGGCATCGATGGACTGCGCGATCACTTCCGGCGGCGTCAGCAGCGCCGACACACTGGTCACCACCATGCCCAGACGCGCGGCGGCCACCATGCCCAGCACATACTGCGGCGCGTTCGGCAGCTGGATGGCCAGCACATCGCCCGCCCTGCAGCCCTGCGCACGCAGCACATTAGCCAGCTGGTCCGCCTGCAGATCCAGCAGCGCGTAGCTGGTGCGCACACCGAAATACACCAGCGCGGTGCGGTCGCCGTAATGGCGGGCATTATCGCGCACGTAATCTGACAGGGTTTTTTCCGGCAGTTCCGGAATGTTGTACCAGTCCTGTCCCAGTTCCTCGTATGTGGCGAGCCACGGTCTTGGATGTGTCATGTCTGCTGCTACCCTCTTCTGAACAAAAACCTGCCGCTAAACAACGGACCAGGCACTGAAAATTCCTATCGATAGTTATATTGATACGCTTCCGGATGACGACGGGCATCGTTGATGGCACGACGCGCCAGTGGAATATAACGCATGTCGTGCGGGGTCAGCGGATACAGCACCCGCACCAGGGCCGCAAAACCACGGAACAGCAGCTGGTCGGCCTTGCTGTAACGCAGCTTGAATTTTTCGCGGAAATTGGCCGGCAAAGTGGCAATGGTCAGCTTGTGCGCAAACCAGCTGATCGGCTTGGCAATGGCTTTCCACATCCAGTCCGGCATCCAGGGAACGTTGGGCGGCTTGGGATAATGGGAATAGAAATCCGGCGCCAGCAGATCTTCCAGTACCTCGCCGTAGATAAGCCGGTTTTCAATGATGTCGTTGAAATGTTGCCAGTATTCTTCTTCGGTCTGGGGAATGTATTTGTCGATGATACCCAGCAGCGCGCCCATCTGTTTCCACTCGGCAAAAATGCGCGCGCGCTCTTCCTTTGATACCGGCTGGCCGAACATTTCAAACATGCGGAGGGTGGCGTCGAAGCCGGTGATGTGTACCCAGGAATAGGCTTCGGGATCCAGCGCGTGATAGCGCTTGCCGTTCCTGTCGACGCCCTTGATCTGGCGGTGCAGTTCGCGCAGGCGGACACCCATCTCGATGGCCTTTTCCGGCCGGGCATAGACCACCGGCCACAGCAGCGCCACCGAGCCCTTGGCACGGCCCCACGGATCGTATTTGTATTTCTTGTCCTTGCCGACGGCGGCGTCGATGACCGGGTGGGCGGACTGGAGGATGAAGGCCTGCGGCAGCATCAGGTGAAACAGGTAGGAACCGAAATCGCGCCAGGTGCTGGAATCCGGCCCCAGCGGACGGATGACCGGCTTCTGCGCAGCCAGCACTTCGCCTGCGATTTCCACTGCGGAATCATTCAGCGGTTCAATCTGGTCGATGGCAGACACAGCCGGTGACGATGCTGATGACATGAGCGCAAATTCCCCTGTTTTTTGCTGCTTGAGACAAAAAACAAAATATGTCTTGCGCTATCAAAATGCAATAGTCCCAACGTTATTTTTGGTAACGGCCCCCGGCCCTGCCGGCACGGGGGCAAAACGCCGGAATCAGGGCGTCAGCAAAGGACGCAGGAACAGATTGGCGAAATCACGCACGGATGCTTCGTTGGCCGGGTTGATGACGCCGTCCGGGGTCAGTGCCACCGACTGGATCAGACGCAGAAAAAGTTCCGCTGTCGTCTCGGGCGGCAGGCTCTTGCGGATATGGCCGGCCTGCTGGGCGCGGGTGATCTGGCCGGACAGGTACTGACGGGCGAACGCCATGGTGCTGCCGTACTGGGTGGTCAGGTGCGGCAGGATGTCATCGGGCTCCGTGGTCAGCAGGCGGGCGATCAGCGGGTTGATGTGCACCAGGCGCGCCGCCTGCACAAAGGCCTCCAGCAGACCGTCCAGCGCGGAGGTAAAACTGCGGATGGCGCCCTCGATGATCACCAGGTTGCGCTGCAGGTCGCGCAGGATCACGGCCTGGAACAGCTGATCCTTCTCGCTGAAACGGCGGTACACCGTGGCCCGCCCCATGCCGGCCTTCTTCGCCACGTCTTCCATGGTGGTGCGGCGCAGGCCGAATTCCACATACAGCTCGCGGGCGCTGTCCAGAATGCGCTGGCGGGTGGCGTCTTCCTCATCGGGAGGCAGGGCCGACTCAATATCTAGGTTCACGACAGGCGAGGTTCCGTCTAGGTTCATAAGTGAATCAACTTTAGCAAAATGTCTCAGTGTAGTGCCATGCCAATAAAGGCATAGTGGTGTGACCGGTCAATCAAAAATGACGGTTTTGTTGCCGTGGATGATCACCCGGTCCTCCAGGTGGAAGCGCAGGCCCCGGGCCAGCACGATCTTTTCCACGTCGCGGCCCAGCCGCACCAGGTCGTCCTTGTGGTGGCGGTGGCTGACCCGCTCTACATCCTGCTCAATTATTGGCCCCTGGTCCAGATTTTCGGTGACATAGTGACAGGTGGCACCGATCAGCTTCACGCCCCGGTCGTAGGCCTGGTAGTAGGGATTGGCGCCGACAAAGGACGGCAGGAAGCTGTGGTGGATGTTGATCATGTTGCCGGCGTAACGCTCGCACAGGTGCGGCGGCATGATCTGCATATAGCGGGCGAGCACCACGGTTTCGGCCTGGTACTGGTTGAGCAGGCCTTCCACGGCGGCGAAATGCTCGGACTTTTTGCCCGGCTCCACCGGAACATGGTGGAAGGGGATGTTGTGCCACTCCACCATGCCGCGCAGGTTGTCGTGGTTGGCAATGACGGCGGCGATGTCGCAGTAGAGCTCGCCGCTGTGCCAGCGGTAGAGGATGTCGGCCAGGCAGTGGGAGGCGTGGCTGGCCAGGATCACCACTTTCTTGCGCACGGTGGAGTCGGTGACGAACCAGTCCATCTGGTATTCCTCGGCAATTTTGCCAAAGGCGGACTGGAACTCGCGCAGGCCGATGGCCAGGGAATCCGCCAGGATCTCGTTGCGCATGAAGAAGAAGCCGCTGTCGCGCTCGGAGTGGTAGCTGGCTTCAGTGAGCCAGCCCTTGTACTCGCTGATGAAGTTGCTGACGCGGGCGACGATGCCCACTTTGTCGGGGCAGGCAATAACGAGGCGGTAGGTGTGTTCCATGACGCGTTTCCGGTTTCCGCTGCGATGTAAAGCGGGTGAGTATAAACCGGAATCGGCGACAGGTGGCCAACCTGGCCGCTACCAGACCAGCAGCGCGACCAGCAGCAGGTTGCTGACCAGCAGCGCCCCGCTCAGCAGTTTCCAGAACCGCACCGGGTCCTTTTCCAGCAGGGGACGCTGGTCGGCCTTGAGGAAGGCAGGATTGGGATTTTTCAGATCGTGCACGAATTCCGACAGGGATTCGTAGCGCAGTTCGGCGTTCAGGTGCAGGGCCTTGCGCAGGGCGCCGTCCATCCACAGCGGGACCAGCGGATTGCGGCGGTAGGCCGGCACGTATTTCAGGGCGAGAAAATCCTGCGGCTTCTGCGCTTTCTGGTAGGCCTCGCCAAACGGCGGCTGGCCGGTGAGCAGTTCATACAGCACCACGGCGAGAGAGAACTGGTCGCTGGCCGGGGTGCGCGGCCGCTGCAGACGGTATTCCGGCGCGGAATAGTCCAGTGTGCCCAGCGCCCGTTCGCGCTCGAAGGTGGTGGCGATCTCGTCCACGCCCGCCACGTACACCGAACCGAAATCGATGATGACGGGATCGCCGCCGCGCAGGACGACGTTGTCCGGCTTCAGATCCTGATGCAGGGTTTCGCGGCGGTGAAAGGCGCGCAGGCCCTGTGCCAGCCTGTCGGCAATCGCCACTACCGCCGTCACGTCCAGAGCATTGCGCCGTTCGATCACCTGCGCCAGGGTCGGGCCTTCCACATATTCCGTCAGGTAGTAGAGAAACCTGCGCTGCGCCGGCGGCTCCACCACTTTCACCACGTAGGGACTGTCGATGCGACGGCCCACCCACTCTTCCATCAGGAAACGCTCGATGTAGGCGGGATCGTCGATGAAATTGCGCGACGGCGTTTTCATCACCGCGCGCTGGCCGGTGGCGTCGTGCTGCACGACATACAGCTGGCTGCGGGTACTGGCGTGCAACTGCTGCTGCACGCGCCAGCCGTCCAGTTTCATGCCCACGCCCAGATCCGGCGGAAACGGCAGCTGGTGCAGCGTGCGGAATACATCCTCGTTGGTTTCGGTGCCCACCTGTTCGATGCGCACCAGCTGGCAGGACAGGTTGTCGCCGCTGCCGTTTTCCAGCGCGGTCTGCACCAGGGTTTGCGCCAGCGCATCCAGATCGTGCTCACCGTCCAGCAGCAGTTGTTGCAGGTGCCGCGGCTCGATTTTTTCGTGCACACCGTCGGTGGTGAGCAGGAACAGGTCATCCGGCTGCAGGTCCAGCACTTTCAGATCCACATCCAGATTCACGTCGATGCCGAGCGCGCGGGCCAGATAGCACTGGTCGGCGGAAATGCGCGCGACGTGATCGCGGGTGAGCTGCTCCAGCGCGCCGTCGCGCAGACGGTAGATGCGCGAGTCGCCGACATGAAACACGTAGGCGGCCTGCGATTTCAGGATCAGTGTGCTGAAGGTAGTGACGTAACCTTTTTCCGCTTCCAGGAATTTCTGGCCCTGGCCGTACAGCCAGCGGTTGAGCGCAATCAGCACCTTGTGTGCGGACTGCTTCACGCTCCAGGAATCCGGCGTGGAGTAGTAATCGTTGATGAAACCCTTTACTGCAATTTCGGACGCCTCGCGCCCCGCTTCTGCTGCACTGACACCGTCGGCAATCGCCACCACGATGCCCTTGGTGGTGAGCAGGCTGCCCTGTGGAATCTGGATCGCAATGCTGTCTTCGTTGCGCGGCTTGACGCCGGCACTGGAGTGCTGCGCCGCGCTTATCGCCAGTTGCGATTTCAGATTCTTCAGGGACAGGTCGGTCATGCTGTATCAGGCCACTTCGATCAATTGCACGGTGCCATCCGGCAACACTTCCACCATGTGGCCTTCCGGTTCATCCAGGAACTGTACCGCGACAAATACGATGGCGGAACAGACGGCGATCACCATGAAGAAAGTGGACGCATGCACGAACGACAGCACGGTCAGGAAAATTACGCCGCCAACATTGCCATACGCACCGGCCATGCCGGCGATCTGGCCGGTCATGCGGCGCTTGATCAGCGGAATCACGGCATACACGCCACCGCAACCAGCCTGCACGAAAAACGAGTTGGCAATGGTGATGGCGATGGCGACCCACAGCGGCCAGCTGGCGTCGATGAAACTCATCAGCGCATAACCCACCGCCAGACCGCCCACCTGGATGCTCAGCGCCTTGCGCCGGCCGATGCGATCACTCATCCAGCCGCCACCGGGACGCGCAATCAGGTTCGCCACCACGAAACCAGCGGTGGAGAAGCCCGCCTGCACCGGCGACAGACCAAAGGTTTCCATGAAGAAGATCGGCAGCATGGACACCACCGCGATTTCCGAACCGAAGGAAGCAAAGTAGGACAGCGACAGAATGGAAACCTGCTTGAACTTGTAGCGCTGGTTCTCCGGCACGCCGGCGCGCAGATGCTCGGCATTCACTTCCCAGATCTGGCGGAACTGCAGCACGGCCAGCGCGAAGATCAGTACATACGCCGCGTTGGCCCAGAATTGCGGCAGCAGGTTCAGGTTGCTCGGCGACAGACGCCACACCAGCACCACCAGTGCAATGTGCAGCGGCAGGTTCATCGCGTAGTAGAACCACAGGTCACGCCACGAACTCACTTCCAGACCACCGCTCTTTTTCGGGCTGAAATAGGTGGAACCTTTCGGGGTATTACGCACGAAGTGATAGAACACGAACGCGTACAGGATCGACAGCACGCCCGCCAGGGTCAGCGCGAAACGCCAGCCGTATTCGGGTGCAAACGCTGAAGCCAGCAGCGGCAGCAGTGCAGCAGCAGCAGCGGAACCGAAGTTACCCCAGCCACCGTACACACCTTCCGCCAGCCCCACGTTGCGCGCCGGAAACCATTCCGACACCAGGCGGATACCAATCACGAAACCGGCGCCGACAAAGCCCATCAGAAAGCGCGCAATCGCCAGCTGGGTGTAATCCTGCGCCCAGGCAAATGCGATACAGATGAAACCGCTGATCACCAGCAGCGCGGCATAGATGGCGCGCGGACCAAACTTGTCCACCAGCATGCCGATCAGAATCCGCGACGGAATGGTGATCGCCACGTTCAGCATCAGCAGTGCTTTCCACTCCGGTTCGGTCAGGGCAAATTCAGTCTTGATGAACGCCGCCAGCGGGCCCAGACCAAACCACATCACGAAGGTAATGAAGAAAGCCATCCAGGAAAAATGCAGTGTTCGGATGCTGGGGTTTTTCAGGTCCAGCAGATTCAGGGTTGCGCCACTCATCAGGGGTTCTCCATTGCTACAGCACACAGCGCGCTTGCGGGGATGTCTGCAACCCGTATGCCACTCACCAAAACGGGACGCAAAAAACCGGAATTGCCTGCTGTGGGTGCACGTTATGGCGAACAAAAAACCGCACTGAAACAGAATGGAGCACGATAGTCACCCATGTCGCACCATCTGATTACCAAACAGACTTTGTCAGCCACCACAAAACGCCCTCATAAAGTGCACAAACCTGCACACCGCCGTTCGTTATGGAGCATTTTTCCCGGCAACCTGCCTGTTTTGCCGCTGGCTGCCTTTACACCCCCAGCCCGGCTGCCCGCTGGCACAGGGATTGCTCTACCTCCAAAGTGGATGCAGAGGAGTAGACGCATGACAGCCCGCAACGCACGCAGCACATCCCGACACAAGCCGCGCCTGGTTCTGATCGGCAACGGCATGGCCGGCATCCGCACGCTGGAAGAACTGCTGGCCATCGCGCCGGACCGCTATGACATCAGCGTGATCGGCGAGGAAAACCACGGCAATTACAACCGCATCATGCTGTCGCCGGTGCTGGCGGGGGAAAAGAATGTCGAGCAGATCATCCTTAATAATGATGACTGGTATGCCCGCAACGGCCTGCATTTTCACAAGGGTGAAAAAGCGCTGCACATCGACCGCGTCCACCGCGAAATTCACACCGCGTCCGGGCTGACCATTCCCTACGACAAGCTGATTCTGGCCACCGGCTCGCTGCCGGTGCGCCTGCCGGTGCCGGGCAACGATCTCAACAATATTCTTACTTTCCGCGAAATCCGCGACGTGAACCGCATGCTGCACCTGAGCCGGCAACTGCGTCATGTGGCGGTGATCGGTGGCGGCCTGCTGGGACTGGAAGCCGCCAGCGGCCTGCGCCAGCAGGGCATGCAGGTGACCGTGGTGCATAGCAGCGACACCCTGCTGAACAAGCAGCTGGATGAAACCGCTGGCCGCCTGCTGGAAAAAAACCTGCGCGACAAGGGTATCGATTTCTGCATGAATGCCCGCACCAGCGGCTTCAGCGGGGACGTACACGGCAACGTGCAGCAACTCCATTTTGCCGACGGCCGCAGCCTGCTGGCCGACATGGTGGTGATGGCCACCGGCATCACGCCCAATGTGGAACTGGCCCGCGCCGCCGGCCTGCAGTGCAACAACGGCATCCTGGTGAGCGACACCCTGCAAACCTTCGATCCGGCAATTTATGCGGTGGGCGAGTGCGTGCAGCATCGCGGCCAGCTGTTCGGCCTGCTGGCGCCGCTGTACGACCAGGCCCGCGTCTGCGCGAACCATCTGGCAGAACTGGGCATCGCCCGCTACGTGCAGAAAGCCCAGGCCACCAAGCTGAAAATCACCGGCATCAATGTGTTTTCCGCCGGCAATTTTCTCGGTGATCACGCGGCTGAAACCATTACCTTCCATGATCGAGCCCTGGGCCACTACAAGAAGCTGGTGCTGAAAGACAATCGTCTGGAAGGCGTGATCCTGTATGGCGACACCCAGGACGGCGCCTGGTTTTTCGACCTGATCCAGCAGCGCGCCGACATCAGCGCCTGGCGCGACCTGCTGATTTTCGGCAAGGATTTTTGTCTGGACCCGCAGCAGAACTCGCCCTATTCTGCCGCCGCCTGAACCACACGAGTCACCACACCCGATGCCCGTTGCCAGCGTTTCCGCCCCCATTCAAACCACCTGCGCCTACTGCGGCGTGGGCTGCGGCATCAGCGCCAGCCGCGACGGCAACAGCGCGCCGGTGAAGGGCGACCCGCAGCATCCGGCGAACTTCGGCAAGCTGTGTTCAAAAGGCTCCACCCTCGCCCACACCCTGCGCGAAGACGGTCGCCTGCTGCATCCGCAGATTCACGGCGTGCGCGCCAGCTGGCAGCAGGCCATTGATTACGTGGCACAGCAATTCCGGCAAACGATCGCTGAACACGGCCCCGACGCTGTGGCCTTTTACGTCTCCGGCCAGCTGCTGACGGAAGACTATTACGTTGCCAACAAGCTGATGAAAGGCTTCATCGGCAGCGGCAACATCGACACCAATTCCCGTCTGTGCATGTCGTCCGCCGTGGCCGGCCACAAGCGCGCCTTTGGCGAAGACAGCGTGCCCGCCTGTTACGAGGATCTGGAAATCGCCGATCTGATCGTGCTGACCGGCTCGAATACAGCGTGGTGCCATCCGATCCTGTTCCAGCGCATCAAGGCGGCAAAAGCGCAGCGCCCGCAGATGAAAGTGGTGGTGATCGATCCGCGCGAAACCGCCACCTGTGAAATCGCCGACCTGCACCTGCCGCTGCAACCGGGCACCGACGTCAAGCTGTTCAACGGCCTGCTGCATTATCTGGCACAGCGCAACGCGGTGGACTCCGCCTACATCAAACAGCACACCGACGGTTTTGCCGAGGCGCTGCAACTGGCGCGCAACGATGCACCGTCGCTGGATTTCGTTGCCCACGCCTGCGATCTGCCGGCGGAAAAAGTGCAGCAGTTTTATGACTGGTTTGCCGGCACCGCGCGCACTGTCACCTGTTTTTCGCAGGGCGTGAACCAGTCCAGCAGCGGCACCGACAAGGTCAACGCCATCATCAACTGCCATCTGGCTACCGGCCGCATCGGCAAACCCGGCGCGTCGCCTTTTTCCCTCACCGGCCAGCCCAATGCCATGGGCGGACGCGAGGTGGGCGGCCTGGCCAACCAGCTGGCGGCGCACATGGATTTCAGCCGCGAGCAGGTGGACCGCGTGCAGCGCTTCTGGAACGCGCCGCGCATGGTGAGCGGCCCCGGCCTGAAAGCAGTGGAGCTGTTCAACGCGGTGGAAGCGGGAAAAATAAAAGCCATCTGGATCATGGGCACCAATCCGGCGGTGAGCCTGCCGAATGCCGATCAGGTGGTGAGGGCGCTGCGCGCCTGTCCGCTGGTGGTGGTGTCCGACTGCATCGAAAAAACCGACACCACTGCGCTGGCGCATGTGCTGCTGCCGGCCGCTGGCTGGGGGGAGAAGGACGGCACTGTCACCAATTCCGAACGCCGCATCTCGCGCCAGCGCGCGCTGCTGCCCGCCGCCGGTGAAGCCCGGCAGGACTGGCGCATCCTGGCGGACGTGGCCAGCGCCATGGGCTTTGCCGAGCACTTTGCCTACACCTGTGCCGCCGACATATTCCGCGAACACGCCGCGCTCAGTGCGTTTGAAAATGGCGCGCCGGAAAACAATTTACCCGAAACCGGCAGCACCGGCTTTCGCGCCTTCAATATCGGCGGACTCAGCCAGCTTTCCAACGCCGAATACGACGCCCTGCAACCCGTGCAGTGGCCGGTGCTGCAGCCCGGCGCCGCCGGCACCGCCCGCCTGTACAGCGACGGCCGCTTCAGCACCGCCAACGGCAAGGCGCGCTTCGTCGCCCTGCAGACCCGCGCCCCGGCCCACGCCGTGTCCACCGAATTTCCGCTGGCGCTGAACACGGGCCGCATCCGCGACCAGTGGCACACCATGACGCGCACCGCGCTGGCCCCGCAATTAAATGCCCACAAGCCGGAACCGTTCGTGGAAATCCACCCGGACACCGCCGCCAGCCACAACATCTGCAACGCCAGTCTGGCCCGTATCCGCAGCCCCTGGGGCAGCATGCTGGCGCGGGTGAACGTCACCCCGACCGTGCGCCCCGGCGACCTGTTCATCCCCATGCACTGGAACGACCAGTTCGCCCGCCACGCCCGCGTCGGCGCGCTGGTCAACCCGGCCACCGACCCGTTTTCCGGCCAGCCCGAATCCAAGCACACCCCCTGCGCCATCGAACCCTGGCAACCGGACTGGACCGGCTTCGCCTTTTCCCGCCAGGAACTGCCGCTGCCGGCCTGCGACTGGGCGGTGAAAATCCGCGGCGAACAGTTCTTCCGTTACGAATTTGCCGGCACCGGCGACATCACTAACTGGCATGCCCTGGCGCAGCAACTGGGACTGGCCCGCGCCGACGACGCCCCCAGCCTGTTCTACGAAGATCCGCTGCAGGGCAGTTTCCGCTGGGCCTGGATCGAGCAGGACCAGCTGCACGGCTGCGCCTTTGCCGGTCCGGCCCGCTCAGCCGCCATCGCCAGCGCCGACCGCGGCTGGATGGCCTCGCTGTTCGCCAAATCCACCCTGGAACCGCTGGACCGCAAGGCCCTGCTGTCCGGTCGCAGCCCCGCCGGGGTGGAAGACTGCGGCCGCACCGTCTGCGCCTGCTTCGGCGTGGGCGAGAAAACCATCCTCAAGGCCATCCGCGAACACAACCTCACCAGCGCCGCCGACGTGGGCCGCCTGCTGAAGGCCGGCACCAACTGCGGTTCCTGCGTCGCGGAAATCAAGACCCTGCTGGGCAGCCGCTGACACAGACGAAATTGCACCGCAATGCGTCACACAAATTCCGTTTGCGCTCCATTAATGAACCTTTTTGCAAGCTGCACCATTTTGGCCATGAACCACTGGCGTGCACTTGCGCAAAACGCATGAACCATTAGCGTGCATTTTGGCTTCGCGCACCCACCAACCACCTGATTTCCGCCTTTTTTCGCCGCCTTCCCCCCAAATTCCTGCAGTGGGCACACTAGTTGCTAAATACGTTTCCGTAAGGTTTTTACTATCGGCCAAAACCGGGCCGCAGTGACTGTTTCAGGTCGACCCGGTTTGTATAGGTAAAGTGGAGTTCGCTGTGAGCAAGCAAAAAGTCGTCGTCATCGGAAACGGAATGGTCGGGCACAAATTCCTGGAGCAGCTGGCTGCCAGTGAAAGCGCCGCATCCTTCGACATCACCACCTTCTGCGAGGAACCGCGTCCGGCCTACGATCGCGTGTACCTGTCGGCGTACTTCAGCGGCAAGACCGCCGAGGACCTGTCCCTCGTGCAACCCGGATTTTTCGAGGCGAATGGCATCAACCTGCGCCTCAACGACAAGGCGGTCGCCATCGACCGCGCCGCCAAAACCGTTACCACGGCCAAAGGGGACACCGTTCCCTATGACAAGCTGGTGCTGGCCACCGGCTCCTATCCCTTTGTGCCACCGATTCCAGGAAAAGATCGCCCCGAATGCTTGGTTTACCGAACCATTGAAGACCTGGAAGCCATCAAGGCCAACGCAGCCAAAAGCCGCGTGGGCGTGGTGGTGGGGGGCGGTCTGCTGGGCCTGGAAGCAGCCAAGGCACTGCGCGACCTGGGACTGGAAACCCACGTGGTGGAATTCGCGCCGCGCCTGATGGCGGTGCAGGTGGACGACGGCGGCGGCAAGCTGCTGCGCTCCATGATTGAAGAACTGGGCGTGAAAGTGCACACCGGCAAGAACACCCAGAGCATTGAAAACGGCAGCGACCGTCTGCTGAAAATGTGCTTCGCCGACGGCAGCGAACTGGAAACCGACCTGATCCTGTTTTCTGCCGGCATCCGTCCCCGCGACGAACTGGCCAAGCAGGCCGGCCTGACCATGGGCGAGCGCGGTGGCATCAGCGTCAACAACTTCTGCCAGACCTCCGATCCGGATGTGTTCGCCATCGGCGAATGCGCGCTGTGGAATGGCCGCATCTTCGGTCTGGTGGCACCGGGCTACCAGATGGCGCAGGTGGCGGTCGACGCGATCACCGGCAAGCTTGAAAACGAATTCAAGGGCGCCGACATGAGCACCAAGCTCAAGCTGATGGGTGTGGACGTGGCCAGCATCGGCGACGCGCACGGCACCACCAAAGGCGCGCAAAGCTATTCCTTCGTCGACGAAGTGAACAAGGTCTACAAGAAAATCGTCGTCAGCAACGACAACAAATATCTGCTGGGCGCGGTGCTGGTGGGTGAAGCGGAAAACTACGGCACCCTGCTGCAGATGATGCTGAACAACATCGAGCTGCCGGAATTCCCCGACATGCTGATCCTGCCGCAGCGCGATGGCGCCGCCGCTCCGGCGATGGGCGTGGACAAGCTGCCGGACAGCGCGCAGATCTGCTCGTGCAACAACGTTTCCAAGGGCCAGATCTGCTGCAGCGTGCAGAGCGGCATCACCGAACTGGGCGCACTGAAAGCCGCCACCAAAGCCGGCACCAGCTGCGGCGGATGTACCGCACTGGTCGGCCAGGTAATGAACGCGGAACTGGCGAAACTCGGCATCGAAGTGAAGAAGGATGTGTGCGAACACTTCCCGTACTCGCGCCAGGAAATCTATCACCTGGTGCGCGTCAACAATATCCGCTCCTTCGACGAACTGATCACCAAATTCGGCAGAGGCAAAGGCTGCGACGTCTGCAAGCCGCTGGCCGCCTCCGTGCTGGCCTCGTGCTGGAACGATTACATCCTGAAGACCGAACACGCCGGCCTGCAGGACACCAACGACTACTTCATGGCGAACATGCAGAAGGACGGCACCTATTCCGTAGTGCCGCGCGTGCCCGGCGGTGAAATCACCCCGGACGGCCTGATCGCCATCGGTGCCGTCGCCAAGAAATTCAACCTGTACACCAAGATCACCGGCGGCCAGCGCATCGACCTGTTCGGCGCGCAGGTGCATGAACTGCCGCTGATCTGGAAAGAACTGATCGACGCCGGCTTCGAAAGCGGCCACGCCTACGGCAAGTCGCTGCGCACCGTGAAAAGCTGCGTCGGTTCCACCTGGTGTCGCTACGGCATGCTCGACAGCGTCGGCATGGCCATCCGCCTGGAGAACCGCTACAAGGGCCTGCGCTCGCCGCACAAGATCAAGTTCGCCGTGTCCGGCTGCACCCGCGAGTGCCTCGAAATGCAGGAAGCCTGGTTCAAACGCGACCTCGAACCTGGAACCTGTACGTGTGCGGCAACGGCGGCATGAAACCCCGTCACGCCGATCTGATCGCCTCCGATCTGGATGACGCCACCCTGATCCAGTACATCGACCGCTTCCTGATGTTCTACATCAAGACCGCCGACCGTCTGCAGCGCACCTCGGTGTGGCTCGACAACCTGGAAGGTGGCCTGAAATATCTGGCAGACGTGATCATCAACGACTCGCTGGGCATGGCAGCAGAACTGGAACAGCAGATGGCGCATGTGGTGAACACCTATCAGGACGAGTGGCGCACCACCGTGGAATCGCCCGACAAACTCAAGCGTTTCCGCCACTTCGTCAACAGCGACGAGAAGGATTCCAACGTGGTATTCGTCAATGAGCGTGGCCAGATCCGGCCGGCCACCGTGGAAGAAAAACGCATTCAACTGGTAGCAGTGTGAAGGAGACCGCCATGAACGCAAAAGTCGAACTGAACTGGGTACCCGTGTGCAGCGCGCAGGATCTGCTGCCGAACCTGGGCGTGTGCGCCAAGGTGGGCGATCGCCAGGTGGCAATCTTCAAGCTGGCCAGCCAGGGCAAGACCGAACTGTACGCCATCGACAACCACGATCCGTTCAGCGACGCCAACGTGCTGTCGCGTGGCATCGTGGGCGATCTGAAGGGCCGCACCGTGGTGGCGTCGCCCATCTACAAGCAGCATTTCGATCTGGCCACTGGCGAATGTCTGGAAGAAGACGTGAAGATTCCGGTGTATCAGGTGCGGGAAAACGCCGGCCGGGTGGAGGTTTTCCCCGGCTGAGCACTGCCCCTGACACCGGCGCGGACCAGGCCTGACGGCAGGTCCGCCACCCGCGTTGCGGGCGGGGTGATTGGCCTCACCCTGTCCTCAACAGGTCATCTACCCTGACCTGTCACGGACCGGCCCTCGTGCCGGCTCCAGGCTGGCGGGCGGCATTCCACTGGCCCCTTACCCCAGGTGCCAGTGGCGGGAATGAACGATACCGAACTCCCCTTACCCTTGAAGGTCGTTCCCGAATGCCGCCCTGCCGGCCACCCTTGCCAGCCAAGCCTTCTGGCCAGCCGTTCCGCCCGGCGGCCCCGCCTAGGCTGCGCCGCAGGCTTCGGGTATAATCCGCCGACTTTTTTCACCCCCGAACATTCACCCAACCCTACAGACAGAAAGGTTTGACCATGGGCTACAACGCAATCCCCCCCGGCAAGGACATCCCCAACGAAATCTACGTGGCCATCGAAATCCCGGCCAACAGCACCCCCATCAAATACGAAATCGACAAGGACAGCGACACCGTCTTCGTTGACCGCTTCATGGCGACCCCGATGTTCTACCCCGCCAACTACGGCTACGTTCCCAACACCCTGGGCGAAGACGGCGATCCGCTGGACGTGCTGGTAGTGACCCCGTACCCCGTGGTGCCCGGCTCCGTGATCCGCGCCCGCCCGGTTGGCGTGCTGAACATGTCCGACGAAGCCGGCTCCGACGCCAAGATCCTGGCCGTTCCCCACGACAAGCTGACCGTTCTGTACAAGCATGTGAAGGAATACACCGATCTGCCGGAACTGCTGATCAAGCAGATCGAGCATTTCTTCGAGAACTACAAGGATCTGGAACCCGGCAAGTGGGTGAAAGTGGACAGCTGGGCCGGCGCTGCCGAAGCCAAGGCCATCATCCTGAAGTCGGTTGAAGCGGCGAAGAAGTAATTCGCGCGCTCCAGCGGAACACAAAAAGGGCCTGATATTTCAGGCCCTTTTTTGTTGGCAGCGGGCACGCTGCAACGCCGCGCTTTCCTCTCCGCCGTCGATGCAATCCGCGAATTCAACAATCATCTGCGCCAGCAATTGAGGATGACTCAGCGGCATCCAGTGACCGGCCTCCACCTCGCGACTCCACAACTTTTCCACCCACGGCTGCGCGCACTGGCGCACCAGATCAGGCGTTACAAAATCATCGTTCACCGGAATGATCTGCTGCACTGGCACCGACGTGAAACGCTGCTGCGGCCGCAACAGTCGCAGGATGTTGGCGCGGTACAATCCAATGCCATTCACGCCGTCCTTTTCCTGCGTCGCGGTTGGCTCGGCAATCACACCCTGCGAGCGCGCCAGCATCCGGTGCCAGTGTTTGCCCAGCAGCGTTTTCCACAGCAACGGCGCCACCAACGGCAGCTGGAACATCCAGATATACCAGGAACTGACCATCTGCCCAGCCACCGCGCGGAGTTCCGCAAGCGAGCGCGACCTGATGGCGTCGTGCATCCAGAAACCGACATGATCGAAACAGGGGCCGGAAATAGTAGTGAAAGATTTGAGGAGGGATCGCAGCTGCGGATCGGTCACCGACTCCCAACTCTGGATCGAACCCCAGTCGTGCGCCACCAGATGCACCGGCTGATCCGGACTCACGGCATCCAGCACGGCGCGAAAATCCGCCGCCAGTTTTTCCAGTGCGTAATCTTTCGTAGTTGCCGGCACTGACGACTGCCCCGCACCGCGCACATCGTAAGTCACCACGCGAAAACGCTGACTCAGCGGCGCCAGCAACTGCGACCAAACATCGCTGCAATCGGGATAGCCGTGCACCAGGATCAGCGTGGATTGTTGTTCCGCGCCATAAAGGTTGACGGCCAGTCGCACATCGCCAGATTTCACCTGCAGGCTGCGGTCGGGATGCATGTCGTAAATCTCCACGGAAACGGCAAGTCGCGACACCATAACGCGGGCGCAGGAATGCCGTCCAGCGGCAGCGCGCACGACACCGCACAAGAACATGGCCGGCGAGTCTGTTTACCTTTTGCGTTCAGCTTTTCTGCAGCAGCACAACATCGGCGCCGAGCACTTCCACGCGGGCATTCCAGTGATTTCCAATCCACTGAAACGTGGCGTCGCTGAAAAAAATGATATGGGTGGGATCGTTGATGTAATGCCAGCGCGCGAACGCCGCCTGGTCGCGCACGCGCTTGGTCATGATGGCGAGCCAGCCGCCACTGCGCAGAATGCCGAACAGCTGTTGCAACACCGCGCGCGGATCGGCCAGATGCTCCAGCACTTCGGTGGCGCAGACAAAATCATATTCGCCCTGCAACACCGTGGCATCGGGAAAATAAAACTTGTCGTACAGCGCAACGCTGTGGCCACTCTCGCTCAGCATCTGTGCCAGCGCCGGACCGGGACCACAACCAAAGTCCAGACCGCGGGATTGTGGCGGCAGTCGCTGCAGCAGCGGCTGCGTCAGGCGGGAAAGAAAGCGGCGATAACCGGCATCGGCGGGATCATTGTGATGCAGGTCGTACACGGCCTTTTCCGCCGCCGCATCCAGATGAAACTGCGCCGGCACGAACACCAGCGCACAGTCAGCGCAGTGCAGATAATCGCGTACACCCGCAGCACGCTCGACGCGATGCCACATACGGATGCAATTACCCGCACACAGCGGACAGACCGGCAGCGAGGAAATATGTCACTCCTTGCGCTGGCTGAATTGCGCCAGCTGCTCCGCACTCGCTTCCTTCTGGTAAAGCTGCTTCCACTCGTCGTAGGGCATGCCGTAGATCTTTTCCCGCGCCTGCTCATAGGTCAGGGTCTCGCCCTGCTCCTGCGCCGCCGTCACCATCCATTTCGCCAGACAGTTGCGGCAGAATCCCGCCAGATTCATCAGATCGATGTTCTGCACTTCCTTGTGTTCATCCAGATGCTGCAGCAGACGGCGGAACACGGCGGCTTCGATGGCGGTGGTGTTGCTCATGGCGGAAACTCCCGGCAGACAAGAAAGACAATGATGTGAAGCGGATTCTAGGCGCTGTTGGCACTCCCCGAAACCCTCCTGTTAAACTGCGATGCTTCAACCTTTTCTCGCGATGAGCATCTGCATGGACATGCCCGCCCCGCTTCCCGACAGCAGCCCCGCCCCCGGCAAGGGGCGCACCCTCTGGCTGTATGCCATTCTGGCGCTCTGGCTGGTGCTAGTGGCGGGCCTGCTGTGGTTTTCCCTGCGTCAGCCGCAGCAGTGGTTCGATCCCGCACAGGCCGCACCGCATCCGTTCAGCGACACCGCCACCCTGGCCCGCTTCAAATCCGCCCTGCTGGCCACACAGCCGCAGCTGTCGTTCACGCAGCCAGCCTTCATCCGCTTCACCCAGGCCGGCTGCAGCTGCGAAAAACTGGTGGACGCCTATCACCAGCTGCAGACACCGCTGCTGCAACAGCAGGGCATCCAGGTGCTGACACTGGATCGCGCACAACTGGAGAAGATGCAGGCCAGCGTGCCGGATCTGTTCCAGTGGATCAGTGCGACGCCGGCGGTGATGGTGCTGGATGCGCGGGGCGAACTGGCCTATTTCGGCCCCTATCACCAGGAAGGCGTCTGCAACAGCGAGAACAGTTATCTGGAACCGGTGCTGCAGGCCGTGCGCGCGCAACAGCCTGTCAGCATTATCAATACCCTGGTATTTGGCTGCTTCTGCAGCACGCTGAACCCATCGCCCTGAACGCATCTGCAAATTTGCCAACACCTTTGCAAAACTGACAGCCACTTGGTGTTAGTCTCTGCACCGCTTTTATCCGCCCCATCCTCCAGAACAAAAAAAATCACAGGACGTATCGCGCATGAAACGAATCATTTTTTCGCTCGCCCTGCTGGCGCCGCTGGCCGTTGCCGAGGCCGGCAGTCTGGACTGCAATCAGCACAGCGGCGAGGACCTGGTCGACCAGGCCGGGGCAGGCACCGGTTTCGACAGCGCTTGCGATGAGCCGGTGAAGATGGTGACACTGCTGGTGGACACTCATACCAGCCCCCCATTCAAACTGGTGAAGGCCCGCATCCAGGACGACGTGGCCAGCCTGACGCTGCAATACAACGGCGGTTGCGGCGATCACGATTTCGACCTGAACATCGCCCATCAGCTGCTGCCCGGCAAGCCGGCACAGGCACCAGCACTGCTGACCCACACCAGCCGCGATAACTGCGACGCCCGGATCACCCGCGAACAGCGCTTCGATCTGCTGCCCCTGCGCGAACTCTACCAGCAGCAGTTCGGTCAGGGCCCCGGCAGCGTGACGATCCAGGGCGTCGGCGTCTACTCGTTCGAGTGAATGCTCGGCGGCATCGGCAGCCAGCCCTGTAACCGGCACCTAATCGGCTTTTGGGAGATGCCGGTTACATACGCTTACAGAACGGCTTTCGCGCCATCCTTTAATGTCAGACACTTCGCCGCACCCCTGCTTTTGATTAACCAATCAGTCACAAGCGACAAACAAATTTAACTTTACTGTATGCAGCGCTCCGGTAGGATGAGTTCACTGGTGCATTCTTTGTTCACCATGATGTCACTGCCGGATTGCGAAACCGGCAGCCGTCTTCCAAAAACAAAAATCCGGACTTGTTCATCCAAAGGGGCACAACGTGAAAACAATAAAAACCCTGTTGTTTTTGCTTTCAGTTCTCGGCCTGGCCGCCTGCAAGCAAGCCAACATTACGGCACCCACCAACAATTTCGTCGACGATGAAAAACCTGCAGCTTTCTCGCTGACGTTCACCGGTGGCGCTCCCACCGATCTCAAAATCCAGCTCAACACCACCATCGTGACCGATCGCTTCGCCGTCACCAGCACCGGCGCCACCGCCTCCGGCGACCAGCTGTCCGACGTGGTGTATCCCGGCCGCAACATCTTCCGCGTGACCGCCAACAAGGCCGTCAAGCAGGTGGCGTTCTACTACGACACCGAGGGCCCCGCGATCCGGATTCTCGACACCGATCACACCAACAAAATCGTGACCGGCTACGTTGAAGACAAGGGCGGCATCGCCAGCGTTGCGCTGGATGGCGTGGCCATCACGCTCGACGCCAAGAATGGCTTCAGCGTGCCGTTCAACGACCAGCCGTTCCACACCTTCGTTGCCAGCGACAACTTCGGCCACACCAGCACCACCGATCTGGCACGCAACGACAATCAGTTCAGCGGCATTTCCGCGCGTCTGAACCAGGGCGGCCTGAACTTCCTCACCAGCGCGCTGAGACAGGAACTGCTGAAAACCAACTTCTCATCCATCCTGGCCGGCATCGATCCGATCACCATCGCCGACTTCGATATTTTCTTCGTGCCGATTTTTGAACTGAAAGCCACGGTGAACCAGCTGTCGTTCGACGACATCAACATGGCGCTGAACGTGGAAGACAACGAAAACATCGACACCTTCCTGGACGTGGACAACTTCAAGCTGGGCCTGCAACTGAGCGGCCACATCAGCTTCCTGCCCTACTCCTCGAAAGTCACCGCGCAGATGGATGACGTGAAGCTGAACACCGACATCCTGATGGACATCGTCAACGCCGACCTGGATCTGGCCCTGTCCAACACCAAAGTCACCAACAGCTTCGTCAACCTGACCTTCCAGTATGTGCCCAGCTTCCTCAACAAGATCACCAGCCTGATGGTGAGCGGCGTCGTGGCACTGATGAAGCCGCTGTTCATCGACATTCTGGAACAGGTCATCATGCCGATTGCCTCCAAGTTCATCGAGGACATCCCCATCAAGCTGCATCTGGTAACCCTGGATGACGGCGAGAAGCTGAACATCCGCGCCCTGCCGGAATTCCTCGACAGCGCCAACCGTGGCATCACCGTTGATCTGGCCACCCGCATCTGGGCACCGGAACCGAATCCGGCTGTGCCGGGCGCACTGGGCTCGCTTTATGTGGAAGGTGAAACCCCGTCCCTGGGCGCCACCACTCCTGAAGGCGAACCGTTTGATTTCGGCGCGTCGATTTCCGCCAACGTGATCAACCAGGCATTCCTGGCGGCGCATGAAGCCGGCGTGACCACCATGGAAATCCGTCCGGAGATTTATCCGAACGCGACCCAGGAAGGTATCCAGGTGTATGCCGAAGGCACTGATTTCGGCGAAGGCAACAAGATCGGCATGCGCATCGAGCCGGCCAGCGCGCCGTTCATCAAGTTCATGCCCAGTGAAGACGGCGCTCCCGGCAAATTCGGCTGGACCGACGTGAAACTGTACTTCGACCTGTACAAGCCCGAGTGGGGTGAATACCGCACCCTGTTCGGCGCGACCTTCGATCTGGAAGTACCGTTCGAAATCAACACCACCGACGACGGCTACCTGAGCATCGGTATCGAACAGCTGCCCACCATCTTCATCTCGAAAACCGAGAGCAATGCGATGCTGCTGATTCCGCCGGCGTTCATCAACGGCACGCTGGATTACTTCATGCCGGCGGTGATGCCGCGTCTGGCCGAGAAGCTGAAAGTGGTGCCGCTGCCGCGCATCTACAACCACACCCTGCACATGCGTGATTTCTGGATTGCCGGTTCGGGCAACAACAGCCTGTCGCTGGCCGGTGACCTGATTCCGCTGGCCACCACGGCCGCCGCGACTGCGCCCACCACTCTGGTGGATTACACCACCCAGAACATTACCGTGAACCAGGAAAGCGTCAGCTCCACCGGCGTGGTCACCAGCAACGCGGTGACCGTCAACAACGGTGAAGTGACCATCGACGTGGACGGCATCAACCCGAACCCGTCGCTGGGTCTGCTGGAGCACCGTTACCGTGTGGACGGCGGCGGCTGGTCGGTGTGGAAACACCGCGAAACCATCCACCTGAGCCGTCTGCTGGCCGGCGACCACACTGTTGAAGTGTGCGCCCGCACCGTGCTGCTCAAGCGCGAGCAGGGCTGCCCGGTAGTACAGTTCACTACCTCCGTGCAGTAACCGTACAACCCCGCAGAAAACAGAAAACCGGCTGTGGCGACGCAGCCGGTTTTTTTATTGGCGGAATTTTTCCACGCAGGCCTTGCAGATCACCGCGCCGGATTTCGCCTTCACCATGCCTTCCGCATGCAGGAAACCCTTGCCACAGAACGAACACACGCTGCTGCTGTCCACCTTGCCCGACAGCTGCGGTTGCTGCTGCGCGAACTGCGCAATGACCGCTTCGATCTCGCGGCAGGCGTCCTCCTGCGACAGGGTGCCAGCATCCAGTTCACGAAAGCGTTGCAGGAACGCCTCCCGCTCCCGTGCAGACAGCTTGTCCCACAGTTTTCGGGCCTTGCCGGTAAGAGGAGGTGTGTCAGTCATGATTGAATTCCTGTGAATGCAAATGAGGTGGAATCAGATAAAAGGATAGCCGTCGATCTGCGCCGACAGCAGCGCTGCCGGCACCAGCGGATCGTCTGCATCAGTGACCATCAGCACCTGAATGTGTCCGTCTTGGAGGCGGGCGGAGACGCCTTCCACTTTCCACGGCTGCTGCAGGGGTTGGCGCCACAGAATGCGACCGTCGACACGGGCCACGCCAAGCACCGCACCGAGACAGGCGCCATCCTGATAACTGTCGTCGGTATTTTCCGCCACGGCGGAAAACACAAAATCGCCATTGGGCAGCACGGCACCATCGGTGAAGGCCAGCGGCACATCGTCAACCAGACCCAGATCGAACGCAGTGATCTGGCGTTTTTTAACGTCAATGTCCAGCCCGGGATTGTGCAGCGCCAGCAGCACATCGGCCAGCGGCAGGTCAATCAGAGCATTCAGCTTGCTCTTCTTGTTGCCGCGTTGCAGCAGCATCAGCCGGTCACCGCTGACAAACGCGCCTTCGATATTCAGGTCGCCCAGGTGATCTTCCAGTGCCTTGTACAGATTCTTCAGCGCCAGATGTTGCGGCGGACCGCTGATGGCACCTGCGGCATCCAGCGGCAGCAGCACGCCGGTACGCCGGTTTTTCTTCGAGCCGGACCCCAGCGCCAGCAGCGCGCCCCACGGCAGCCCCGGCAAGGGCGGCAGCTGGACCAGCGCTTCCAGATCCGGTTTCTGCGCCTTGCGTTCGGCCTTGTCATCCGGCAACTCGCCGGGAAACAGTTTCAGCAGGGAGCCTGGCGTTGCACCGCCAAGATCAAACAGGCCGAGGTGAAACTCGTCATCGGCCACCACATAGGCATGCTGCTGCACACACACCAGCCCGCTGGCCGCGCTCAGGTGCGACGGACGCCCCGGCGCAGATGGCTGTTCCAGCACCAGCGAGTGCAAACACTTGACCTCCATCATGCTGAAACCAACCTCCTGCAGGAAAGCGGACTACAATCCGGAGTAGTATTCATTGCATTGCTTGCCTTGCACAACAAGGACTTTGCATTCATCAGCGAACAGTGCGTCCGTCCTGATCCACAGGGAGTGAACCTGACATGCCCACCCGCCGGCCCTTTTTCAAGCCTCTGCTCTCCATCATCCTGCTGCTGGCCTGCAGCCCCGTTTTTGCCACGACGGGCGCCATCAACCTGACCGACTCCACCGTGGGCGGCGTGGCGCTGTCGATTTTCGTGGTGGCCTATCTGCTGGTGATGGCGGAGGAGAAGATTCACCTGCGCAAATCCAAGCCGGTACTGGTGGCGGCGGGCCTGATCTGGGGACTGATCGGCGCGGTGTATGTCAGCGAAGGCATGCCCACCGAGTCCGAGCACGCTTTCCGTGAAACCTTTCTGGAATTCAGCGAACTGATGCTGTTCCTGCTGGTGGCGATGACGTACATCAACGCCATGGAGGAGCGCAATGTATTCGAGGCGCTGCGGGCCTGGATGGTGCGCAAGGGTTTCAGTTTCCGCACTCTGTTCTGGCTCACCGGCTGGCTGGCATTCTGGATTTCGCCGATCGCCGACAACCTCACCACCGCGCTGCTGATGTGTGCCGTGGTGCTGAAAGTGGCGGAAGGCAACGCGCGCTTCATCAATCTGTGCTGCATCAACATCGTGATTGCGGCCAATGCCGGTGGCGCCTTCAGTCCCTTCGGCGACATCACCACACTGATGGTGTGGCAGGCCGGCGTGGTGGAATTCGGAGAGTTTTTCCGGCTGCTGGTTCCCTCCATTGTGAATTTCCTGGTTCCTGCCATTGTGATGAGCCTGTTCATCCCCAGCCACAAGCCGCACAGCCTGGACGAGAACGTGGAAATGAAACGCGGCGCACGCCGGATTGTGGGGCTGTTTCTGCTGACCATCGTCACCGCCGTGCTGTGCCATTCCTTCCTGCATCTGCCGCCGGTGCTGGGCATGATGACTGGCCTGGGTTATCTGCAGTTCTTCGGCTATTTCCTGCGGGTTTCCCTGCCGCGCTCGCTGGAGCGCAAACGCGCGCTGGCGGAAAAGCAGGGCGACATGGTGGCGATCGAGCGGCTGGGCACCGTGGTGCCCTTTGACGTGTTCAGCAAGATTGCGCGCGCCGAGTGGGACACGCTGCTGTTCTTCTATGGCGTGGTGATGTGCGTGGGCGGGCTGGGTTTCATGGGCTATCTGAGCCTGATGTCGGAAACGCTGTACGCACAGTGGAATCCCACCTACGCCAACATTCTGATCGGCCTGATTTCCGCCGTCATCGACAACATCCCGGTGATGTTTGCCGTGCTGAACATGCATCCGGAAATGTCGCACGGCGACTGGCTGCTGGTGACGCTCACTGCCGGTGTGGGTGGCAGTCTTTTGTCGATTGGTTCAGCGGCGGGCGTGGGCCTGATGGGTCAGGCACGCGGTGCGTACACTTTCCTCGGTCATCTGAAATGGACGCCGGTGATTGCACTGGGATATGCCGCCAGCATCCTGGTGCATCTATGGCTGAATGCCGATGAGTTCAACCGCTTCTGAATCCTGACGCCGGACTGGATCACATCAGCCAGTCCGGTCGCAGCAGCATCACCACACCCAGCACCAGCATCACGGCGCCACTGAGCAACTTCAGCCAGCGGCCCGTGGTTTCCGTCATCTTGTTGCTGCCCAGCGCGATCACCGCCAGCACCACCATCAGCGCGTCATCCGCCATGTAGGCCAGAATGTACAGCAGCAGATAGCCGTAATGCCCTGCCGTGCTGACACCCTGCTGGGTGAGCACCGCCGTGTAGATCGCCGGCAGGCCCGCCGTGCACAGCAACTCGACAAAATTCACCACCACCGCCAGCGTTGCCACTGCCAGCAGCGAGGCGGTCAGCGCCTCCGCATGCATGACCTTGCGCATGCGCGCATACAAGCCCGGCTTGGCGGATTCCGGAATCGACAGCGAAACGCCTTGGCGGAACGCGACGAAATCCTTCACGTTGATCAGACCCATCAGCAACGCCAGCACCGCCAGACCAACGCGCAGCGGATTCGACATGCCCATCACCAGAAACACATTCAGCCAGGCCGCCATGAAGGCGTAATACACGGCGCCGCTCACCACCACGAACGTACCCGCCACCAGCGCAATGCGCGCGCGATCCTTCAAACGCACCAGCAGCGACAGCAGAAACAGCAGCACCCAGGTAGCACAGGGATTGAAACCATCCAGCAGCCCCAGCGCCAGCGTGAACAGCGGAAGACCCAGCTGCTTGACATCGAGCGTGCCCAGCAGCGAATCCTTCACCGCGGTGGAAAACGTGCTGCGCTGTTCGATGAGGGCCAGCAGTTCCGGCCCGCTTTTCTGCGCATCGGCAAAGCCCACCAGCACGCGGTCATTCATCACAAAGGTGGGCACTCCGGGCGGCCAGAGATTATGGGCGCGGGCGATGCTGAACAGCTCCTCGCGCGCGGCGGGATCGGTATCGACAGGACGGTAGATGATGTGCAGATCAGGACGCTGCTGTTGCAGTTCCGCCAGAAAAATCTTGGCGTCGGCGCAATGGGGGCAGCCAGTGCGGACGTAGACAGTGAGAGGGGAAACAGAAGCGGCGCCGGCTTGCGGAGCAGACAGTCCGGCAAGCAGCAGCGCCAACAACAAAACAAACCAGCGATGGAAAGAAACACGATTCATGGCAGATCCGCATGTCAGCAGTTCTGCACACTTATAGCGCCCCGCCCCGGCTGCGTAAAGTCACGGGGCGGGCAGTGGACCTCTCAATGCAGATGCGGTACCACGCCCACCTGCGGCATGTTCGCCAGACCGATATCCCGCGCGTGCTCTTCAAAACCCTTGTTCTTCCAGAAGAACGCGCCCGGCATGGTGGTGGGAATCACCAGCACGTAAAACAGCGCACGGCCGATCAGCAGCGCGGTCAGCGTCATCCCGCCCAGCAGCGCCAGCAGCAACGACCCGGACACATCCCCCAGCGGCAGCAGGATCAACGCCAGCGCCAGCACGGCACTCGCGCCCAGCAGCACATTGCGCAGCACATAGGTTTTGCCGAACGTGGTGCACTGCACGTAATGCGACGCGCCGCCTTCACCATTGTTGCTATTCAGATAGCGCGCATGACGCAGCAGACCGAAACCTTCCGCCGCCAGACCCGCCAGCGCCATCACACCCAGCACATTCACCAGCGCGCCCATGTCCGCGTCATTGAGCAGCGCCACCGGCACCAGGAACAGCGCCAGCAGCACCGCGCCCAGACTGAACATGGTGCCGAAGAACGACGTGATTACCTGCCAGTGATTCCAGAACGGACGCGCCTTGATGCGATAGCTCTTGTGCATGTACCAGAGACCCGTGAGACCGGCGAGCATGGCAAACACACCCGCCACCTGCGCCAGCGCATCCACCAGCGTCCACTCCAGCCACAGGTTCACCAGTTTCAGGAAGGTGAACGCACCCAGTCCCGCCATGAACAGCGCCACGCCCAGACCTTCGCGCGACACTGGCGAATAACGCAGATTATTGAAGCCGCGATAGAAGCGCATGGGCTTGCCCAGATGCAGCGTCGACAGCACCAACCCCCACGACTGCAGCGCAAACAGCACCAGCAGGAACGGAATATAGGCCGCGCTGGATTCGATCATCGCAATGCTGTCGATACCCAGCCAGGGCGCGAGAAAGACCGCAATGAACGCGCCGATCGCCGCCTGCGTCGCCAGCGTGAAAATCACCAGCGGATTTTCGCGTGAACTCAGGCGCTGCAGATTCCAGCTGGTGGCCTTGCCCTGCTTCTGGTCCACCACCGGACGGAACTGGCCATCCTCGCCCTTGTGATATTTCACCGGCATCGAGTCGGTGCGCGTCACCACGTTGGGCATGGTCTTGATCTGCTGGAAGCGGATGTTCGGCTGGGTGATCGACGGATCGGGGAAACCGGGAATCTGCGTCAGCACCTGCTCGCGATTTTCCGGCGTGTTTTCGATGACACCGAAGTTGAGCGCGTTGCCGAGACAGGCCGACACGCACGCCGGTTTCAGACCTTCCTCCAGCCGATCCACGCACATGTTGCACTTCGACACCTGACCCTGGATCGGGTCCAGCTGCGGCGCGTTGTACGGGCACACCCAGGTGCAGTAACCGCAGCCGAAACAGGTGTCCGGGTCCTGCAGCACAGCGCCGTATTCCGCATGCTTGGTGTAGGCGCGGGTCGGGCAACCTTTCAGACACACCGGATCGTCGCAGTGGTTGCAGGCCATGGAAATATTCATGCGCTTGTAGTCGGGGAAAGTACCACCTTCCACATAACCGACGCTGCGGAAACTGATGTGTGCCGGATTGCCATTTTTCTCGCTGCACGCCGCTTCACAGGCGTGACAGCCGATGCAGTTGTCGGCGGTGAAGTGGAAACCGTGCTGCTTGTTGCGATTGGGATTCTCGCCCACCGCCGGGTTTTCGTTGATGCGCAGCGACCGCCCTTCCGGCAGCGCGCCACCACTCAGATCCAGCAAATCGATTTTCACGCCGTAGCGGTTGTGCTTCTTCGATTCGCAGTCATTCAGTTTTGCATAGGGCTGTTCGCCGGGGCGCACTTCGAATATGCGTTTGGCTTCGTAAAAAAGTGGTTCCGGTTCAGCGCCGATCTGGTCCAGCCGGTCGCGCACATTCTTCAAGATGTTCAGCATAAAATTCTCCGTTAGAACGTGCGTCGTTCAGCGTTCAGTTTGGCAGCCAGCGCCTGATCCGTGTGTTCGATGCGCACCGAACACTGCTTGAAGGCGGGCTGGCGGGAATGCGGGTCCAGCAGGCCCAGCGACAGGCGATTCACGCAGTCGTGGAAGTGGAACGGGATGAACACCATGTTGCGCGGCACCCGCTGCGTCAGCTGCACCAGCACCACCGCGTCACCCCGGCGCGACACCAGCCGCACATAGGTCTGATGCTGGATGCCCAGTTCCGCCGCCGCATCCGGATTCATTTCCATGTATGGCGTCGGGCTGAACTTGTTGAGATTGCCGAGCTTGCCGGTACGCGTGCGGGTGTGGAAATGCTCCACCACGCGACCGCTGTTGAGCCAGAACGGATAATCCGTGCAGGGCTTTTCGTTGTTGTCGATGAACGGCAGCGCAATCAGATTGGCTTTGCCATCATCGGTCTGGAACACACCGTCGGTGTACAGGCGCGAATCGCCCTTTCCACCTTCGCTGCCTTCGCGATACGGCCACTGGATGCCGCGCGCCTGCTCGATCAGGTCGTGGCTCATGCCGGAAATATCCAGCGTGCGTTTCGCGCCTTTCGACAGCTGTTTCATTTCCTCAAACGCGCCTTCCGGCGTTTCCGGGAATTTGATTTTCTGGCCGTTCTCGAAACGCTTGGCCAGCTGGGTGAAAATCCAGAAATCCGGTTTCGATTCCGCGTGCGGCGCCACTACAGGGCGGATCAGATTCACACGCCGCTCGGTATTGGTGAAGCAGCCGGTTTTTTCCGCCCACACGGCGGCCGGCAGAAACATGTGCGCGTAGTTCGTGGTTTCCACATCCTGATACGCATCCTGCACCACCAGGAATTCCAGCTTCTCCAGCGTCTTGCGGATACGCGGCGTGTTGGGCATCGACGTCATCGGATTGGTGGCGATCAGCCACAGGCCCTTGATCTGGCCGGTTTCGATGGCGGGAAAAATATCGGTCATGAACAGGCCGCGTTTTTCCGGGAAGAAACTTTCGTCCACGCCCCAGAATTTGGCGATTTCCTCGCGGTCCTTTTTCTTTTCCAGCTTGCGATAGCCCGGCAGACCCGAGCACGCCGACCACTCGCGCGTGCCCATGGCGTTGCACTGGCCGGTAATCGACAGGCTGGTGCCGCCGGGCTTGCCGATGTTGCCGGTGATCAGGTTGAGATTGTTGATGCCCACCACGCCGTCGGAACCGTGGGTGCTCTGGTTGATGCCCATGGTCCAGATGCTCATGGCGCTGCCGGCTTTCGCGTACAGGCGCGCCACGTGACGGATGGTGTCTTCGTCGATGCCGCAGATGCGCGCGGCGGTGGTGGGATCGTAATCCTTGACGCAGGCTTCCAGCGCCTCGATGCCTTTGGTGTGCGCGTTGATATAGGCGCGGTCTTCCAGGCCTTCCTTCAGGATCACATGCATCAGCGCGTTCTGCAGCACCACATCCGTGCCCGGCGTGATCGGCAGATGAATGTCGGCGAACTGCGCAAACATGGTGACGCGCGGGTCCACCACAATCAGCGGGAACTTGCGTTTTTCCAGCGCTTCTTTCAGGCGCCAGTAAATCACCGGATGCTGCTCCGGCAGGTTGGAACCCCAGGCGATCATGCATTCGGTGTGGGAAAAATCGTCGTAACAACCGGGCGGGCCGTCGCTGCCAAAGGAACGGTAATAGCCGCTCACGGCGGAGGCCATGCACAGCGTGGTGTTGCCGTCGTAATTGTTGGTGCCGATGCAGCCACGCACCAGCTTGCCCAGCGTGTAGAACTCTTCCGTCATGATCTGGCCGGTGGAAACGACGGCAAATGCATCGCGGCCGTACTGGCTCTGGATGCGCTTGATTTCGCCGGCCATTTTGTCGAGAGCACTATCCCAATTTGTCGGCTGCCAGGGATTCCAGGGTTTGTCGCGCACGACAGGTACGCTGCCGCGCCCGGACGCGGTAAACAGCTCGTGCTCGAAAATGCCCTTGATGCACAGTTTGCCGCGATTCACGTCGGCATCGGCCACGCCGCGCGTCGCCACCGCCCTGCCTTCGGCATCCAGCCCCACTTCGATGGAACAGCCCGTCGAGCAATAACCGCAGGTGGTGTACTTCCACTGCTGCACCTGTTTGTCGAGTATCTTGATCTTCTTGCGATCCTGACGGCCAAAAAGCATCGTTTTGGTTCCTCTCTCCCGGTTTCAAGCTTCACGCTGGTGCGTAAAGAAATTTGCCTCCAACAAAAACGGCACCGTTAAGGTGCGATTTGCGGAAAAACAGCCTGAAAATAGTAATTTGCTACCCAGAACGGGAGAGGGATAACAAGAAGCATGCCAGCAAAACGCCAGCGTTCGTGGGGGAAAGAAAAAGCCCCGATAACTTTTCCGGTTACCGGGGCTTTATTTAAGAAGGGATCAGTTGCAGCGCAGAGGAGTCTCCGCGTTGATCAACCCTGTTCCAGGAGACGGCGCAGGTCGATGATGGCGGCGTTGGCGCGGGAAATGTAGTTCGCCATTACCAGCGAGTGGTTGGCCAGCATGCCGAAGCCGGAGCCGTTCAGGATCATCGGACTCATCACCGGCTGCTGCGAGGCTTCCAGTTCGCGGATGATCTGCTGCACGCTCACCAGCGCATTCTTCTTCGCCAGCACGTCGTGAAAATCGATCTCCACTGCGCGCAGCAGGTGGATCAGCGCATAGGACGCACCGCGCGCTTCATAGAAAACATCGTCCAGTTCCAGGAAGCCGGTCTGCATGCGCATTTCCGCCGGCGCCGTGCTGGATTGCGCTGCGCCGGTATCGCCCGCCAGATCCACATTCAGCTGCTCCTTGCCCACGCTGGCACTCAGGCGCTGCGACAGGCTGCCCAGCCGGGTTTCCACATCCGCCAGCCAGTTGCGCAGGTTGTCGGCGCGGGGATAGAACTGCGCATTGCTGCCGTCGGCAATCAGCAGGCTTTTCTGGTATTTCTTCAGGTAGACAATGCCGCGACGGTATTCCGATTCGGTGGAGGGAAACCAGAAGCTGCTGCTGTCGAAGTTGAACTGCGGCTCGGCCACGGCCAGTTCGGCATTTTCCATCGAAGTGGACTGCGAGCGGGCGATGTCCTTGCGCAGGGAGCGGCTCATGTCGCGGATCTGCACCAGCACGCCGTATTCCCAGTTCGGGATGTTGTCCAGCCACAGGCCCGGCGGGGTGATGTCGTTGGTGAGGTAGCCGCCGGGTTTTTCCAGCAGCATGTCGCCCAGGCGGATCAGGGTGGAGGTGGTGGCAAAGCCCGGCGCGCGTTTGGCGTTGTAAGGCACCAGATCCTGCTCCACGGCAGAATTCACATCCCAGATGTCCGGCTCGTCGCTCCAGAACACGCCCAGACCCAGCGCGAACAGCAGGTAGATACCCACCACGCCGGTGATGATTTTGACCAGCAAGCTTTTATTATCCTGAGTACTCAATTGCGTATCCTCGCGATGATTTCTGTCCGTAACCGTACCCGTTTAGGTCCAAGCTGGCAACCGCTTCAGGCGGCGATGCGGCTGGCCTTCGGCTCCCCCAGAAAATAGCCCTGGGCACCGTCCAGCTGGAAGCGCCGCAGCAGGTTCCACTGCTCCGCGCCCTCCACCATTTCCGCCGTCAGCAGGATCTGGCGGCTGTGGGCAATGCGCACCAGCGACTGCACGAAGAACTGGTGATCCAGATTGTGTTCGATGTCGCGGATGTAGGAATTGTCCACCTTGATGGAATACAGCGGCAGGCCGCTCAGATAGCCGAAACTGCTGTTGGTGGTGCCGAAGTGGTCGATGGTGAGCTTGGCGCCCACGTCCTTCAGTCCGGTAGCCAGCCGGCGCAGCTTGCCGTGAGCGGTGCGCACGGTCAGTTCCGGCACTTCGAAAATCAGGTACGGCGCCATGTCGCGGTAATGCTGTACGGTGTCCAGCAGCCATTCCTCAAAACCCTCGGCGCGAATGCTGTGACTGGACAGATTGATCGCCAGCGGCACCCTCGTGCCCTTCTCCTGCTTTTTCAGATGCTCGACCAGCAGCAGGATCACCATGCGGTCGAATTCCGCCACCATGGAAAAGCGTTCCACCAGCGGAATGAAGTGGCCGGCGGTAACCAGCCTGTCGTCCACCGCCACCCGCGCCAGCACTTCATAATGCATCAGGCTCTGGTCGACGCAAGACATCACCGGCTGGTAGTGCAGCACCACTTTTTTCTGATCAATCACGTCGCGCAGGAATGTCGCCCAGTTGCTGATGCCCGGCAGGTTCGGCGCCATGGCATCGCCGTGGGCGGACTCGTCGTAGATTTCCAGGTGGCCGCTGCGGAAACTCTGCGCCCGTTCCAGGGCGGCGCTGGCCTGGGCTTCCAGCAGCTTGGCATCCTGACCCAGCGAGCAGGTGGCCATGCCGGCAAACAGCTGCACACTGGCACCACCCAGATTGAGCGCATCCAGCTGCTGGATTTTCTCCAGCAACTGACGCAACCGCTGCTGGGCCATGTCCGGCGTCAGATGCGGCAGCAACGCGGCAAAGCGCGCACCCGCCACCCGCGCCACGCAATGGCCCTCCACATCCTGCAACTGTTCCCGCCACAGCTGGCCGATGCGGCGCAGCAGCAGATTGCCGGATTCGTGGCCGTAATGTTCGTTGTATTCCCCCAGACCCTTCACCTGCAGCCGCACCAGCGCGCCGGTAAAGGGCTCCTCGGTGGAATCCACCCGCGCCTGCAGCTGCGCATTGAAGAAACGGCCATTGCCCAGTCCGGTGACAGAATCCACATAGGCCTGATTGCGCACCTGTTCGATCTGCGCCACCTGTTCGTCAAACAACACTTTCAGCTGGCGGGTCATGCGATTGATGGCCTGCACCACACGCTTGATCTCGCGGGTTTTCGGCAGCGGCTGCTGGCCGGTGAAATCCTTGTGGCAGATGGCATCGGCCTGTTTTTCCAGCGTGCGCAGCGGCGCCAGGATGGCGTGCACGATCACCAGAATCACCACCCAGCTGATCACGCCCACACCGACAAACAGCCAGAAGGCCTGCTTGGCCGCCAGCCACAGCGTATTCAGCGCACGGTTGCGATCGCTCTGGATGCGCACGTCGCCCACCACGCGCCAGTTGTGGCTCATTTCGCTGATGCCGGGACGCGGCTCAATCTGCAGCCAGGCGGCAAACCAGGCCGGCGCCTGTGTGGCCGGCGGCGTGGCATTGCGACGCACCACCACTTCGCCGGCGCGGTTGCGCACGCTGATGTCCTGGAAATCGCCGCGATCAAAAATCGCGTCCACCATGGACTGCACCAGCACCAGATCTTCTTCCGCCAGTGCCTTCTGCGCCGACAGCCCCAGCGACGTGGCAGTGTCCTGCGCATGCACGTACAGCTGCTGTTCCAGATAAGTACGACTGTTGTGCACGCTCAGCAGGCAGATCCCTGCCAGCAGTACCAGCAATAACCCCGTGATCAGTAAAACCAGTTGGCGATGCAGGCTCACTGGAAACTCCTTTAATTTGGTATTGGTCAGGCCACGTGGCCGTGTGATCGCGGTGTCAGGAAACGCTGTAAGTACGTCCCTGTAAGCTCGACACCACGATCACACGACCACAGTACCACCCTGCTTCGGTGTCATTCGGTCAATTCAAAATTGCGCCACACCCATGCGCATCTGCAAATCCCGCCACATACCGATGTCGCTGGCATTGCCCAGGCGCGGGCCGTCACCTTTCATGCGCGCTTCCCACAGGCCATCGGCGTTGAAACTGTACACCGGCACCAGATCCGGCCGCTGCGACGCCGGCAGCATGGCGTTCTCCAGAATATCCAGCACCAAAGGCTCGCCGTCATCGGGATAAAAGGTCAGCACCATGTGCGGCTGATTCTGTTTCAGCGCCTTGACGTAGGTGATGCGCATGCTTTCAGCGGGCACCCCCAGCTGGCGCAGCGTGAAATACTTGGCGATGGCAAAATCCTCACAGTCACCGCCATTGCTGCCCAGCGTTTCAAACGGCGTCGCCCAGTAATCTTCCTGCTGCCAGTGATTCTGGTCCGTGTCGAAGGTCAACGCATTGAAGAAATCATTCACCGCGCGCAGCTTGTCCGGCGTCGACTGATAGGTGTTGTCCCACACCAGCGCCTCCCAGCGTTCCACCCGCTGCCAGCCGGCCTCGCCATAGCGGTCGCGCACCTGCTCCTTGATCTCGATCGGCAGGACGCCCGCCACGGCCGGCAGCGCCCATATCGAAACAGCACACAGTAACCAGAACGCCCTGCGGGCGACCGCCTTGAACACGCCAGATCCAGCCCACGGAAATCGTTTTTTAACTATAGCAGTGGAAACTGTCCCCGCCGGACCCGGACCTGCTTCCGCCCAAGGGCATGATGCGCATCACAATCCCGCTGTCGGCCTTGGCCACCGGAACCCTGTTAACCCGGCTTCGTCTAACGTTAAACTGTCCGCCCCTCAAACTTTGGGATGCCCGCGCCCGTGATGATCATGCCCCTGCCAACCCGAGTCCTGCTGTCGCTGTGCCTGCTGTTGCTGTCCGCATTCGCCCGGGCGGAAAACGAGGGCGAATTCCTGCCGGTGGGCGAAGCCTTCAAGGTATCCGCCGAGGTGGAAGGCAACGTCATCCATTACCACTGGGCCATCGCCGACGGCTACTACCTGTACAAGCACCGCTTCAGTTTCGCCCCCTCGCAGAACGACGCCGGCGACACCAGCAAGGGCGCGCTGGGCGAGCCAGCTTTCCAGCAGGAAGGCAAATGGAAAGACGATCCGATCTTTGGCCGCGTACAGGTCTTCTACAAGGAAGTGGACGTGCGGGTGCCGGTGACCGCCACCGACAGCGGCTTCATTGAGGTGGCGGCCGGCTACCAGGGCTGCGCGGAGAAAGGACTGTGCTACATCCCGCAGACTTATACAGATATGTACCAGCTGGACGAGGCCGCCCTGGCAGCGGTTGTGCCGGATGATATCAAGCGTCCAGATCTGGACACCCTGAAAGCCGCACCGGGAACCAGCAATGAAACAGCTGGTACAGATAGGGACAGCGCCGGGCAAGCCGTCAAACCAGGGTCTCCGGCAAAAAATACAGATGTGGACACCAGCGACGCCCTCAGCCTGGAGAACTTCCTCTCCAGCAACGGTTTCTTCACCATCATTGGCGTGTTCTTCCTGATCGGGATCGGCCTCACCTTCACCCCCTGTGTGCTGCCCATGGTGCCGATCCTCAGCAGCATCATCGTCGGTCAGGGCAAGGATCTGTCCCGCCCGCGCGCCGCCCTGCTCTCGTTCATATATGTACTGGGTATGGCCACCACCTATGCGGTCGCCGGGGTGATTGCCGGCCTCAGCGGGCAGAACCTGACCGTGGCCATGCAGAATCCCACCGTGCTGTTTAGCTTTGCCGGGCTGTTTGCCGTGCTGTCCCTGTCGATGTTCGGCTTCTATGAACTGCAACTGCCGGCCTTCATCCGCGACCGTCTCAACAGCGTCAGCCAGCAGCAGAAAGGTGGCACCTATGCCGGTGTGGCGGTGATCGGCATCCTCTCGGCGCTGATCGTGTCGCCCTGCGTGTCGGCCCCGCTGGCGGGCGCGCTGCTGTATCTGGGCAAGACCGGCGACTGGCAGCTGGGTGGCGCCTCACTGCTGGCGCTGGGACTGGGCATGGGAACACCGCTGATCGCCATCGGCGTGACCGGCGCCAATGTGCTGCCCAAAGCCGGCGGCTGGATGGACAACGTGAAGGCCCTGTTCGGCGTGATGCTGCTGGCGGTTGCGCTGTGGCTGATCAAACACCTGCTGCCCGCCACCGTGCTCGGCATCGGCTGGGGTCTGCTGGCGATTCTGGCGGGTCTGTATCTGGGCGCGTTCGATTCGCTCACTTCCACCAAAGGCAAGCTGTTCCGCGGCATCGGCATTGCTTCCGTCGTCACTGGCGCCGTCCTGATTTTCAACACCCTGGCCAGCCCTGTCGCCACCACGGCACCGGGGGCCGAAAAGGTCACTGCCAGTACCCCATTCCAGCGCATCCGCACTACCGCGCAGCTGGACGAGCAGCTCGCCATGGCCGCCAGCGCCCGGCAGCCCGTCATGCTGGATTTCTACGCCGACTGGTGCACCGCCTGCATCGAGATGGAACATGAAAACTTCACCCAGCCGGATGTGCAGGCCCTGCTGCGCAACCACACCTGGCTGCAGCTGGACCTCACCAACAATCCGGAAGGCCAGGCCCTGCTGAGCCGTTTCAACATCCCCGGCCCCCCTGCCATTCTGTTTTTTGGCCGGAATGGGCAAGAAATCAGTGCCGCCCGTATTTATGCTTACAAGTCGCGGCCCCAGTTCACCACCCATCTGCACCAGCACGGACTTGCCGCCGACTGACCTGCCGGCCCGCGCAAGTGCTGCAATCCCGCAATACTGGATAACAACTTCGCCAAACTTGCCGGAAACCCCGCCGCAACTTGTAAACAAATGTAAGATCGGACACAAAGCACAGGAAGCCCCGCCGGGGCTGTGTTTATAATCCGGCATTCGGAAAGAACCCACTGTTTTACGGAATCCTCCATGGCACACCTGCTGGTACTCAACGGGCCCAACCTGAACCTGCTGGGCAAGCGCGAACCGGGTCATTACGGCACCCAGACGCTGGAGCAGATCCATCAGCGCCTGCAGCAACTCGCCGCCGCCCAGGGTCACCAGTGCGATTGCTTTCAGAGCAACCGCGAGTACGAACTGATCGAGCGCGTCCACGCCGCCGGCGAGCTGGGCGTGCAGTTCATCATCATCAATCCGGCCGGCTTCACCCACACCAGCATCGCCCTGCGCGATGCCCTGCTGGGTGTGAAGATTCCGTTTATTGAAGTGCACCTTTCCAACATCCACGCCCGCGAGGCTTTCCGTCACCACTCCTACTTCTCCGATGTAGCCGTGGGCGTGATCGCCGGCCTGGGTGCGCAAGGTTACGAACTGGCACTGCAGGCCGCCATCGCCCGACTGCCGGCATGAGCCACCGATTCAAAAACACCAACTGGAACCCAAAAAGAGAAGAAGTTGCATGGACATCCGCAAAGTCAAAAAACTGATTGAACTGCTCGAAGAATCCGGCATCGACGAAATCGAGATCAAAGAGGGAGAAGAATCCGTCCGCATCAGCCGCAACCGTTATGCGCCTGCGCCGGTCGCCCACTACGCTGCCCCGGCCCCTGCAGCACCTGCCGCCGCTCCGGCACCGGCCGCCGCTGCTCCGGCTGCACCAGCAGCCCCGGCCGCACCTGCCGGCCACCAGGTCAAGTCGCCCATGGTGGGCACCTTCTACCGCTCCGCCGCACCGGGCTCCAAGCCGTTCGTGGAAGTGGGCCAGACCATCAAGGCCGGCGAAACCCTGTGCATCGTCGAAGCCATGAAGATGATGAACCAGATCGAAGCCGACAAGTCCGGCACTGTCACCGCCATCCTGGTGAACAACGCCGACGCCGTGGAATTCGACCAACCGCTGTTCGTCATCAGCTAACAAAAGGCTCCCACCATGCTGGAAAAAGTGCTGATCGCCAATCGTGGCGAAATCGCCTTGCGGGTGCTGCGCGCCTGCAAGGAGCTGGGCATCAAGACGGTGGCGGTCTACTCCACCGCCGACAAGGATCTGATGCACATCAAACTGGCGGATGAAGCCGTCTGCATCGGGCCGCCCTCTGCCGCCGAAAGCTACCTGAACATCCCTGCCATCATCAGCGCCGCCGAAATCACCGGCGCCAATGGCATTCACCCCGGCTACGGCTTCCTGGCGGAAAACGCCGACTTCGCCGAGCGCGTCACCGACAGCGGCTTCACCTTCATCGGCCCCACTGCCGACACCATCCGCCTGATGGGCAACAAGGTGTCCGCCAAGAACGCCATGAAGCAGTCCGGCGTGCCCTGCGTGCCTGGCTCGGATGGCCCGCTCACCGACGACAACAACGAAGTCCTGCAGATGGGCCGCGAAGTCGGCTTCCCGGTGATCATCAAGGCCGCAGCTGGTGGCGGTGGTCGCGGCATGCGCGTGGTGCACGACGAAAAGGACCTGATCAAGTCGGTCAGCCTGACCCGCGCCGAAGCCCGCGCCGCGTTTGGCGATGAAACCGTCTACATGGAAAAATTCCTCACCACCCCGCGCCACGTGGAAATCCAGGTGCTGTCCGACGGTCAGGGCAACGCCATCTACCTGGGCGACCGCGACTGCTCCCTGCAGCGCCGGCACCAGAAAGTAGTGGAAGAGGCACCCGCACCCGGCATCCCCGAGCATCTGCGCAAGGAAGTGGGCGAACGCTGTGCCCGCGCCTGCGTGGAAATCGGCTACCGCGGCGCCGGCACCTTCGAGTTCCTGTATGAAAAAGAGCGCTTCTACTTCATCGAGATGAACACCCGCGTGCAGGTAGAGCACCCGGTTACCGAAATGGTCACCGGCATCGACATCATCAAGGAACAGCTGCTGATTGCCTCGGGCCAGCCCCTGCGCATCAAGCAGGAGGACGTGAAGATCAAGGGCCACGCCATCGAGTGCCGCATCAACGCGGAAAACCCGAAGACCTTCATTCCCAGCCCTGGCACCATCCAGCGCTGGCATGCCCCAGGCGGCCTGGGTGTGCGCATGGACAGCCACATCTATAGCGGGTATAAAGTGCCCCCGAACTACGACTCCCTGATCGGCAAGCTGATCACCTGGGGCGATTCCCGCGCGGTGGCCATGCAACGCATGCGCAACGCACTGGATGAAATCCTGGTGGAAGGCATCAACACCAATATCGCGCTGCACAAAGACGTCATCATGCGCGACAGCGGTTTCAACAAGGGCGGCGTGGACATCCACTATCTGGAAAAGATACTCGGACAACACTGATGCCCTGGATCCAGGTCAAACTGCAAAGCACCGGTAGCCGCAGCGAACAGATCGAAGACCTGCTGCTGGAACTGGGCGCTGTCTCCGTCACGCTCGAAGACAGCGCCGACCAGCCCCTGTTCGAACCGCCGCCGGGCGCCACGCCGATGTGGGACGACATCACCTACACCGGCCTGTTTGACGCCGCCGCCGACATGGATCTGGTGGAAATGGCCCTGCGCAATGAACTGGGGGCCGATCTGCCAGTCCGGGTCGAGGCACTGGAAGACAAGAACTGGGAACGGGAATGGATGAAGAACTACAAACCCATTCCCTTCGGCAAACGGTTGTGGGTGTGCCCCAGCTGGCTCACCCCGCCGGACCCGGCCGCCATCAACATGCTGCTCGACCCCGGCCTCGCCTTCGGCACCGGCACCCACCCCACCACCGCCATGTGCCTGCAGTGGCTCGACGGCCATGATGTCGCCGGCCAGACCGCCATCGACTTCGGCTGCGGCTCCGGCATTCTCGCCATTGCCGCCGCCCTGCTCGGCGCCGAGAAAATCTACTGCGTCGACAACGACCCGCAGGCCCTGCTCGCCACCCGCGAAAACGCCGAGCGCAATGGCGTGCAGGACAAACTCGTCATCCTCACGCCGGAACAGCTGGGCCAGGACATCCAGGTCGACCTGATGCTGGCCAACATTCTTGCCGGCCCGCTGATCAGCCTGTCCGCCAAACTGGCTGGCCACACCAGAGCCGGTGGCAGCATCGTGCTGTCCGGCATCCTCGCCGAACAGGCCGCTTCCGTGCGTGACGCCTACCTGCCCTGGTTCGCCATGGACACTCCCTTCCAGACCGAAGACTGGATTCGCCTGAGCGGCCGCAAAAACACTTGATTCGCGTGCAAATTCCCGCCACTTTTTCCAAGGTCTGCAATAATTGATAAAACCGTGCGCGCTTCACTGTCGAAGTGCGCACGCCGTGTACAATCAGAACGATATCCATGGACAGGCGCAGCCCTCGATGACTGAAACCCTGCTGACCAAATGCCCCCATTGCGGCACCACCTTCCGGCTGACCCAGGCGCAACTGGACATTGCCGGCGGCGCGGTCCGCTGCGGAGCCTGCTACCAGGTCTTTCACGCCTCCGAGCACATCGTCAAAACCGCCGTCGTCGAGGAAATCCGCACCAAACCTGCCCCGCCGCGACCCGATCCCGTGCAGGAAGCCTTCAACCTCGATTCCGGCAAAGGCCTTGACCCCTACGACGCCAGCGCCTTCGCCCTCGACACCCCTGACTCCGACCTGTTCAGCGAGGATTACCGCGCCTCCCTCGACAGCGAACCGGACAGCGACGAATTCGAACTGCCCGACACCGGCAGTCGCAAAAAGAAAAAAGGCACCGACGAATCCTGGGCCGAAGAACTGCTCAAGGAACTGGGTGAAGACGAACCTGACGACGATCTGATTCACGACGAAGCACCGGTTGCCGGCAAGAAAAAGGCAGCGCCGGGCGCCATCTCCAGCGCCGACAACGCCTTCAGTCTGGATGACGACGACATCGCACCAGCCAAGCCGCCCAAAAAGAAGAAATCCGGCGACGACCTCAGCGACACCTTCAAGACGCTGGGCATGTTCGGCAGTGACGACCCCTTCTCCATCAGCAACATCGAGGAAGAGGAATTCGGCGCCAGCAACGTCAGCGACGACGAATCCTGGGCCAAGGCCATGCTGGACGAGCTGGAGGAAGACCAGAATCCGCGCGCCAAGAAGAAGGACGAAGGCCTTTCGATCCTGATGGAAGAGCCGGAGAAACCCGAAGACCGCAACCCGTTCGCCGCCCGCGAACTGGCCCGCACCAAGCGCGAGGCCGTGCAGCGCGCCAAGTCCGAACAGGTCAAACAACCCAAACAAAAAAAGGTCGTCCGGGAAGAAAATGAACCGGAAGAAACCAGCAAGCCGAAAGACCTGCGCAACAGCGAAACGGAAGACTTCTTCCGCCTGCTGGAAGAACCGCTCAACGCCGAGCCGCTGCCCCAAGCGGAGCCGGCGCCGGAACTGGAAGGGCTGGAGGATCTGGAAGAGGACCTGAAAGACACCGCCGTCAAGCCGTCCAAACTGTTTACCGACAGCGAGGACATCATCAATCGCCAGGTCCGCCTGAGCGCCCTGCACTACGGCGACGAGGAACCGGAAAAACGCCCGCTGAACACCGCCCTGATGGTGCTGGGCTCCCTGATCCTGGCGCTGGTGCTGGCCGGGCAGTACGTCTATTTCAACTTCAATGACGTGGCACTCAATCCGTCACTGCGCCCGTGGCTGGAACTGGTCTGCAAGCAGGCCGGCTGCACCCTGCCCAGCCAGTCCGACCTGACCAAACTCAGCAGCAGCAATCTGGTGGTGCGCTCCCATCCGCATGAACGCAACGCCCTGGTGGTGGACGCCATCATCAAGAACACCGCCGACTTCGAGCAGCCATTTCCGGTTATCCAGCTGAACTTCGCCGACATCAACAACACCCCGCTGGCCAAGCGCCGCTTCCAGCCCCGGGAATACATCACGGACACCAGCATCGACATCCAGCGCATGCCGCCCAACACCCCCATTCACCTGACACTGGAAATCGTCGATCCGGGTAAACAGGCGGTGAACTACCAGCTGGAATTCCTGCCCGCCAACACGCCAAACTGAGCCGCTGGACAAATCTGCAGCAACCCGACTGTTACCTGATCGAACATCAACCGACAGTCGGGTAATTTTACAAATCCGCTTAAAACCCTGTTTATTCCCCTGACTCTTCCCGCTAAGATAGGCCGATCTTTAAGCACGGCTGAATGTCATTAGGCGTTTTATTGATCGGGAGTTCGAATGTCCCCTCGAATCGGGCCCTACGCTTTGAAAAGCCCAGTGATCCTTGCACCCATGGCCGGCGTCACCGACCAGCCCTTCCGACTTCTCTGCATGCGCCTCGGCGCCGGCATGGTAGTGGCGGAAATGCTGACCAGCGACACCAGCCTGTGGCAATCCCGCAAATCCAGCCTGCGCCTGATCCATCAGGACGAACCGGAACCGCGCTCAGTACAGATCGCCGGCAACGAACCCGACCTGATGGCAGAAGC
>CAZBII010000008.1:0-57781 GCA_964491665.1 uncultured Moraxellaceae bacterium
CACCGACATGTTCTACAACACCGGCATCGCCACCTATGTGTGGGTGCTGTCCAACAAAAAATCCGCCGAGCGCAAAGGCAAGGTGCAACTGATCAACGGCGTCAACCTGTGCGGCAAAATGCGCAAGTCGCTGGGATCGAAACGCAACCTGATGGATGACACCGACATTGCCACCATCACTCGCTGCTTCGGTGGTTTCGACGCGGTGGAATCCTACGCGCTGGACAAGCAGGCTGCGCAGAAAAGCAATCGCGGCCGCCAGCCTGCCACAGCGAAAACCGAAGCCGCCAAAACCTTTGCCAGCAAAATCTTCAGCACCCACGAATTCGGCTACCGCCGCATCACCATCGAACGGCCCCTGCGGCTCACCGTGCAGTTCACCGGCGCCGCGATAGAAGGCCTGCGCTTTGCCACAGGTGCGTTCAAGGCGCCGATGGAATGGATCTGGCACGCCTATGGCGACGACTGGCCGGCACACTCCACCGACATCCGCGCCAAACTGAAAAAAGACTTTGCCGACCTGAAGGAAAAGCAGGTGAAGGAACTGCTGGATGCGGAACTGTGGCGCGGGCAAAACCAGTTGCTGGAAAAAGCGCAACGGTTGCAGGCGGTGCTGGGCAGCGAGGAATGCCACGACTTCAACCAGTGGGATCGTGATCTGGACAAGGCCCTGAAATCCACCGCCATCAAACTGGATGCAAAAGAACGCAAACAACTGCTGGACGCCATCACCCGCAAAAATCCCAAGGCCGCCGCCGTGATCAAAAAGGTGGTGAAGGACGCGGCCAATCCGCTGTATGGCGTGTTCAACTATCGCGGCCAGGTGGTGACGTTTGAACAGGACAGCGATCTGCGCGACGCTGAAAACGTGCCGCTGAACCCGCGCCGCCCGGTGACCGAACTGATCGAGGAATATTTTCAGCGCGAAGTGGCACCCCATGTGCCCGACGCCTGGATCAACGCCGACAAACGCGACGAGCGGGACGGCGAGATTGGTGTGGTGGGGTATGAGATTCCCTTCAACCGGCATTTCTATGAATACCAGCCGCCCAGGCCGCTGGAGGAGATTGATGCGGATCTGGATGCGGTGAGTGCGGAGATTATGCAGTTGCTGAAAGAGGTTCATTCCTGATGGCGGGGAAGTATCGGGCGTATCCGGAGTATAAGGATTCAGGGGTGGAGTGGTTGGGGGAGATTCCGAACTACTGGGATGCTTGGAAGTTCAAGCACTGCCTTCTTGAGCCAATGATTTATGGGGCAAATGAGGCTGCGTTGGATGATTCAAGAGAAAACCCGCGATACATCCGAATCACTGATATGAACGCAGATGGAACCTTAAGGGATGAAACATTCAAATCCCTGCCAGAAGAGGTCGCTAAAGATTATCTGCTTGATGATGGCGACATTTTGCTTGCACGGACAGGCGCGACCGTTGGGAAGTCGTTCAAGTACAAGTCTGAATTTGGAGCGTGTTGTTTTGCGGGCTACCTTGTTCGTGCAAGAGTAAATCCTGAAGTGGTTGAGCCTGATTTTATCTACTGGTACCTCCAGTCCGACAGCTACTGGAAGCATATATCTGGATCGCAAATCCAGGCGACCATACAGAATGTAAGTGCTGAAAAGTATGGGGATCTTGTCATTCCACTTCCTCGTGTTAGAGATGACAGAGTTTCAATAGTAAATTTTTTGAGTGTCGAAACCGCCAAAATCGAAACCCTGATCGAAAAGCAGCAACAACTCATCAGACTGTTGAAAGAAAAACGTCAGGCCGTGATCAGCCACGCCGTCACCAAGGGCCTCAACCCCAACGTCCCGATGAAGGACTCCGGCGTCGAGTGGCTGGGCGAAGTGCCCGCGCATTGGAACGTTTGCAAGCTAAAGCACATTAAAGCAAAAACAGAAAACGCGTTTGTGGATGGCCCGTTTGGAAGTAATCTCAAATCTGAGCATTTTGTCGAAAATGGGGACGTCTACGTAATAGAAAGCAACTTTGCTACAACTGGTGTTCTGGATGCGTCAATTTTGAAAACTATATCTAAAGGCCATTTTGAAACAATAAAGCGCAGCGCAACTCAGGGTGGCGATATAATCATTGCAAAAATTGGTGCGCGTTACGGGAGTTCATCAATTTTGCCATCGCTCGATAAAGAAGCTGTCGTGTCCGGTAACTCTTTGAAGTTGACCGTTGATGATGATCATGTACATGTTGAGTACGCAAATGAGCTGCTAAAGCACCTAAAGCAGGCGGGTGGCATGGATGACGGAGTCAATATAACTGCACAGCCTGCGCTGTCTCTTGGCACCTTGAATAATTTGCCATTTATAGTTCCGCCAATGTATGAGCAACTTCAGATTGTTGAATTCTTGTTGCAGACAAATTCGCGGTATATGTCATTAATTTCCAATGCGGATGCTTTTATAAAGCTGGCACAAGAACGCCGCACAGCCCTGATCTCCGCCGCCGTCACCGGCAAAATCGACGTGCGCGACTGGCAGCCACCTCGGGGCTGAAATCTGGCCCCGGCTTCCTGCCGGCAGGAATTGGCCTGCTTTATCGCGCGGATCGTTCCTGATATCCGTTGTCTGGCGCATGCAGTGCGTGTTTTTTTTCTGGTTTAATGGTTTTGTGGGTGTGACAAATGGATAGCGTTGAACGAATTTCAGTGATTGCCAGTGCGTTGCGCATTTATATTATTGGAAGCATGGTTTGGGCGTCCCCATCTCTCATTCCTGGCTTCCTGTACGGTTTCGGCGACATTGCCAGCTGGGTTTCAAATTGCACTGTTGGTATTGCTATAGTGCTGTTTGGCATTGCTGCCTACAAAATTACAAAAGCTATATAAGCCTGGCAGGTCGCGCAGGCGGTGGCACCCATCCTCTCTGGTCAGGGAATAACGACATGGTATCGGCACGGCAAATGACAAAAGTCGAAACAGAAGATTCCTCGATGCGGCTGGCGGTTCTGATCGACGCGGACAATGCACAGGCCGCAGTCATAGAAGGCTTGCTGGCCGAGGTGGCGCGTTTTGGCGAGGCCACGGTGAAGCGCATCTATGGTGACTTCACTTCGCCCACCAGTTCGGCGTGGAAAAAAGTACTTCAGAAATTTGCCATCAAACCGGTGCAGCAGTTTGCCTATACCACCGGCAAGAATGCCACCGACAGCACGCTGATCATTGATGCAATGGATTTGCTGTACACGCGCAAGTTTGACGGCTTCTGCCTGGTCACCAGCGACAGTGATTTCACGGGTCTTGCAATGCGCATTCGGGAAGAGGGCCTGACCGTATTCGGATTTGGCGAAAAGAAAACGCCCGAGGCGTTCAGGAATGCCTGCCACAAATTCGTTTTCACCGAAGTGTTGCGGGTTCCATCGAAAACGGAAACCGCACCGTCCGCTCCGGCAGTCACCACCACGCCCAAAACTGCAGAAAAAGCCAAATCCCCCAAAGCCGCGAAAGAGAAGGTGGCGTTTCCCAAACAGTTCGTGCTGGATGCGCTGGAGCAATCCTGCGATGAAGCGGGCTGGGCTTATCTGGGCGCGTTCGGCAGTTACCTGACCAAGCTGCAGCCGGATTTTGATTCGCGCAATTTCGGCTTCAGGAAGTTGTCCGACCTGGTAAAGGCCAAGACCGATCTGTTCGAAACCGAGGAACGTACCATCCCCGGCTCCGCCAACAAGCAGTTGTATCTGCGAGCCAGATAATGCTGATCTGAAATCCTGACAGGCCGAAACTGCCGCTTGCATAGTTGCTTTTAGATCCTCCTTATCCAGCTTGGTAATCAACCATTTTGTATTCTGGCGTAGCGCCATGAAAAACCTATAATTAAGCAGCTTCCACAGGGGGACATCCATGGCTACCGCCGAACAGATCAAGTCGCTGATCCGCTCGTTCAGCAGCAACGACAAGGAACGCTTTCTTACTATTGCCCTGCAGGTGGCGGCTCACGAGGCCCGGCAGGGGCATGCGGCCCTGGCCAATGAAATCCGGGATCTGATCGAGAACGAGCGCAAGCAGGGGCGACAGTCCCTTAAAGTCGTCCCCTTTCCCCAGGATCTGAAAGGATTGGTGCTGACAGAGCAGCCATCCACTCCCAAATCCGCTTTGGTCATGTCGGCCGAGGTTGAATCACGCATTCAGCGCATCCTTCACGAATTCCGCCAGCGCAACAAGCTCAAGGCCCACGGCCTGACTCACCGCCGCAAGATTCTGCTGGTCGGCCCGCCGGGTACCGGCAAAACCATGACCGCCCGGGTGCTGGCCCATGAACTTCACCTACCGCTGCATACCGTGCAGGTGGACAGGCTGGTCACCAAGTTCATGGGCGAAACCAGCGCCAAGCTGCGCCAGATTTTCGATCTGATGCAGCAGGAACCGGGTGTGTATCTGTTTGACGAATTCGATGCCATCGGTGGCGAACGCACGCTGGATAACGATGTGGGGGAAATGCGCCGGGTGTTGAATGCATTTCTGCAGTTCATCGAGCAGGATGCTTCCGACAGTCTGGTCATCGCAGCCACGAACAATCCCAAACTTCTGGATCAGGCGCTGTTCCGTCGTTTTGACGATGTGCTGCACTACCAGGTGCCCACCGCTGAAGAATGTCAGCACCTGATTCAGAACGTGATGGGCACCTTCCTGGCCAGGCGTTTTGCCTGGAAACAGATTCTGGTTGCCAGTGCGGGATTAAGTCATGCCGAGATTGATTACGCCTGCCGGGATGCCATCAAATCAGCGATTCTTTCCGATCATAAAACTGTTAATGCCACCCAACTCCTGATCACATTGCAACAACGCCACGGAGCTTATCTGAACCGATAAGATCAAGGCGGCACCTGGACTAAAAAGGATTTCTGCCAGTGCCTTCGTATACTTTGCGCCATTTGTTATTACGCGATCCGCCCGAAAATTCCCGCTTCACGTCGCCGAAATCCGGGGGCAAATCGCCCAGCGTGCCCCCGCGTGACCGCAAGGCGCATGGCCAATATCTGATAGGTCGCCTGAATCAGGCTTGGAGTGATGCAAAGCAGGAACAGGCTGTCAGCCACTCGGATCGTAATGGAGTCTATCTGGAATTCATCAGCGATCCCGATGCGGTGCTGATTGTCAAAAGCCTGGAAGATTTCAAGTCCGGTCAGATTCGATTGTTGAATGTGCGGCAACATATTCGACGTGTTCCTGTCCCGCCGAATGAACAGCCTGTTGATCAGAAGATCACTCTGGCTACTGTTTATGTCGCCAATAGCAAACGCAACTATTTCATGAATAAGCTGGAAGACTATATCCAGCACAACACCACTAGCGGCAAACCGAAAAATGATCCGTTGATTCGTAGCATCTGCGATATTCGCAAGGCGGTTCTCGGGTCATTCTGGCCCTATCAAAAAGAGCCATGGCCAGACATGCGACCAGAGTGGATCGAAGTCTGGATCAGCAGCCACGAACCTGCAGTTATGCGACGTTTTGATGCATTGATTCAGAAGCTTCAGTTGCCATCCAGGGACGGGGTGCTCACTTTCCCCGAACGTAGTGTGAAAGTAGTACTGGCAAATGCAGAGCAGTTGACCCAGCTAACCGTGCATTTCGACGGTATTGCCGAGTTCAGGCGTGCCAAGACTACGGCTCGCTTTTTCCTGAATCTGGCGCCAAGGGATCAGGCGCAGTGGGCTCAGGATTTGCTTGGTCGAATTCGGGTTCCCGACGGTATTCAAAGTGCAGTCTGTATTCTGGATACGGGTGTTAATAACGGGCATCCACTATTGCAGCCGTTGCTGGCGCAAGCAGACTGCCTGGCCGTTGATCCAGAGTGGGGAGCACATGACCATGACAGGCACGGTACATTGATGGCGGGTATGGCAGCCTTCGGTAATTTGAGCCATCAATTGAGTCACACGAATGCGGTTCACTTCATGCATCGGTTGGAGTCCGTCAAACTCCTGCCGCCGCCACCGCTCGGCACAGAGGCAAACTTGTGGGGATATGTAACCAAGCAGGCGGTGTCCCTGGCGGAGATAAATGCACCTTTTCGGCAGCGTGTTTTGTGCATGGCAGTGACTGCGCCAGAGGTGGTGGAATATGGTCGTCCCAGCTCCTGGTCGGCGGCATTGGATCAACTTACGTCGGGTTATGAAGACAATATTCAACGCTTGATGGTTGTGAGTGCAGGCAACTGCAGCAATCTCCAGCATGCTGCTAGTGGATACCCGGATTCACAGCTGGATGATCCGGTGCAAGATCCTGCCCAGTCCTGGAATGTTCTTACAGCCGGTGCCTATACGCAGTTGACGGATCTGACCGATCCAGCGTTTGCAGGTTATCTACCCGTTGCTCAGGCTGGCCAGTTATCACCGTTTTCCACGACTTCAGCCAGCTGGGAAAGTAACAAGTGGCCAGTCAAACCTGAACTGGTACTGGAGGGCGGTAATCTTGCTGTCGATGGCGCGGGTTTCCCATCGGAGGCAGAAGATCTGTCGCTTTTGTCCACTTACTATCGTCCTCAAGATGCGCACTTTTACGAGTTCAGCATGACCAGTGCGGCAACTGCGGAACTTGCGCGAATGGCGGGTATTCTGCAGGGCGAATATCCCAATTATTGGCCTGAAACTATTCGTGCCCTGTTGGTGCATTCGGCGAACTGGCCAGAGTCCTTGCTAGATCAATTCGCGGGTACCCGAAATAGAACAGACATGAAGCGCTTGTTGAGTGTGTGTGGCTATGGCGTGCCGGATCTGGAGCGGGCGTTGCGCTGCGCGCGGAATTCCCTGACGATGATTTCGCAGGCAACTATTCAGCCCTTTGTAAAACCGCACAAGGGCAATCCTCGCTCCAACGAAATGCACCTGTACGATTTGCCCTGGCCAAGGGATGTGCTGTTGGAGTTGCCAGATGATGTGTCAGTGCAGATGCGGATTACCCTGTCCTATTTTGTCGAACCTGGCCCCGGCGAAATTGGATGGAAAGACCGCTATCGCTATCCTTCGCATGGCTTGCGCTTTCACTTGAACGGCCCTTACGAGTCACGGGATCAGTTTGTAAGAAGGATTAACAGGGCTGCTCAGGATGATGATGACGGCCATGAGCTGCCGGAAGCCGAAGGGGCCACCCGATTCTGGACGTTGGGGGCACAGGCAAGGGATCGGGGTTCCATCCATTCAGACATTTGGAGGGGCTCGCCTCAGGAATTGGCATCGTCCAATCTGATTGCTATTACCCCCACGATTGGCTGGTGGCGTGAGAGATCCTATTTGGAACGCTGCAATCGACAAGCTCGGTATTCTCTTGTGGTCTCGATTACCACCTCCGATGAGTCGGTGGATATCTACACGCCTGTTGCCGTGCAGTTGGGTATTCCAGTGCCTATCTTGGTTTGATGTTGTCGCGACAGGACGCATTACCCAAACGGATTCATCACCGTCACACCCGTTCCGGCAAAATCCCGCTCATTGCGCGTCACCCGCAGTTCGCCCACGGTTATCACGCTGATGAAGAGGGGCGCATTGTGCGCGTCGGCATGCTGGAAGAAGCGCTGGACGCCGGGGTGGGCGTTGTCCTGCTTGCGGAGTTCGCTGATGACGTTGGTATCAAGCCCGGAACCCTGAATGGCCATTCCTGCCGCCCAAAACGCCATCCGTACCGGTCAAAACCGCTTCCGCACCCGTCAAAACCATATCCGTACCGCTCAATTCACGCTTCTGGGGCGCCACCGTGTCGTTCTGGGACAATTTTTGTCGTCCCTGCACAGTAAAATCGCCTTTCTGGGGGCTTTTTTCTCCTTCCCGGGCCTTCAAACCGCCTTCCTGCGCCAAAAATCGCTCTCTGTAACCTCCGCCAGCCTGATTTAACAAGGGTTTATGCCGGTCTGCGCATTGCCGCCCCGGTACCGGGCCACTACTATTCTTCTGGACTCACGTACAGGCTACAGGGCAGCAGGATGGCAGGTCAGGCAAGCGAGAAGGTGTTTCAGGACGACATGATCCGGCAGATGCAGGCCAATGGCTGGCTGCTGGGCAGCCCCGATGGCTATAACCGCGAGTCGGCGCTGTACGAGGCGGATGTGCTGGCCTTCATCAAGGACACCCAGTCCCGCGAGTGGGAGAAGTTCTGCGCGGTGTTCCCGGTGGATTCCGAGCGGCATTTTCTCGACAGCCTGGTGGCGCAGCTGCAGAAGGCCGATCCCAATGCCATCAACCGCGATCTGCGTACCTACGGCACCCTGGGTGTGTTGCGCCACGGCCTGAAGATCCGCAACGCCCGTTTCAGCCTGTGCCAGTTCAGGCCCGAACATGATCTGAATCCCGATACGCTGGCCCGCTACCGGCAGAACCGTTGCCGCATCGTGCCGGAGCTGGTGTATAGCCCCTATGCCAGTGCCGAGCACCTGGCCGCCACTGGCCAGCAGGCCAAAGCCTGGCGCATTGATCTGGTGCTGTTCGTGAATGGCCTGCCGGTGGTAACGCTGGAGCTGAAATCCGAATTCAAGCAGGCGGTGGAAAACGCCATCAAGCAGTACAAGCGCACGCGGCTGCCGAAAGATCCTGTCACCAAGAAAGCGGAGCCGCTGCTGACCTTCAAGCGCGGCGCGCTGGTGCATTTCGCGGTGAGCCAGTTCGAGGTGTACATGGCCACGAAACTGGCGGGCGATGACACGTATTTTCTGCCGTTCAACAAGGGCACGCATGATGGCGGTGCCGGCAATGATGTGCCCGCCGATGCGAACCGGTATGCCACCGATTATTTGTGGAACGAGGTGCTGCTGCCGGCCAGTCTGCTCAACATCATTGCGCGCTTTGTGCATTTGCAGATCGAGGAAAAGGAAGACTGGGAAGGTCGCAAGTCGAAGAAGGAGGCGCTGATTTTTCCCCGCTATCACCAGTGGGATGTGGTGAACAAGCTGATTGCGGCGGCGCAGCAGGAAGGCACCGGCAACAAGTATCTCATTCAGCACAGCGCCGGTTCCGGCAAGTCCAATTCCATCGCCTGGACAGCGCATCAGTTGTCCACTTTGTACGATGCGGCGGGCAACAAGCAGTTCCATTCGGTGATCGTGGTGACGGATCGCACGGTGCTGGATGACCAGCTGCAGGACACCATTTACCAGTTCGAACATGCCGACGGTGTGGTAGGGCGCATCAACAACAAGGAAGGCGATGGCTCCAAGTCGGAAAAACTGGCGCACGCGCTGGAGTCCGCGCAGCCGATCATTATCGTCACCATCCAGACCTTTCCGTTTGTGCTGAAAGCCATCGAGAACAGCAGCAGTCTGAAGCAGCGGCGTTATGCCGTGATCGCCGACGAGGCGCATTCGTCGCAGTCCGGCTCCACGGCGCGCCAGTTGAAGGAAGTGCTGCTGCTGGAGCAGGCCGATGACGAGGTGGAGCTGTCGTCGGAGGATATTCTGGATGCGGCGCTGGCCTCCACCATGGCGGCGCGGCGCGGTAACAGCAATCTGAATGTGTATGCCTTTACCGCCACGCCCAAGCCGAAAACACTGGAGCTGTTTGGCCGTCTGCCCAACCCGGATTTGCCGGCTTCCAAAACCAACAAGCCCGAGGCCTATCACGTATATTCCATGCGGCAGGCCATCGAGGAAGGCTTCATTCTGGATGTGCTGAAGAACTACACCAACTACAAGGTGGCGTATCAGCTGGCGCAGAAAATGGAAGCGGCTGACCGGGAAGTGGACAGCAAGAAAGCCAAAGTGAAACTCAGCAAATGGGTGCGCCTGCACGACTACAACATTGCGCAGAAAGTGAAAGTGATCATCGAGCACTTTCGCGAGAACGTGATGGGTTTGCTGGGCGGGCAGGCCAAGGCCATGGTGGTGACCAGTTCCCGCAAGGAAGCGGTGCGCTACAAGCTGGCGTTCGATAAATACGTGGCGGAAAACAAATATTCGTCGATTCGCGCCATGGTGGCTTTTTCCGGCGAGGTGGCTTTCAGCACGGATGATCCCGACAGCGCCGCCTTGCTGGACCAGACCTTCACAGAGAAAAACATGAATCCGGATCTGAAAGGCCGCGACATGCGCAAGGCGTTCGACAGCGGCGACTATCAGGTGATGCTGGTGGCGAACAAGTTCCAGACCGGATTCGATCAGCCCAAGCTGTGCGCGATGTATGTGGACAAGCCGCTGGGTGGTGTGGAATGCGTGCAAACCCTGTCTCGTCTGAACCGCGTGTATCCCGGCAAGCAGGAGTGCGGCACCTTCGTGCTGGATTTCTTCAATGATCCGCAGGACATTCTGGAAGCGTTCCAGCCGTATTATCAAACCGCCGAGCTGGCGGATGTGTCAAATCCCGATCTGGTGTTTGAGCTGGAAGAAAAGCTGAAAGCCAGCGGCATTTTTCTGTGGCACGAGGTGGAGCAGTTTTGCGCAGCCTTCTTCACCAAAAATAAAAGCAATGCCGCCATCAGCAATATCTGCAAGCCGGCGGTGGAGCGCTGGCAGAAGCGTTACAAGTCGGCGGTGGATGCCTATGTGCTGGCCAAAGATATGTTCGAGCGCAGCAAGAAATCCGGCGATGCGGTACTGATCGCCAATGCCGAGAACAGTTTCAGGGGCTGCAAGCAGGAAAAGGACCGGCTGGAAATTTTCAAAAAGGATCTGGGCAGTTTCACCCGCTTTTACGAGTTCATGTCACAGATCGTGGATTACGACAGCCCGGATCTGGAGAAGCTGAATCTGTATGCCCGCCATTTGCGTCCGTTGTTGCGGGAACGGGTGATCGAGGAAGACGACGTGGATCTGGATAATGTGGTGATGAGTCATTACCGCCTGTCGAAGATCCGACAGCAGGATCTGAAACTGAAAGAGGATGCGGCCGATTACCAGCTGCAGCCGGGCAGTGACATGGGCACCGCCAGGGCGAAGGACAAGAAAGAGGAATTTCTGTCGCAGATTCTGGCGCGGCTGAATGAGCTGTTTATTACCGATGCGCTGACCGACCGGGATCTGATCAACTACGCCTATACCGTGCGTGACAAGCTGTCTGAAAACGCGGTGGTGATGCACCAGATCATGAACAACACGCCGGAGCAGGCGTTGCTGGGCGACTTTCCCAAGGCGATGGATGATGCAGTGCTGGACAGCAACGAAGCACAGAGAGCGATGATGATGCAGTACCTGTCGAACCCGGAGGTTGCGAAAGGCTTCGCCAGGGTAGTGTTCGACCTGCTGCGGTTTCAGGGAAAGCAGCCCGGGCCGGGCTGAATGGCCGGTTCTGCCTGCCATGACTTCCGCTCATCATGACCTATAGTTATTACCTGTCTATTCAAGGAATTGACTGTCAAGCAATTGAACCTGCAAAAGGTGAACGTCCCATGCCGCACTGGCACTCCCGGCTGATCCTGGCAACCCTGTTGTTCCTGACGGCGCTGCTGCCGGCCTGCTCCAGCGACACCCCGCCCGAAACCCTGCGCATACTCGCCTGGCCGGGTTACGCCGACGCCGATCTGGTGCAGGCCTTCGAGCGCCGTCACCAGATCAAGGTGGAGGTGACCTTTGTCGATTCCGACGATGAACTCTGGTCGCGGGTGAGCGCCAATCAGGGCATGGACTTCGATGTGTTTGCCGTGAACACGGCCGAGCTGCAGCGCTACATCGACAGCGGCCTCAGCCTGCCGCTCGATCCAGCGCTGATTCCCAACCTGCGTAACCAGTCGCCGCGCTTTCAGAATCTCGCGGCGATTCCCGGCCTGTCCCACAACAATGCCATCTACGCGATTCCCTATACCTGGTCGGAAATGGGGCTCATCTTCGACCGCAGCCGCGTGTTGGAAACGCCGGATTCCATGAGCGCCATGTGGGACCCGCGTTACCAGGGCAAGGTGCTGGCCTACGATGGCAGCAACCACAACTTCACCATCACGGCCCTGCTGCTGGGCATTGCCGATCCGTTTCATCTGACCGATGAGCAGTTCGGCAGCGTCATGCAGAAACTGGTGGCGCTGCGGCGCAATGTCCTCACGTTTTACACCGCGCCGGAAGAAGCCGTGCAGCTGTTTCGCGACAACAATGTGGCGCTGGTGTTCGGCAACTACGGCGCGCAGCAGGTGAAACAGCTGCGCGATGCCGGCGTCGATGTGGGGTTTGTCGTGCCGAAGGAGGGCGTGCTGGCGTGGCTGGATTGCTGGTCGATGACGCGGGGCGCCCGCAATCCGCAGCGGGTGGCACAGTGGATCAATTACACGCTGGAGAAGGATGTCAGTCAGGCGCTGACGGAGCGGCAGGGGCTCGCCAATACCATCACGCCGTCGCTGACCAGCGTGGATTCCGACAAGGTCATCTGGCTGCAGCCCGTGGAGGATTTTTCCAAGCGCGCGCAGTTGTGGGAAAAAATCCGTTCGGGAGATTCCCTTGAGTAAGCGTGATCAGGTGCGGTTCGGGCTGGGCCTGAAACTCGGTCTGCTGCTGTCGATCTTTGGCGTGGTGGCGGCGGGTTTTACCGGCTACTACTCGTTTACCGAAAGCCGCACCCTGCTGGTCAAGGCAGCGGAAAATGACCTGCTGGTGTCCACGCAGGTTATCGGGCGCCGCTTCGACAGTCTGCTGACGGAAAGTGCCAACAATGTGCGTCTGCTGGCGTCGCTGCCGGCGTCGCGGGCGGCGTTCGCGCAGGACGAGGGTTTTCTGTCGGTGCCGGATGCGGAAAACGTGCTGGCGCGTATTTTTTCCAGCATGCTGAACCTGCACCCGGAATATTTCCAGGTGCGGCTGATCGGTGCGGCGAATTACGGACGGGAGCGGGTGCGGGTGGATCGTGACGAGGGCCGTCTGTCGCGCATTACCGGCGCCGCGCTGCAGGAAAAGGCGCAGTATCCCTACGTTTATCAAACCCTGCGCCTGCCGCCCGGCGGCGTCTTCCTGTCGCGGATTTTCATCAATCACGAAACCGGCGCGCATCAGGGTGCCAACAAACCCACGCTGCAGGTGGCTACGCCGGTGGTGACGGATGCGGGCGAGAAACTCGGCCTCGTGGTTATCAATATCGATCTGAACGGGTTGTTTGAATCCCTGCAGGCCGATCTGCCCCGCGACACGCAACTCTATCTCACCAATCGCGACGGCGATTTCCTCATCCATCCCGATCCGGCGCTGGCGTTTGGTTTTGATCGCGGGCGGCGGGTGCTGGTGCAGGAGCTTTATCCGCCGGTGTCTGCGCTGATCAGCGGCACAGAAGACATGCTGGTGTTCAATGTGGAGAAGGGTCCGCGCAGCGCCATCTGGCACCCGAACGGCATGACGGACAGCGCGCTGGCGGCGGCGTTTGTTCGGGTGCAGTTCGGCCTGCTGGCGCCGGACCGTTTCGTGCTGCTGGGTCTGTCGCGTCCGCTGCACACCATTTTTGCCGGCACCGAGCAGCTGGCGCAGACCATCATCCAGATCATCATTGCTTTCAGCCTGTGTGCGATTGTGGTGTCGTTTGTGGTGACGCGCGCGCTGTCGCGTCCGCTGCAGATGATGGTGGCGGCGGTGAAGCGTTTTGCCGAGGAACACCAGATGGGCGAATTGCCGGTGAAGGGGCAGGACGAAATCGGCCTGCTGGCGCGCGCGTTCGCCGACATGGAGCATCGCCTGCGCGAACATCTGGATGATCTGCATCGCAAGGAAGAACACCTGCATCATCTGGCGCAACACGACCATCTCACCAATCTGCCCAATCGTTTGCTGCTGTTTGATCGCCTGCGGCAGGCGATCGTGAAGGGGCACCGGTCGCTGCACCAGATCGCGGTGATTTTTATCGATCTGGATCGTTTCAAGGACATCAACGACAGCCTGGGTCATGCGGTGGGCGACGAGGTCATCCAGCAATCGGCGCAGCGTCTGCGTGCACTGTTGCGCGATGAGGATACGGTGGCGCGTCTGGGCGGTGATGAATTCGTGGTGGTGCTGGAGCAGGTGCATGATCTGGGGCATGTCGCGACGATTGCACAGAAAGTGCTGACTCATCTGAACAGCGCCTTGCAGGTGGCGGGGCGCGATCTTTACGTCAGCGCCAGTCTCGGTATCAGCATTTATCCGCAGGATGGCGTCGATCCGCAAACGCTGGTGCGCAACGCCGATGCCGCGATGTACCGCTCCAAGGCCGAAGGCCGCAATACCTTCCATTTCTACACCGAAGACATGACCGAGCAGGCCATGGCGCGCGTGCAGCTGGAAACCGAATTGCGGCAGGCCATCGACAACCGCGAATTCCGTCTGCATTACCAGCCGCAGCTGGATCTGCAGAGTGGTCGCATCATCGGATTCGAAGCGCTGGTGCGCTGGCAGCATCCGTTGCGCGGTCTGCTGGCGCCGGGAATCTTTATTCCGCTGGCGGAGGACACCGGCCTGATCGAACCGATTGGCGAATGGGTGCTGGCCGAGGCGTGCGCGCAGATGAAACGCTGGCGCGATGCCGGGCTGAATCCGGGGCGGGTGGCGGTGAACCTGTCCGGCAAGCAGTTGCGGCGCAAGGAGCTGCTGCACACGGTGCTGGCGATTCTGGATGAAACCGGCTGCGAGCCGGAATGGCTGGAGCTGGAAGTCACCGAAAGCGTATTCATGGAGCGGCCGGAGGAAGCCACCGCGATTCTGCAGGCGGTGCGTTCCACTGGCATCGAACTGTCCATCGACGATTTCGGCACGGGTTATTCGTCGCTGTCGTATCTCAAGCATCTGCCGGTGTCCAAGCTGAAAGTGGACCGCTCCTTCATCAAGAATATTCCCGATGCGCCGGACGACATGGCCATCACCCGCGCCATCATCGCGCTGGCCAGCAGCCTGAAACTGAAAGTGGTGGCGGAGGGTGTGGAAACCGAACTGCAGCGTGCGTTCCTGAAAGTGGAAGGCTGCGATCAGGCGCAGGGCTATCTGTTCAGCCGGCCGGTGCCGCCGGAGGAAGCGGCAGCGCTGCTGCACCCGCCCGCTGCCTGACAACGGGCAAAACACGGCTTGACGCTGCGGCGGCGTTCCCACAATCTTGCACTCTTTGTGACCAATCCCGTGCCAGACTGCAGGAACGCCGCCATGTCCGAACCGATTCCATCCGCCACCGTTGTGCTGCTGCGCGATACGCCCAGCGGCATGAAAGTCCTGCTGCTGCACCGCAACTCCGACATCGCCTACGGTGGCAGCTGGGTGTTCCCCGGTGGCCGCATCGATCCGCATGAATTTGAAAGCGCCGGCGACGACAGCCTGCAGGCCGCCAGACTCGCCGCCGTGCGCGAAACGGCGGAAGAAGCCGGCGTCACCGTCACCGCCGACGAACTGGTGTACTTCTCCCACTGGACCACGCCGGTGATCCGTCCCAAGCGTTTCAGCACCTGGTTTTTTCTTGCCCCGGTTACCGCGAAAGACGTGCAGATCGACGGCGGCGAAATCCACGATTTCGAATGGCACACGCCGGTGCAAGCGCTGGAAGCGCAGCGTGAAGGCCGCATCGAACTGCCGCCTCCCACTTTCGTCACGCTCACCCAGCTCAAGCCGTTCACCCGTGTGGCCGATGCACTGGCCCATTTCAGCGCCCGCGATGCCCTGCAGATCCAGCCCAATGTGGTGAAAACGGCGGACGCCATCGTCTATCTCTATAACGGCGATGCCGGCCATGCCACGCAGAATCCCGAAGCGGCCGGTCCGCGCCACCGTCTGCTGCAGCACAAGACGGGCGCGTGGGAATACGTCTGCGAACTGTAATCCAGCAACCAGAACGGGTGATCCGCATGGCTTTTTCCGGCAAATCGTTTTCCGTCAAATCACTCACCCTGCTGCCACGACTGGTGGAAAAGCTCGACCAGCTGCTGGACCGCGTCCAGCCCCTGCTGCCAGAGCCGGCCAAAGCGGTGGACTGGGCCAGCGTGCCGGCTGCCATCTGGCGCCGCGACACGCACCGCCGTTATCTGGAACCGGTGCTGAGCATTCCGGCCAATACCCTGGACGACGTGCTGGGTGTGCATCGGCAGAAAGAGCAGGTGGTGAAAAACACCGAGCAGTTCGTGCGCGGCCTGCCCGCCAACAACGTGCTGCTGAGCGGCTCCCGCGGCACCGGCAAGTCCTCGCTGATCCAGGCGCTGCTGAATGAATACCGCGCCAGCGGCCTGCGCGTCATCCAGGTGGACAAGTCCGATCTGGCGGACCTGCTGCATATCGTGGCCGCAGTGCAACACGAACCTTATCGCTTCATCCTGTTCTGCGACGACCTGTCCTTCGACGACAAGGACGAAGCCTACAAGGCCCTGAAAAGTGCGCTGGATGGCGGCGTCTACTGCCCGCCGGACAACATCCTGATCTATGCCACCTCCAACCGTCGCCACCTGATGCCCGACTACCATGCCGACGCCGAGGGCTCGCGGGTGGTGGACACCGAGGTGCATCACGCCGAGGCGGTGGAAGAGAAGGTGTCGCTGTCGGACCGCTTCGGGCTGTGGATCACGTTCTACCCGATCAATCAGGACGCGTACCTCGAAATAGCACAGCACTGGCTGACCCGGCTGGGCCAGCGCCACGGTATAGTGCCTGACTGGAACGACGAGGTGCGTTTGTTGTGCATCCGCTGGGCCGGCAATCGCGGCAATCGCAGCGGCCGGACGGCCTACCAGTTCGCCCGGCACTGGATCGGTCAGCAGTTACTTACCCGCTGAGCCTTGCGGTGTGGCGAATTTAATACACAGGGCAGGGTTGTCCCAAAACAGGGCGTCACGGAATTGACATATCCGGTGGGTAACTCGCCCTGAGGGGCTAAATTGCTGAAATTTAAACAGTCCGGATTTGTTTAAAAAACGATCTTTTGACGCGAAGGGGCAGGAATATTGGCACTCTGGCCAGTTAACCCAAATCAATCCCCAATGTTATCCACAGAAACTGTGGAAAAGATGACAGTTGCGAAACCGGATTACCGCTATACTGCTACGCTTAAACAATAACCAGGCCCGGCGCAGAGCCGTTGCCACCGAGAACTTGTCACAAGGGAGTGGTCTAATCCGCTCAACGGGATGAGTGGAGTTAAAGGACGTCATGACTACCAGCGTCGTGCATCGAGCGCACATGAAATGGCTGGCCGCACTGCAGGCAAAAGGATCCGTGGAAACCCCTATCATTCTGGATGTTGAAGCTTCGGGTTTTGGGTCGGGCAGTTACCCGATCGAAATTGGCGTGGCCATGCCCGACGGCTCGCTGCATTCCTGGCTGATCCGCCCGCTCAAGGAATGGACCCACTGGCAGGATTCTGCCGAAAACATTCATGGCATTTCCCGCGAGCGCCTGCTCAACGAAGGCCAGAATCTCCGTCACGTCGCCGACGAACTGAACATGCTGCTGCAGGGCAAGATTGCCTACAGCGACGGCTGGGGTGTGGACCGCACCTGGCTGGCGAAACTGTTCCATGAAGCCGACGTGATCCAGCGCTTCAAACTGGAAACCATCTACGCCCTGCTGAGTGAAGCGCAGCTGGAAAGATGGCACCAGACCCGCCAGGAAGTGCTGGCGGAAACCGGCATGGTGCCGCATCGCGCCGGCACCGACGCCCTGATCATCCAGAGAACCTTCCTGTTCGCCAGCCTGCCCCAGGCCGAGCGCAATTCCTCGAAAAAAGGCGTGGCCTGATTCCTTCAGGCTGCGTCGCTGCTACCGTCCCCTGCAAATTTTTCTACACTGTCACTCAGACCCATTCCTTTCCATCAGACAGGGAGTGTGCGATGCCCATTCCGTTCACGCAGTCCGGTGTGTGGCTGTGCCTGTGGCTGACGCTGCTGCTCGCTGGCTGCGGCGGTTCTGGCTACCCCAAACAATGGGCGCCGCTGGCTGAAACACCCCGCAACCAGTGCCCCGACATTACCGGCACCTATTTTATCGCTGACCGCGTGGCCTATCTGGCGCTGGCGGGCGGCCATTTCTACGAAAGCAGTCCGCGTCACTGGAGCATCATGAATATTGCCGGCAATCCGCAGGCCGGGCTGCAGGTGATGCTGTATGAAAGCCAGTCCGGTGTGCCCATGGACAAGCCGGTCAAGCTGAATAATGGCGGCGAGTATCGCTGCACGGATGGCTGGCTGGACATGGCCTGGCCTGGCGGCATTTCGATGCGCGGCGAGGAGGATGATCCGAACGATTCCCGTCTGATGGAAAAGTCCCTCAGTTTCGCGAAAAACAGTGCGGGGGAGTTGGTGATCCGGACCAACACGGCGCACTGGCAGGGTTTTCCGGTGTGGTGTGGCGATGGCTGCAAATATGTGCCGATTCCGTTCACGCGGGAAGAAAGCTGGCAGTGGGGCAAGTGGGCGGCGTCGGCTGTGCCGGTGTTGGCGCAGGTGGCGGCAGTCAGCGTGGCGCGCGACCCCCTGGCTGGCCCGGACCCGGATAAAGACGCGCCGGCCGATGAAACGCCGGCAGGTCGCATCACCCGACAGCTCAAGGCCATTGCGCCGCTGGGGGTGCGCATCCTGCATGTGCGCCTGCTGAGCTCGGACAGCAACGGTGAACGCTGGACCAGTCGTTTTTATGGTGACGTCAATGATCTGGTGGCGATGCATCAGGCGCTGCTCGAATCGGCGGTGTTCGGTGATCTGCTGGTGCAGCCGGTGACAGAGCGGGAGGGCCCGCTCAAGTCCATCGACTTCAGTTTTGTCACACAGGGATCGCGGACGGCATCAAAGGAAAAAGCAGTGCGTGAGCAGGCGGCACTGGAGCAGCGCCAACAGTTGCGCGCCGAAGAGGAGCGGGTTATTGCGCTGTTGGTGAAGACGCTGCCCAAGGGCGCCGCGCTGACCTATTTCGAAACGGTGGATGGCGTGCTGCAGGCGCGGGTGCAGTGTCCGGATGCGGCGCTGGTGTACAGCGTGGTGGTGAACGCGTCGGCGTCGGGGCATTTTTCCAGTGTCGGCATCAAGAGCCAGCAAACGGATCAGTGGGGGCGGGTCACGGCCGAGATCACGCTGGCGCCGAGAGACTGACAGGCAGCTGAACCCTGGCACACTGCTGAGCCGGGTTGCAGCGGCCTGCCGGATTCACTGTTGTTGCGGTTTGAACAGACGCAGCCGGTTGGCATTGCTCACCACCGTCACCGATGACAGCGCCATCGCCGCACCGGCCACCACCGGATTCAGCAGCAGTCCCGTCAGTGGATACAACACACCGGCTGCAATCGGAATGCCCGCCACGTTGTAGATGAACGCGCCCAGCAGATTCTGGCGGATGTTGCGCAGCGTGGCCTTGCTGATGGCAATCGCATCCGCAATGCCGTGCAGCGAGCCGCGCATCAGCGTGATGTCGGCGCTTTCAATCGCCACGTCGGTGCCGGTGCCAATGGCGAATCCCACATCCGCCTGGGCCAGTGCCGGTGCATCGTTGATGCCGTCGCCGGTCATGCCGACGATGGCGCCACTGGCCTGCAGTTCCTTCACCTTGTCCGCCTTGTGTTGCGGCAGAACCTCGGCAAAAAATTCCGTGATGCCCACCTGATCCGCGATCGCTTTGGCAGTGACTGCGTTGTCGCCAGTGAGCATGATCACGCGGGTGCCTTGTTTCTGCAGGCGCTGGATGGCGGCGACGGAATCGGGTTTTACCGGATCGGCGATGGCGATGATGGCGGCGAGCCTGTTGTCGATGGCGAAATACACCGGCGTTTGTCCCTGCGCAGCCAGCTGTTGCGCCTGCGCTTCCTGTGCCTGCAGATCAATGCCGCTTTCCTGCATCAGTTTGCGATTGCCCAGCAGCAGCGTCTTGTTCTCCACGCGGCCGCGCACGCCCTGGCCGGGAATCGCGCTGAAATTTTCTACCGGCGGCAGCGGCAAATTTTTTTCCTGCGCAGCGTCGGTGAGCGCCTGCGCCAGTGCGTGCTCCGATCCGGCTTCCAGACTCGCCGCCAGTTGCAGCAGATTGTCACTGGAGTCGCCGGCAACGGAATGAATGGCTGTGACGCGCGGTTTGCCCTGCGTAATCGTGCCCGTCTTGTCCAGCACCATCACATCCAGCTTCGCCGCTGTCTGCAGCGCATCGCCATTGCGGATCAGGATGCCGTGCTCTGCCGCCTTGCCCACACCCACCATGATCGACATGGGGGTGGCGAGGCCGAGTGCGCAGGGGCAGGCGATGATCAGCACCGTGGTGGCAGACACCAGCGCGAACGACAGTGCCGGTTGCGGGCCGAAGACAAACCAGGCAATGGCGCTGGCAATTGCGATCAGGATCACCACCGGCACGAATACGCTGGCAACGCTGTCCGCCAGTTTGGCAATGGCCGGTTTCGAGCTTTGCGCGCGTTTCACCATGTCGATGATGCGGGCCAGCGCGGTGTCCTTGCCGACGCGGGTGGCAGTGAATACCAGCGTGCCGGTTTTGTTGAGCGTGCCGGCGGCCACTTCCGCGCCCACGGCTTTTTCCACCGGCATGGGCTCGCCGGTCAACATGGATTCGTCGATGCTGCTGTGACCTTCTGTCACCACACCATCCACCGGAATTTTTTCGCCGGGACGCACGCGCACCTGATCATTCACCTGCACCAGGGCCAGCGGAATGTCGATTTCAGCGCCGCTGCGAATCACCCGCGCGGTTTTCACCTGCAGACCGATCAGGCGCTTGATGGCCTGCGACGTGCGGCCACGGGCTTTGATTTCCAGCGCCAGACCCAGATTGATCAGGCCGATGATCATGGCGCTGGCTTCGAAATAAACGTGGCGGGATTGTTCGGGAAAGAAGGCGGGAATCGCGGCGACCAGCATGGAGTAGAGCCACGCGGTGCCGGTGCCCAGTGCAATCAGCGTGTCCATGGTGGCGGTGCGGTTCTGGATGGATTTCCATGCGCCGGTAAAAAAATGCCGGCCGGGAAATGCCAGCACCGCCAGGGTGAGCACACCCACTACCAGCCAGCCGATCTGTTGCTGCGGGGAGTGAATCATCATTTCGCCGCCGAGCATGCCGTACAGCATCAGCGGCGCGCCCAGCGCCAGTGCAATGATCATGTCGCGCAGGCGGGCACGGTAGTTTTTCGCGTCGGCCTGTTCGCTCTGTTCCAGCAGGTCGGCCTCGGTGTCACTCTGCACCACGGTGGCCTTGTAGCCGGCCTGTTTGATGGCGCAGACCAGATCGTCTGCTGCCACGTCGCCGTCGATACTGGCGCTGCGCTGGGCCAGGTTCATCGATGCGCTTTGCACGCCGGGCACGTTCTGCAGCGCGGTCTCAATCTTGCGCACGCAGCCGGCGCACTTGGCGCCTTCGATGAGCAGGTCGGTGTGGGGAATTGCCGTCATGTCTGTACCCTCCTGTGTGGATGATAGGGCAGATGCTAAACCCGGGAGTAGAGGCCAGAGTCAATATCCCGTTGACGCTGTTATGATGCGCCGCTAACGTCAATTCATGCACGTCTGTCTTTCTTCCCGGGATCAGTAAAACAAGAGTTTGATGCGCGACGATCTGGTTTTTTCCGTTGATTATTCCAGGATTCTGGCCGGTGCCATGAATCTTGCCCCCGCGCAGCTGCCGTTGCTGCTGGAAGGCACCAGCCTGTCGCCACGCCAGTTCATGGAGATGGAGGGCTACATCAACTGGGCCGACCAGCACCGCATCATCGCCAATGCGCTGAAGATGGCGCCGGCGCCCGGTCTGGGGCTGATGGCCGGCGAGCGCTATTCGCTGATGACGCACGGTTTGGCGGGGGTGGCGGCGATGGCTTGCCCCACCGTGCTGGAGGGCATGCAGACGCTGTTCCGCTACCAGCCCACCCGCGCCCAGTTCGCCCGTCTGACGCTTGAGGTTACCGCCGATCAGCTGGTGCAGACCTTTGAAATCACCGTCGAACAGGACGCCGTTGCCATTTTCCTGCTGGAAGCGCTGCTGGTGTCGATGATGTCGTCGCTGCGCTTCCTGATTGGCGATCTGGTGGAGCAGGTCACCGTGGACCTGACCCTGCCGGAACCGGACTACAGCGACCTGTACCGCCGCCATGTGCCGGGCCAGCTGCGTTTCGGCCAGCCGCAGAACCGGGTGTGCCTGCCGCGGGAATTCGGCCAGATTCCCGTGCCCACCCGCGATTCCAATATCCAGCGCTGGGCGGTGCAGCAGTGCGAACAGCAGTTCCAGCGCCTGCAGCAGTCCACCACCTTCACCGCGCGCACGCTGGCGATCCTGCGCCAGTCGTCCGGCCAGTCCATCAGTCAGGACGAGATTGCCTTCATGCTGAATGTGTCGCCGCGCACGCTGCTGCGCCGGCTGAAAGAGGAGGGTGTGACCTACAAGCAACTGATGGACGAGGAGCAGAAGCGGCTGGCGCAGTACTACTTGGACCATACCGCCCTCACGGTGGAAGCGATTGCCGAGCAGATCGGCTACCACGACCTGTCCAGTTTCCGCCGGGCCTTCAAGCGCTGGTTCGGCATGCCGCCGTCGCAGTATCCGCGCTGAAGCCTGGCCGTCAGGCAGATCAGGTGCGGGAGGGTTAAAGGTTGGCGGCAAATGTCCCCCTGGTTGCCCGGCCCGGTCCTGCTGGGGGTAGACGCCCTGTGTCATCCTGTTGGGCGATACCTCTTCAGGAGCATTACCCTATGTCGAGTTCGTCTTCCGCCGTGATGAGCCCGGCCGAAAAGGCCGCGATCCAGCAGTTGCGCAAGAAGCCGCTGGTGGCCTGGCCCACCGTGCTGATGCTGTTTGCCGCCCAGGCCACCATGGGTCTGGTCTGGTACTTCGTGCTGACCGGCGCCATGCCGCTGTGGCTGGGCTGTCTGATCAACGTGGTGGCCTACTACAGCAAGTTCACGCCGGCCCACGATTGCATGCACCGCTCGGTGTCCAGCAAGAGCTGGGTGAATGATCTGGTGCTGTTCCAGACGTCGTTCACTTTCCTGCCGTTCACCAGCGGCAAGCTGCTGGGTTTGATGCACATGCAGCACCACCGTTTCGCCAATGACCGGCTCGACCCCGATCACGCGCTGGTGGCCCACTGGTACAACGTGTTCTTCCTGTGGTTCTTCTGGGATTTCCGCTACCTGTATGTGTACCTGAAGAACCGCGCCGAGTATCCGCCCACCAATATCACCCGCGCGTTTGTGGAGCTGGCGATCGGCATGGGCATCATGGGTGTGGTGGCTTGGTATTTCCCGCTGGAAACCCTGTTCCTGTGGTTCATTCCCACCCGACTGATGGTGTGGCTGATCTGTCTGGTGTTCATGTATCTGCCGCACGTGCCGCACACCATCAAGGACAAGGATGCGCCCTATCAGGCGACGCTGATGCGCGAGGGCTGGGCCTGGCTGCTGACGCCGCTGATGATGTTCCAGAACTATCATCTGGTGCATCACCTGTATCCCACCGTGCCGTTCTACCGCTACAAGAAAGTGTGGGACGCGGCGAAGGAATTTCATGAGGCGCAGAATCCGGCGAAAGTGAAAGCGTTTGCGTTGCAGCCGTACAATCTGCCGCAGGGGCAGGGCGCGGCGGCGTTGTCGGTTGCGCACTGAAAAAAACGAAGTGCTGGATCGAAAAGGGGAGTCCGTTGTGCAGAACGGGCTCCCCTTTTTTTCAGTACCAGAAATGAATGCCGGCGACGAATTCCGCGCCGTCGGTTTCTTCCTCGTTTACCCGGCTGAAGCGTGCGGTGTTGCCGTACTGTTTCCAGTAATGCACACCGATGTAGGGTGCGAACTCCCGCGTGATGTCGTAGCGCAAGCGCAGGCCGGCGGACAGGTCTGACAGCCCGGCGCCCGTTGCTGTTTCCGGATCATTGCGGCCATAGGCGTTGAGTTCGAGTTCCGGCACCAGCGCCAGCTGCTGCGTCGACAGCAGTTCGTGCTCCAGCTTGATCCGCAGCGCCGTGCGATCTTCATTACCGACAAACAGCGTGGCGTTTACGTCGATGAACCAGGGCGCCAGTCCTTCCAGTCCCAGCGCCAGCCAGTCGCGCTGCGGCGTGGGTTGCAGATCACCGCGCCAGCCAGCCTGAAAATTCCAGTACGCCGAAATGGCGCGGCTGTACAGCAGTTGCAGTTCGGCTTCTTCGGTGGCGCTGTCGTGTTCTTCGCCGCCGTGTTGCCCGTCACTTTTTAGATATTCGCCTTCGCTGTTGAGGATGAATCTGTTGAGATCGTCCCCCAGCCAGACGCGGGCATCCCACGCGGCAACATCGCCATCATCCGCGTTGCGCCATTCCAGCTGGTCCACGTTGACGCCGGTCAGCAGCATGCTGTCTTCCATGGCAGCAGCCGGTGCAGTCGCTGTCAGCAGGGCAGCCGCCAGTGTTCCTTTCCTGAAAAAATCGTTTGTCATGGCCGTGTTCCTCAACTCACCCGGACTTCGCGCATCATGCCCATCATGTGATAGAGCAGATGGCAGTGGTAGGCCCAGCGGCCTTTGGCGTCGGCGGTGACCAGATAACTGATCTTGCGGCCGGGCTGCACGATCACGGTGTGCTTGCGCGGAATGTAGCGGGCGTCGCCGGTTTCCAGATCGCTCCACATGCCGTGCAGATGGATCGGGTGATTCATCATGGTGTCGTTCACCAGGGTGATGCGCACGCGCTCGCCGAATTGCAGCTGAATCGGTTCGGCTTCACTGTAGGGAATGCCGTCGAAGGACCACAGGTAACGATGCATGTTGCCAGTGAGATGCAGCTGGATTTCCCGCGTTGGTTCGCGCGGATCGGGTGTGCGGTAGTAGTTGCACAGATCGTAATAGGTCAGTACGCGGCGGCCGAAATCCTTCTGGTGATTGCGCAGACCGATGCCGGGATCATCCAGCGCGTATTGCGGCGCTTCCGCCAGCATGTCCACCTGCGGACCGGATTCGGTTGGTGCATGCACGATGGGGGCGGCGCTGCCGAAGCCAGCCTTGCCGGTGCCCATCTGCGGACGGCGGGGCGGGCTGTGGTTCATGGCTGCGTGATTCATGTTGCCGTGATTCATGGCGCTGTGTCCGGCATGGGCGTTGGTTGCTGCAGTTGCAGCGTGTCCGGCATGTTCGCCGTGCGTCATATCCATGCCCATGTCGGCGTGGCCCAGAACCGGCACCGGGTCCATGGCGGGAATCTCCGCCTGCAGGGAAAGATCCGGCGTCAGATTACCGCGCGCAAAACCGGTGCGATCAATGGACTGCGCGAAAATGCAGTAGGCTTGATCGTCTTTCGGCTCCACGATCACGTCGTAGGTTTCCGCCACGCCGATGCGGAAATCATCCACCGTGACCGGATCGATCAGCTGGCCATCCGCGGCGACTACCGTCATTTTCAGGCCCGGAATCCGCACATCGAAAAACGTCATCGCTGCCGCATTGATAAAACGCAGGCGGATTTTTTCGCCGCGTTTGAATAGCGCGCTCCAGCCCTGCGCCGGTGTCTGCCCGTTCATCAGGAACGTGTAGGCGTAACCGTTCACGTCGGAAATGTCGCTTTCGCTCATGCGCATCCGGTTCCACATGGCGCGTTCATTCCAGGTTTGTGTCACGCCCTTGTCGCGGATGTCGCGCCACAGATCGCCCACGGTGCGCTCGCGTTGGTTGTAGTAGTGGCTCTGCTTCTTCAGGCGCGCTTCGATGGCGTGCGGATCGTCGTCGCTCCAGTCCGACAGCATCACCACATAATCGCGGTCGGCCTGCACCGGATCTGGTTCCAGCGGATCAATCACGATGGCGCCGTAAAGGCCGGTCTGTTCCTGAAAATGGGAATGGCTGTGATACCAGTAGGTGCCGCTCTGCTGCACCTTGAAGCGGTATTCAAAACTGTCACCGGGATGGATGCCGGCGAAACTCAGCCCCGGCACGCCGTCCATTTCCGACGGCAGGATAATGCCGTGCCAGTGCACCGAACTGTGCTGCGCCAGCTGGTTGTGCACGCGCAGCGTTACGGTGTCGCCCTGTTTCCAGCGCAGGATCGGGCCGGGCAGTCCACCGTTGATGGTGGTGGCGGTGGCGGGATTGCCGGTGAAATTCACGCGGGTGTAATTCAGGTTCAGATCGAACTGGTTGCCGCGCAACGTTGTTAGCGCATTCGCGTCAGCCGGTTGTGATGGTGCGATTGCATGCTGTGTGCCGGCTGCGAGCAGGTTGCGTGTGGGCGCCAGCGCCAGCAGTGAACCGGCGGCTGCCGTGCCGAGTACAAAGCGGCGCCGGCTGATGCCGTTCGTGCGGTGGTGCAAAGAATTTTTCATGTCGCGAAATCCGTGACAGGTTGGAAAAGGATGGGTGCGCGTCTGCAGGGGCAGGGTGCGGTTCCATCATCCAGTTGCAGCGGTGAGTCTGTGGCAGTGGTGCGCCGGATGACAGACGCAACTTGCCTGGGTCAGGCGAAACGGGGCGGGCGCAGGGACTGTTCCACCGGCGCGGCCGGCAGTTCGGCGCGGGCGGGGCGGTACTGTTCGGATTGGGGAGCAGGTGTCAGCGCAGCAGTGGTGTTGACCAGCAGGCTGGGAGAGCAGGCATTCCAGCAGCAGGAGCAGTCGGGCTGGCAGGATGACAGATGAGTGGCGTGCCCGTGACCGGTTGCGTGGGACGGCGTAGTGGTCGCGGAAGGATCGTGTGTGGTCGCTGTGGTGTCATGACAATGCGCCGGCGTTGTTGTCGGGGTGGTGTTGGCCAGCGCTGCTGTTTCAGGCAGAGTTGTCTGTCCGGAAAAATCTTTCTGCCTGGAAGCGTCGTTCTGCTTTGAAAAGTTGTTCTGTCCCGAAAATTTTTTCTGTTCTGAAAAAGTGTGCTGTTCCGGGAAAGCTGCCGGTTCCGGAACAGCACACTGCACCGAGCGCACGGCGGCCAGCAGCGTCTGACTGAACAGTGTCAGCAGCAGCAAACCAACCAGTGCGCGCAGGTGCAATGTTTTCATGCGATATCAGACCTGATGCAGTTCGAAATGTTGCAGGCCGGCCGCATCCCACGCCGCCTTGTGGCTGATCACCGCCGCGCTGGCCTTGTCCGGTTGCAGATAGGTTTGTGCCACACGCTGCAGATCCGCCACGGTGGTCGCCAGCACCCGTTCGCGGAAACGTTTCTGGAACTCATCGTCACGACCGAACAGGCGGTTCTGGAAGGCCTGCTTGGCTTCACCCGCCGGCGACGCCGGTTTGTCCAGCGAGCCGATCACGCCAAGAATTGCCTCTTCCAGCGGTTGATAGCCATGCTCGCGCGCCAGCAGCCATTCCACCGACGCGTCGAAATCCTGCAGCGTTTCGCTCAGGCGCGGGTCGCGGTAGGAATAGAAACGGAATGCCGCAATGTTGGATTCCTGCGACGCGCCGCCGCCGTAGGCGCCGCCCTGTTCGCGAATGGCGCGATGCAGGAAACCATTGCGCAGGAAGCCGCCCAGCACGGTGAGCACCGCCGCATCCGGATGATCCGAAGGGACAGTGGGATACGCCTTGGCGCAGAAATTCACCTGGGTGTTGGTGAGCCACGCCTGCCGGATCTGCTCGCGCACTTCGGGCAATGCCAGCGCGGCAAAATTGCTGCCGTTCTGCGGCTGCCAGATCTTGTTGAGATGCTGCGCGGTGGCGTCGGTATTATCCTGCTCGCCCACCACCAGAAAACGGCGCTGGCCGGATTTCAGCTGCCGCGCCATTTCGTCCAGCCGGTTCTGCAGTTCGTCCAGTCTGGCGCTGTCGCTCAGTGCATGATCCAGCTGCTTGACGGCTCGAATGCCCGCCAGACCGCCCACCTGATGGGAAATGCGCGCCGCCGGATTCATGCCGCTGCTGGCTGCCACCATCGCCAGAGCGTGACCCTGACCGGTAATGCTCTGGTCCAGCCGTGCGCGCTGCTGCGCCACCAGTTCCCGCAGACGATCGCGCTCGTCGTAGCGGGGCTGTTCGATGATCTGGTGCATCAGATCGGCCAGCGCGGTGCTGTTGCGTTTCAGCGCCTTGCCGGAAAAGCCCATCAACCCTTTCACCGCCTGTTCGTTGTCGATCAGACCGCGCATCACGCTGAAACCGTGTACGCCACCGCTCACCGCCGTAATGCGTTCCTGAATGTCCAGATAGTCGTCCTGACCCGCACCCAGCTCACCCACAAAATGACTGAACAGTGGCAGCAGTTGCAGCTGTTCGTCCTGCAGCGTGGGCAGATCGTAGAACACCTGCTGATAGACCAGACCGTTGGTGCCGCGCACATACTGGTGATGCTGGCCGGACGGCAGATCCTGTTTGCTGAACGGCGGCATCGGCGTTTGTGCCGGCACATCCTCCAGCCCCACTTTCGGCAGGATGGACTCGTCTTCCTCGCGCTGCTGACGTGCCTGCAGTGCAGCGGCCTGTTCGATCAGCTGCTGCTTCTGCTGTTCGCCCAGCGCGGCTTTCACGCTGGCCAGATGACGCTGCAGTTGCTGCTCGCGGTTTTCCTCCAGCCTGTCGTCCGGCTTCATCACGATGCGGATGCGATGCGGATTGTCCAGCAGCAGTTCCTTCACCAGGGTCTGGATGAAGTGGGGCTGCTTGATGTCTTCGTGCAGTTTCTTCAGCACCGGATCGAGATTCAGCAGCTGCACCGGATCGCCGCGATGAATCGCCGTGGACACCGCCGACATCAGCAGCTGCAGACCATACGGATAATGATCGCCGCCGATTTCGCGCTGGCTCAGTTCCAGCTGGTGCAGCGCCGCTTCCAGACGCGCCTGCGGCACGCCGTTGTCTGCCACGTCCTGCAGCACTTCCAGCACGCGCCGCTCCAGTTCCTCGGCCTTCTCCGGCGAGCTGCCTTCCACGCCACACATGAACGCCATTTCGCGGTTGGAATCTTCCAGCCCGCACAGCGGCGACGGCGACGCGCCCAGATTGCCGGTTTCCAGCAGCTTGCGTAGCGGCGCGGCACTGTTGTCCAGCAGCACGTCATTCATCAGGTGCGCCTTCAGCTGGCTTTCCAGATCAGTACTGTGGCCCAGCAGCCAGCCCAGCACGATGTGGGTTTTACTGGCAATGGCATCCTGCGCGGTTTCGTCCTCTTCCGGCTGATGGCTGTAGGCTGTTTCCACTTTCAGCGGCGCGGCGTAGCGCTTTTCATTCGGCACGGCAATGTGGCGGCTCAGTTTCTGGAAACGGTGCAGGGCGCGCTCGTGAATCGCCTGCTGGTGTTCGCTGGCGGGAATGTCGCCGTAAGTCATGAACACTGCGTTGCTGGGATGGTAGTGCGTGTCGTAAAACGCTTTCAGCTGTTCGTAGGACAGATCAGGAATCGATTCCGGATCGCCGCCGCTGTTGTAGTGATAGGTCGTAGTGGGGAACAGGTAGCGGCTGAACTGTTCGTACAGCACGCTGGTGGCGGAACTCATCGCGCCTTTCATTTCGTTGTAGACGACGCCCTTGTACACCAGGTCGGAATTGGGATTCTGCGGCTCGGCAAATTCCAGGCGGTGACCTTCCTGCGCAAAATCCAGCGGGTCGAGCCGCGAGAAAAAAACGGCGTCCAGATACACCGACAGCAGATTGTCGAAATCCTTGCGGTTCTTGCTGGCAAACGGATACGCCGTCCAGTCGCTGCTGGTCATGGCGTTCATGAAGGTGTTCAGCGAGCGGCGGATCATCATGAAGAAGGGATCGCGCACGGGATATTTTTCGCTGCCGCACAGCACTGTGTGCTCGAGGATGTGGGCGACGCCGGTGTCGTCCACCGGAATGGTGCGCAGGGCCACCAGAAACACGTTCTCGTCGTTGTCGGCGGACAGGTGGTAGTGCATCGCACCGGTCACCTTGTGCCGGTATTCCGACACCAGAACATGCAGGGATTCAATGGCTTCGGTGCGCAGCCATTCAAAGCTGGGGTGACAGATCTTCTGTTGTTCCGGATGAATGAAACTGGTCATGATGCGGGACTGCTTCCGTCAGGGTGAGTATGGTAGATAGTATTTCACCGGGTCTGTGAAAAAGCCAACGTGGGGGGAAATCCTGCGGATTCAAGGGGCATGGCCGCAGACGGGGCTGCAAAAGTGCGGGTGTGTCACGACGGCCGGGCCGCGCCGGCATGGTAGAATGGCCGCCCCGTAACCTGATTCCGGCCTGCTGATCATGCCTACTTTTTTCAAGCCTGCCTTTTTCAAACCCAGACTCCGCATTGTCACCCTTGTCCTCGCCGTACTGCTGTCCACCGGCTGCGCCTCCCTGCTTGAAGGTTTCCAGACCTCGGTTTCCAGCAAGGTCCAGCAGATGCTGACCGGCAAATTCACCCAGCTCTTTACCGACAGCATCGATGTGGTGATTGGCCAGCTGGCGGCCAGGGGCGGCTTTCTGGATGATCCGGTGGTGCGCATCCTGCTGCCGCCGCCGCTGGGTCTGGTGCTGGCGGTGGCCCGCGACCTGCACAACAACTCCGAAAATCCCCAGGCGGTGCTGCTGGAATCCCTGATCAACCACGCGGCGGAAGACGCCATTCCGGTGGCCGGTCCGCTGCTGAAAGACCTGGTGATGAACATGGATACGGCGGCGCTGCAGCAGGCGCTTGATTCCCCCGAGGCGGCCACTACCGATTACCTGAAAGAGAAGGGCGGTGCGGCGGTGAAAGCCGCGATCCTGCCGGTGGTGACGAAGCGGCTGGAGGCGAATGGCGCCATTCAGCTGTACGGCAAGTTGCTGGAGGCCCAGCAGGCGGTGGATCAGGCGGCTGCCCAAACCGCGCCAGTTGCTGAGGCAGCTGCCACTGCCGCGCCGGATGCTGCGACTGCCGAAACGCCTGCGGCTGCATCCGCCGCCGCCGCAACCCCCGCTGCGGTGACGCCGGACAAGCTGCCTGACTATGTGGCCGAGCAGGCCGTCAACGGCCTCTTCAAGAAAGTGGCGGCGCAGGAAATGGCGGTCCGCGACGAAGTGAACAGCACCGTCGAAATGCCGTTCTGACCGGCGCAAGGGGAGACTGCGTGGTTCCAAGCCGGGTCTGGGTGATTTCCGACATCCACATCGACTACCAGGAAAATTTCAACCAGCTGATGGATTTCGCCCGGCGCGGCCATCAGCTGGATGTGCTGATCATCGCCGGCGACGCCACCGACCGTCTCGACAAGCTGCAGCGTCTGTTCGAAATGCTGGTGCCCTGTTTCTACCGTGTCATGTTCGTGCCCGGCAATCACGAGTTGTGGATTCGCCGCTCCGACTTCCAGGATTCGCTGGAAAAATTCAACGCCATCCAGGAACTCTGCCACTACCACGGCGTGCAGACCGAACCGTTCCGTCTGGGCCAGTTCCGTTCGGTGTGGCTGGTGCCGCTGCAGTCCTGGTATGACGACAAGCAGTATCCTGAATTCAGCCTGTTTCTGGAAAAAACGGGCACTGTCGATCGCACCGGCGACATGTGGGGCGACTTCTTTCACACCCGCTGGCCTGAGACGCTGGGCGTGCCCCTGGCGGAACATTTCGCGCAGCTGAATGAGCCGTTTCTGAACTGGAATTTCGACGCGCCCGTCATCAGCTTCAGCCATTTCCTGCCGCGCCAGGAACTGATTTTTTCCTCCGACATCGAGCGCAGCCTGCTGGCGAAAATGTTCGATCCGCATCCGGAATTCAATTTCAGCCGGGTGGCCGGATCGCTGCGCATCCATGACCAGATCCGCCGGCTGGGCAGCCAGGTGCATGTGTACGGCCACCAGCATCGCAACCGCACGCGCAACCTCGGCGGCGTGACCTATGTGTCGCACTGCATGGGCTATCCGAAGGAAAGGGCGCTGGGTTACGTGAAGGCCGACGCCAGCGAACCGCGCTGCATCTGGCGCGAAGACACCGGATTCTGCGTGTGAGCGGGGCCGCCCTGCTCCTGCTCGCCGACAGCCAGTTGCTGTTCCGCCCGGAGCAGTTGCCGCAACTGGTGCAGCGCTTTGCATCCCGTCCTGCAGGCTCCGTCACGGCTGCGTATATCGGCGCTGCCAATGGCCATCAGCCGGAATTTTTTGCGCTGGCCTGCTCGGCGCTGGAAACATTGTTGGGAACAGCGGTGCCCTGTCATTGCATTCGCTCGGTGCAGGATCTGCCGCCGCAGCCGGTGGAGGTGCTGGTTCTGGCGGGCGGCAGTGTACAGGCGGGTTGGGAATTCCTGCGGCAACCGGCGGTGCACGACTGGCTGCAGCGCTGCCACGCGCAAACCGGCGCGGTAATCATCGGCGTGTCGGCGGGAGCGATTCATCTGGCGAGCGGTTACGATCCGGAAATGTCGCCGCCGCAGCCGCAGACCTGTCTGGGTTGGGCGCCCCTGTTTGTCGCCGCCCATGAAGAAAGGGATGGCTGGCCGTCGCAGAGGATCTGGCAGGCCGGGGATCTGGCGCTGGATTTTTGCGGTCTGCTGCTGGGCGGCGGCGTCTGGATTGAGCAGGGTGTGCAGCTGCCGGTGGGCAAGGGCATGGTCTGTGTTCGGCGTCAGACCGATAGTCGCAGGCCGAACAATCCCGCAGGAAACTAGCGATCCGGCTGCAGCACCTTCCGGATTCGCACCAGCCACACCAGCAGCAGAATCCAGCCCGGCACGATCAGGCCGGCCATGACTTCCACCAGTGGATTGGTGGCGGGCGTGCCCACCAGTGTCAGCGCCGCCAGCGTAACCGGCGCCAGCAGCGCGCTCACGCTGGCAAACCCCTTGCCGGCCCAGCCGTGCGGCCACAGCAGCGGTACCAGGCACAGCATCGACAGGGCAATCCCCGCAAACTTCGTATCCACACACAGGCGCAGCAGGCTGAAATCCGGTGGTGCCGACGTTCCCTGCAACGCATTGCCCAGTTGCAGCAGCTGCAGGTTTTCGGCGCAGTCCGCCAGTGCTGCCAGCACCGCAAAACCTGCGCCGGCCAGACTCACCCGGCGGCGCTGCCACTGCCAGCAGCCCAGATTCGCCAGCGCCAGAAAGCTGCCATACGCCAGCAGGAATCCCATGTCGATCCAGTGACCGGTCTGGGTACGGGCCAGCAGCGCCGTGTCGCCGGCAAACAGGGCCTGCGCGTGTGCCAGCGAAGCAACGAATTCAATGGCCAGGATCGGCGTGAAATAGCCGGCAGGCAGCGTGGGCAGCGTGACGGGATAGAAGGCATTCATGCCCAGCACCAGCACGATCATGAACGGGCTGGCCAGTGCGGCATTGCGCAGGGTATTCAAGGGACGGGAGGTGCGCACCTGATTCATCGTTGCGGATTCACCATGGGCATGGTCTGGCGTCAGGTCGTGGGGAAAATGGCGTGATCAATCAGGAGAAAGCATTGGGGGCATCCATGTCCCCGTCTGCTGCCGGCAGACTGTGATCAGTAACTTTCCGGCAGCTTTTTCAGAATGCGGAACTGCTTTTTCTCGATTTCGATATAACCGCCGGTGGCCAGATCCTTGAGGATGCGTGCCACCATTTCGCGGGACGAACCGATGCGGTTGGCGATGTCCTGCTGGGTGAGTTTTTCCTCGATGACGGTTTCGCCGTCCCTGTCGATCGACAGGTCCATCAGGATCTTGCGGATGCGGCCGTACACGTCTTCCAGCGCCAGCGTCTTCACGTTGCCGGTCAGCTGGCGGATGCGCTGGGCCAGATTGCGCAGCAGCACCAGTGCGATCTGCGGGTTCTTCAGGATCGCCTTGGTGAAATCTTCCTTGTACAGGATCGAGAAGGTGGACTTGTCGGTGGTCATGACGGAGGCGGAGCGGGTGTCGTCGTCCAGCAGGGACAGCTCACCGAAATATTCGCCGGGCCCCATGGAATTCAGTACGAACTCGCGGCCGTTTTCGTCGCTCACATACACCTTCACCTTGCCGCCGGTGCAGATGAACATGGCGTTGGCCTGGTCGCCTTCGTTGATGATGATGGTGCTCTTGGGATAGGTGCGGGTAATACACAATTCTTGCAGTGCCGCCAACTCCTTCTCCGGCAGCCCTTCGAAAATGGAAATGTGACTGAGATCGGTCATGCGAAACACCCTGTTAGGCGATTTTTTACTCAATTAAAATTGAGCGAGCGGAAGTCGTTATTGTGTAGGGAGCCAAAACATTGTAGTGACTTCCCCAGTGTAATGAAAGCCTTGCCGGGTACGCACCGATGAGTTGCACCGCGCCCCGCAAGGCAGGTGACGTTTGCCCGTGTGCTGTTAAACTGCGCTGCACCAGAACGCAACATGCCGGGGAAGAAAATGAAATTCGTATCCTTCAACGCCAATGGCATCCGTGCCCGTCTTCACCAGATTGAAGCGCTGCTGGCGCAGCATGCACCGGATGTGATCGGCATTCAGGAAACCAAGGTCGACGACGACCAGTTCCCGCTGGCGGAATTGCAGGGCATGGGGCTGCATGTCGAGTTTTTCGGCCAGAAAAGCCATTACGGCGTGGCACTGCTGTCGCGGCAACAACCGGTGAACGCGCACAAGGGTTTCAATGGTGGCGATGACAATCAGAAACGCCTGATCCGCGCCGACTATGCCTTGCCGGATGGCAATATCGTCACCGTCATCAACGGCTATTTTCCCCAGGGCGAAAGCCGCGACCATCCGGAAAAATTTCCCAACAAGGCAAAATTCTATGCCGACGTGCAGCTTCTGCTGCAGGAACGTTTTCAGCCCGGCCACAACCTGATCCTGATGGGCGACATGAACGTGGCGCCGCTGGACAACGACATCGGCATCGGCGCCGACAATGCCAAACGCTGGCTGCGGACCGGCAAATGCTGCTTTCTGCCTGAAGAACGGGAGTGGCTGGCTAACGTCATGCAGTGGGGGCTCAAGGATACCTATCGCGTGTTGCATCCGGATGTCAGCGACCGCTTCAGCTGGTTCGATTACCGCAGCAAGGGTTTTGAAGCCGACCCGCGCCGGGGCCTGCGCATCGATCTGGTGCTTGCCACCGCCAGCATGACGGCCAAACTGCGCGAGGCCGGCATCTGCTACGACATCCGCTCCATGGAGCGTCCCTCCGATCACTGCCCGGTGTGGGCAGACTTCGCCTTCTGAACACGCCGGTGTCTGCCAGCACGGTGCCCGGCTTCCTGCTCACGCGGCAATGGCGCGAGCAGGACGATGGCCTGTCGTTCATCTACTGGATCAGCACATCGGATGGCCCGTTGCAGGTGATCGTGTCCGGGCAGGAGGCCGTGTGCTTTTTTCCCACCGAACAGCAGGCCCAGGCGGAAAAAATCCTCGCGCTCGTGCATGGCTGGCGCACCCGTCCTCTGGAGCTGCAATCCTTTTTTTACCAACCGGTGACGGCACTGTACCTGCGCAGCCAGCGTCAATTGCAGCGTGTCCGTGATCTGTTCAGCGACGCCGGCATTCCCCTGTGGGAAGCGGATATCCGTGCGGTGGACCGCTATCTCAGCGAGCGCTTCATTAACGGAGAAGCCAGTGTGCAGGCAGGTGAGGCGGGCCCGTGGCCGTGCACGCTGCTGAACCCGCGTCTGTTGCAGGGGCCGCGGGTTGATCCGCAGTTGCGCATGGTGTCGCTGGATATCGAAACCGCGCTCGACGGTTCGCAGCTGTATTCCATTGCCGTGTTTGCCGATGACGTGCAGCAGGTGTGGATGCTGGGTGAAGCGCGGGATTTCGCGTCGGCGGATGCAATGGCGGTCGACGCAAGGGTGCCGGTGATTCCCTGCGCCAGCGAACAAATTCTGCTGGAGCAGTTCCTCGCCTGGATACAGCAGTACGATCCCGACATTCTGATCGGCTGGAATGTGGTGAACTTCGACCTGAAATTCCTGCAGCAGCGTTGCGACAAGTGGCGGCTGCCGTTCCAGATCGGGCGTCTGCGTGAGCTGGCCGAGTGGCGGCAGGCGCGCGATGAGAGCCAGCACCATTTCATTCTGATTCCGGGCCGCGTGGTACTGGATGGCATCGACACGCTGAAAGCCGCCACCTGGAATTTTGAATCCTTCGCGCTGGAATTCGTCGCGCGCCAGCTGCTGGAACGCGGCAAGCTGATTCACGACGTCGACAATCGCGGCGCAGCCATCACCGAACTTTTCCTGCATGACAAGCCGGCACTGGCGCGCTACAACCTGGAAGACTGCCGGCTGGTGTGGGACATCTTTGCGAAAGCGGACCTGCTGGCCTTCGCGCTGGAACGTTCGCGTCTGACCGGGTTACCGCTGGATAAAGTGGGTGGCTCGGTGGCGGCGTTTGAAAACCTGTATCTGCCGCGCCTGCACCGCGCCGGTTATGTCGCGCCGAATATTGGCGACATCCAGAGCGACATTGCCGCGCCCGGCGGTTATGTCATGGAGTCGCGGCCCGGTCTGTATGAACACGTGCTGGTGCTGGATTTCAAAAGCCTGTATCCCAGCATCATTCGTACCTTCTGCATCGATCCGCTGTCGTTGCTGAAAGGGCGTTTCGAAAGCGATCTGCTCGGCGTGCAGCCGGAGATTCTCAAGCGCAAATCCACTGCGCGCGATTCGGCGGCAAGCGCCTGGATTCCCGGTTTTCACGATGCGGTCTTCAGCAAGCACCATCACCTGCTGCCGGAGATCATCCGCCAGTTGTGGCAGGCGCGCGACGAAGCAAAAAAGGCGCGCAACCAGCCGCTGTCGCAGGCCATCAAGATCATCATGAATTCGTTTTACGGCGTGCTGGGCACACCGCTGTGCCGCTTCTTCGATCCGCGCCTGTCCAGTTCCATCACGCTGCGCGGTCACGACATCATGCGGCAGACGCGGGCGCTGATCGAACAGCAGGGTTATCCGGTGATTTACGGCGACACCGATTCCGTTTTTGTCTGGCTGCAGCATGTGCGCGATGACAGCAGCGCCGACACCATCGGCCGCGATCTGGCGCAATTCCTCAACCAGTGGTGGCGCGACAAATTGCAGCAGGTGTTCGGGCTGGAATCCTGTCTGGAGCTGCAATATGAAACCCACTACCGCCGCTTTTTCATGCCCACCATGCGCGGCTCCGACACCGGCAGCAAGAAGCGTTATGCCGGCCTGATCCAGTCCGGTGACACCGAAAAACTGGTGTTCAAGGGACTGGAAAATGTGCGCACCGACTGGACGCCGCTGGCCCGCCGCGTGCAGTACGAGGTCTGCTGGAAAATCTTTCACAATCAGGAAGTACAGACTTTCCTGCAGGGCGTGGTGGAGGATCTGTACAACGGCCGGCTGGACGACGAACTGGTGTACCGCAAACGCATCCGGCGCCGGCTGGCGGACTATCGCAAGAACGTGCCGCCGCATGCACAGGCCGCCAAAAAAGCCGATCAGATTCAACGGGAAAAAGGCCTGCCGGCGCAGTACGAGCGGGGCGGCTGGGTCAGTTATCTGATGACGGTCAACGGCCCCGAGCCGCTGCAGCACCGCGAATCCCGCCTCGATTACGATCACTATGTGCAACGGCAGCTGGCGCCGGCGGTGGATGGCATCCTGCATTTTCGCAACCTGTCCCTGGAAGCGATAATCCGGTCGCAACTGACGCTTTTCTGAGCGTGACTTGTCAGTCTGTGCCTATACTGAAATCCAAAAGGAGTTTTCAGTATGCAGATGTTGAATGCCGAGATCATCAATCCCTTTCTTAATTCCATGGCCAACGTGCTGGTCACCATGGCGATGCTGCAGCCGCAGGCCGGCAAGGTTGCGCTGAAGGATGAAGACATTGCCTTTGGCGACGTCACCGGCGTCATCGGCATGACCGGCAGCAATTTTCGCGGCTCCATGGCGATCACCTTCACCAAGGCGGTGATTCTGGAAATTGCCGCGCGCATGCTGGGGGAGAAGATTCGGAAAATCGATGCCACCGTGACCGATCTGGTGGGGGAGATCACCAACATGGTGACCGGCGGCGCGAAGAATCTGCTGTCGGAAAAGGGGTACGACATCGGCATGGCCACGCCGGTGGTGGTGACCGGCGAGCGCCACCGCATTGCCCATCAGGCGCACGGTCCGCGCATCGTGATTCCGTTCAGCCTGGAGTGCGGCCAGTTTTTCGTTGAAGTCTGTTTCGAGAAAACCTGAGCGCCGGTTGCGCGCTCAGGGCTTGCGTACCCGCATCAGTCCTTCCTGGCACACCGACGCCACCAGTTTCCCGTTCTGGAAAATCTGTCCGCGATTGAAGGCGCGCGCGTTCATCGCGGCGGGGCTTTCCATGTCGTACAGCAGCCAGTCGTCGGCGCGGAACGGATGGTGGAACCAGATGATGTGATCAAGGCTCGCCGCCTGCACATTGGGATCGGCGAAGGACAGCCCGTGCGCCAGCATGCCGGTGCCCAGCAGGCCAAAGTCCGAGGCATAGGCCAGCATCGACTGGTGCAGACCCAGATCGTCACCCAGCTTGCCGTCGGCGCGGAACCACACCTGGCGGCGCGGCGGCCGGGGCTCGGGCTTGAGGATGTTGACGGGATCGACCGGGCGGATGTCGATGGGCCGGCGCTGGGTGATCACCGGGCGCATGCGCTCGGGAATCTGCTCGGCCAGGCGCAGGCGGATCTGGTAATCGGATTCCAGCTGGTCCGGCGGCGGCACTTCCGGCGCGGTGGCGGCTTGGTGCTCATGACCCCGTTCCACCGCGTGAAACGACGCCGACATGTTGAAGATGGCCTCGCCGTGCTGGATGGCCACGACACGGCGGGTGGTGAAGCTGCCGCCGTCACGGATGCGGTCCACTTCATAGACGATGGGCGTTTCCACATCGCCCGGACGCAGGAAATAGGAATGCAGGGAATGGCACTGGCGCTTCTCGGGCAGCGTGCGCAAAGCGGCAACCAGTGACTGCGCAACGACCTGGCCGCCAAACACGCTGCGACCGCCGACGTCCTTGCTTTCACCCCGGAACAGGTTGTGCTCGATGGTTTCCAGATTCAGCAGGTTAACCAGTTCATCTACCAGATTGCTCATACCCGTACCTGTTTCACTCAGACTGCGCCACAAAGTGTGCCGCAGATTACACAGATCAGCCCCGGTTTTAAAGCATCTGCGTTTTTCGCCGTAATAGTGCAAATCGGGCGGGGCCGGCGGACGGCTTTCTGACAGTCTAGAAGAGTTTGCCGGCGTCTGCGGCAGGCATAAAAAAAGCAGGCCGAAGCCTGCTTTTTGATGGGGCATGCCAGTCGCGCTTATTCGCGATCCTTGGCGGTACATTCGGCCAGGGATGCATCCTTCTGGCAGCGTACCTTGCTCAGGAAGCTCAGCATCTTGCCGTCGTAGTAGCCGTCGTTACGCAGTTTGATGCGGGTCTGGCGGAACATTTCGCGGTAGCCCACCTTGTCGGCTTCCGGCAGTTCCTTCCAGTAGGTCGGCTTGATGCTCTTGGTGGACGAGTTGATGTATTCCATGAAGCGGGGGTACTGGCTCCATACGAACTCGCGGGACTTCTGGCCGAAACCGGGCGGGAACTTGTTGTGACGGATGATGATCTGCACGGTCAGCTGGATCAGCGAGAAGTTGACGATGGCGCCGTTCTCGCCCAGACCCTTGTACAGTTCCAGTGCGTCATAGGCCACCGCCGGCGCGCCGATCACGTCCACGGTGCCGTTATTGAACAGCGAGCCGAAGTTGGTGATGGAGGCGGTGATGGGGGACGCGCCGATGGATTCCACCATGATGGCCTGGGTCTTGTCGAAGTCCAGCACGGCCACTTTCTTGCCAGCCAGATCCGCGACGTTGCTCATGTTCTTGTCCTTGATGAACAGGAACGCAGAGCCAGCGGGACCGATTCCAGCCACTTCGTAGTCACCGTTCACCATCAGCTTGGCCAGTTTGGGATCGGCCAGATACTGCAGCACGGTTTTCATGTGATCGTCGGTGGGGATGGCGCCGATGGAATCCAGGGTGCCGGTGAAGGGGTTGAAGGCGCGGCCGCGCAGACCGGTCACGCCCACGGAATCACACACGCCGGCCTTGAAGTCCTCGGCGGCGATTTTCTCGTCGGTGTAGGCCTTCATTTCCAGGTCGACACCCCATTTCAGGGCTTCCAGACGATAGTCTTCCATCTGGGAATAGACCGGGCCGTTCTTGCCCACGATGTCCCAGATGCAGAACGTCAGTTTGGGGTTGGCGGCTTCGGCATTCATCGACAGGGCGAGCGCGCTGGCGGCTACAGGAACAAAGAGCTTTCTGATTAGTTTTTTCATGATTTCGTCCGGGTATTTCAGTCTTGGAAAATTCCTGGCGCGCCAGGGGTTACAGCAAATCGTTCAGCAGGCTCTGGTCCAGCTTCACTTCTTCTTTCTTGTCGTCCCAGAAGGTGCCGTAAGCGCCGATCGGGGTGCGGGTGCCGGTGGCCTGCATCCACATGCGATCCGACATCTGCAGCAGCTGGTCGCCGGCCAGCACGTCCACCATGCGGTAATCCTTGTTGGCGGCGGTGTTCTTGATGGCGGCGGCGTGCTCACGAATGACCGCGCGCACACGTTCCATATTGCTGATGTTGTTGGCAACGAGAGCATCCAGTGCCGACGGGAAGCGCACGCCTTCCTTGATGCCGATGGCGCGGGCGGTTGCCAGTTCCTGCCACGGGTCCTTGCCGGCGGGAGTGATGCCCGGCACGATGGTCCAGAGCGCGGCGCGGATGCCCTTGGGCAGACCCCACCAGCGCTGGTTGCCTTCCTCGGTGTCCAGACAGGCGGCGGCACGTTCAGCCTTCGGTGCCACGTTGAACGGCACGCCCACCTGCATGTTCGACTGCACATCGCTCAGCGCCGCCTGCAGGCCCAGTCCGGCGCCAATCAGCCACACCAGCTGCTGGAATTCATTGTCAAACATTGGACATTCGCCGCCGGGTTCACCCAGCGCGCGGGTCAGGGCCTGATAGCCACGGTAGTAACGGGTGGCAGCCAGGGCGTGCCAGCGCTTGGACTGGATACGCTCATCCTGGGCCACAGTGATGTTCTTCTCGCGGGATTCACGGATAAACATGAGTTCGTGCTCGAATGCCCGGTTGGTAGCACAGGCGCCACCCACCATGCTCATCAGAACCTCGAGTTCGTCCGGCGGAGTGGTGACGATGGAGAAAGACAGCAGCAGCGGGGTGAGGGATTCGCCGGAAGCGCAGGCGACAACGGAATCGTCAGTGGTGAGCAGGTAGGGCAACATGACATCCTTGCCGATGTCATTCATGGTGTCGCCGGTCACCTTGTAAACAGCAGTGGAACAGCCTGTGAGGGCAATGGTGGCAGCAGCAAGGGCAGAAACCAGCCCGCGTGTCAGCACACGGCGGAAGCGGAATTCCATTCGAATACTCCTCGATAGTCCAAAAAAATTATTATTTTGATCGCGTTTTTATTCTGGGCGCCGCATACGGTACAACGTCGACCGGGGGCAGGCAAGGCGTCAGATACAAATCTAAAAGAAGTTGATTCCGTGCAGAAACAAAGGGCTGGCGGTGCGCGAAATCGCGGAAAAAACTGTCGTGAATTGCCCTTGCGCAGGCTGGCGCCAGCGCTCGAAAACGGGTAGACGGCGGGTGGTCAGCCCGGCGCGCGCCGGACATTTGCGCGGCAGCTGTCTGCAAGGTCAGATCCACAGGCTGGTGTAGAATACACCGTTTGCATTCGCAGTCGGACTTTCCTATCCATGTTATCAGACGCATTGAAACAGCAGATCCAGCGCGGCTACAGCGAGTTCCTCAACCGCAAGCAGCTGAAGCCCCGTTATGGCCAGCGCCTGATGATCGCCGAGATTGCCAAGGCGCTGGCCGGCATCAGGATGGACAGCGAAGGCAAGCGCACCAGCGACAATCATGTCTGTGTGGTGGAGGCGGGCACCGGCACCGGCAAGACGCTTGCCTACCTGATGGCGGTGATGCCGGTGGCCAAAGCGCTGGAGAAAAAAGTGGTGCTGTCCACCGCCACCGTGGCCCTGCAGGATCAGGTGGTGAACAAGGATATTCCCGACCTGCTGCGCAACAGCGACATTTCGTTCACTTACGCCCTGGCCAAGGGGCGCGGCCGTTACCTGTGCCTGAGCAAGCTCGACCGCCTGATGACCCCCGGCAGTGATGTCGGCAGCACGCTGGCGCTGTGGGAAGACCTGCAGCAGTACGCCGTGGACAAGCACGAAGCCGAACTCTACCGCGCCATGGACAAGGCCATTGAAACCCGCAGCTGGGACGGCGACCGCGACAGCTGGCCCGACGGCATCGACGATTTCGCCTGGCGTCGCGTCACCAACGATCATCGCGGCTGCACCGGCCGCAACTGCGGCTTCTACGACGACTGCCCGTTCTACTTCGCCCGCAACGACATCTACCGTTCCGACCTCATCGTTGCCAACCACGATCTGGTGCTGGCGGATCTGGCGATGGGCGGTGGCATGGTGCTGCCCGCGCCGGAAGACACCATTTATATCTTCGACGAAGGCCACCACCTGCCGGACAAGGCGCTGTCGCACTTCGCCTGTTCCACCCAGATCCGCAACACGCAAAGCTGGCTGGGGGAACTGGTGAAAATGGTGGACTCGCTGGTGCAGAGCGCCGGCTTCGACAGCATGGCGGGCTCGGTGCACGCCACCCTGCAGGCGCTGACGGGTGATCTGTCCGAGCAGCTGGGATTACTGCTGCTGAGTCTCACGCCGCTGTCGGAACAGACCGAGCAGATGGATTCCGAGCAGGGCAAGCTGGTGTACCGCTTCCCTGACGGCGTGGTGCCGGTGGAACTGCGCGATCAGGCGGCGCAGCTGGAACCCATGACCATCACCCTGGTGAAGCAGCTGCAACTGCTGGTGGACTGGCTGCAGGAAGGCATGGAGGGCAAGCGCTCCGACATCACCAAGCCGGATGCCGAAGCCTGGATGCCGCTGATGGCCACGCAGCTGGCGCGGGCGGAGGCCATCCTGTCCGTGTGGCAGCGCTACAAATCCGAAGACGAGGAAAACCGCGCCCCGGTCGCGCGCTGGCTGAATTTCTCCGACAGCGGCGCCGGACTGGACGTGGAACTGTCCGCCTGCCCGGTACTGGCCAGCGACGTGCTCGCCCGCTACCTGTGGAATCGCGCCTTTGCCGCCATCGTCACCAGCGCCACCCTGATGGCACTGGGCAATTTCGACCGCTTCCGGTTCCGCTCCGGCGTGCCGCCCACCTCCGGCTTTTTCGCCGTGCCCAGTCCGTTCGATTACGCCGCCGCCGGCAAGATCCGCGTGCCGAAACAGGCCTGCGATCCCGGTGATTCGTCCCGCCACACCCGTGGCATTCTGGAGTATCTGGAAAAGACCTGGAGCACCGTGCCCGGCACGCTGGTGCTGTTCAGTTCCCGCCGTCAGATGGAAGACGTGTTCGACCAGCTGCCTGCCGACCTGCAACCCGATGTGCTGGTGCAGGGCAAGCTCGGCAAGGGCGAAGTGGTGCGGCGCCACAAGGCCGCCGTGGACGCGGGACACACCAGCGTGATTTTCGGTCTGGCCAGTTTTGCCGAGGGCATCGATCTGCCGGGGGAATACTGCAGCCGGGTGGTGATTGCGCGCCTGCCGTTCTCGGTGCCGGAAGATCCGGTGGACGCCACACTGGCGGAATGGATCCAGAAGCGCGGCGGCAACCCGTTCATGCAGCTGTCGGTGCCGGATGCGGCGATCCGGCTGAAGCAGGCGGCGGGGCGTTTGCTGCGCACGGAATCCGATCGCGGTGAAGTGGTGATTCTCGACCGCCGCCTGATCGACAAGCGCTACGGCAAGCTGCTGCTGGACAGCCTGCCGCCATTTCCGCTGGTGCGGGAATAATCAGGGCAGTTTCACATACAGCTGCGCGGTGTGGTCCACATAGGCACCCAGCGGCGCCGGCTCCAGCTTCTTCACCACCTTGTGCACCACGGCATGCACGGCCTGTTTCACGCCGTCCACACTCAGGTTGAGCAGCTTGCGGGTGATCATGCCCATGTCGACAAACTCGGCCGGCTGCAGGAAGAAGTGCTCGATGATGGTGTTCATCAGCTGGTCGTACTTGCGCGCCATGTCTTCCACGTCGCGGGGTGCGAAACTGCCGGCGTCGCCTTTCTCGTTCAGGATGCTGTCCAGTGCGCTCGACAGGTTGCTGTCGATCGGTGCGGCCAGATACCAGACTCCGCTGTTGTCGGTGGCCGAATTCTTGATCAGCCCCTGCCAGAACGCAGCCACCTGTTGCAGCTCCGCCATCTCCGCTCCCTTGTAGATCTTGGCCGACAGCAGGGACGATGCCTTGCTGCCGGTGGAGGCGCACACACTCATCACTTTCTGCCCCATGGGGCTGATCCGGGCGATGCTCACGGTCTGCACCAGCAGGGTGTCGATGATCTCGGTGGTCAGCTGTTCGATCACGTCCAGGAACAGGGCACCAGCCCGTTTGTCTTTGGCTGCGGCGGCTTCCAGGAACCGGTTCGACTTCTGCTGCATGGAGTCGCTGAGGGGGAAGCCGACGTGGGGAATCAGGGGGCTGGTCATCAGAATATTCCGTTGTTATTGATTGATTTATCAATTGTCTGACAATTGCTCGGGTTTTCACCTGAGCGCCGTTTATAGCACAAGATTTTGGGGGCGCAAGGAAAATACTTTTCCACAATTCCTGTGGATAACTCTGTTAGTAAACTTTTTAAAACTACACCGGCCCCCCGTTATTCCGTTATTCGCATTAAATTGGTCAAAAAACAGACTCAAAACAATTAAACCAAGTAAAATCATATATTTGCATTATTTCGTTCGCGCGAAAAAAAATTTGCCGGGCTTTTGACGCGGCAGTCAGGCCGGTCGGCACCCGTGTGTGCATAAGAAAATTAGGAAAGGCGGCGGGGGGAGTCGCGCTGTATACGCTGTAAGCATCTGAATTTTCTGGCCCGCTGGATGATTTTCAGGCGCTGGAGGCGTGGCTGGCCGGTCATAAGGCTGCCGGATGGTGTCCGGTGTTGACCTGCGTCAGCGGGTTGCTGGCGGACGGATCTCCGTTGGGCGGAATGCTTTGTTATTCTGGGGAAACAAAGCTAGCCACTTGTCCGGATTGTACTAGGCTGGATTCTGGGGAGCAGTCACCTGTGGCTGTGGGCCGGTTTCTCACTGATAGGCCGACAGCAGGGCACTGATTTTCTGCGACGGTGCGATGAGCTGGAAGCCGGCATCGTACAGCCCGCCCGGACTGTCTTCCTGGCACCAGCGGCATTCGGCCTCCACATCCAGAGTGGCCAGATGATCGATCGTGGAGACATCCTCCAGTGCCAGCCGGTAACGGGTGCTGGCATTCATGGGTTTGTCGCTGGTGATGAGCATGCCGCGCGGAGAAATATCAACGACATGGCCAAACAGGGCGCGGGAGTTCCGGTCGAATACCCGCAGATAGTAAACAAGATGGGTACGGTGTTCGCTGCGCTGATCGTCCATAACCGTGATCTCCCTGCAAAGGCCTGCAGCCGGCCAGGCTGCCTGTTCTAAAGGTAGTTCGCGTCTGATGGTTGGTCAAAGTATGCGCTATTGCAGGATAAGCGGCGGACAATAGGGGGAAAGACGTTGGGTTGTGAAGTCTGGAGACGGGTGATCGGAGTCTGGCTGCTGCTGGGGCTGGTGGTCGCGCACGGCTGGGCGCACGCCAGTCCGCTGACGGAGCGTCGCCTGGATGCTGTATTCATCGATGGACATGCCAACGTTTCGGTCCTGCTCGACTTTCTGTCCGATCCGGACCGCGATCATACGATCGAGGAGTTGCTGGCAGGCAAACGCGATCTGCTGCGGGCCTGGGAACCCAACCATGCCGCGACGCCCGGATTCGGCTTCGATATCCATCCGCTGTGGTTCCGACTGACCGTCTACAACAGCAGTCAGCGCCCGCTGGAGCGGCTGCTGGAAATCCGCAATCCGGTGCTGGATGAGGTGCAGTTCTACCAGGTGGATCAGGACGGCAACCTGATTGCCCAGGCGCAGACTGGCGACCGCTTTTCCACCGCCGGGCGGCCCTATTTCCACCATAATCTGGTCCTGCCGTTCGTGGTGCCGCCGGGCGAAACGCATCAACTTTATTTCCGGGTGAAAACCGAGGGTGCGCTGGAATTTCCGCTGGAAATGTGGACCCGGGATTCGTTCCAGGAGCGGGATCAGATGCAGCTGGTGTTTTTCGGGTCGCTGTTCGGCATCCTGGTGGTGATGGGGCTGTACAACTTCTTCATCTACACCCTGTTCCGGGATCTCAGCTTCGTCTATTACGCGGGCTATTCCATCAGCCTGATGCTGTTCCAGGCCACCATGCACGGCTTCACCACGCAGTACCTGTGGCCGGAGAACGACTGGTGGCGGGCGCATGCGCTGGTGATGATCATTCCGGTGATCCTGTTCTGCGCCATCCAGTTCTCGGCAATATTCCTGCAGTTGCGCCATGCCTATCCGCGGCTTATGCCGCTGATCCGGGCGGGTACCTGGGGCAGTCTGGTCATGCTGGTGCTGGCGCCGTTTCTGGATTACTCCCTGCTGATCCGTCTCTGCGCGGCCGCTGTATTTCCCCTGTGCATGGTGGCCATGCTGATCGGCCTGCATCGCTGGTTCAATGGCTACAAGCCGGCCCGCTATTTTGTGGTCGCCTGGGGCACCTTCCTGCTGGCGGTGTCGTATTACTCGCTGGCCAAGTTTGGCCTGTTCGAGCGCACCGACGCGTCGGAATATGCCGTGCAGGCCGGCGCGCTGATGGAAGCGGTGCTGTTTGCCTTCGCGCTGGCCGACCGTATGAATTCCCAGCGCAAGTCCTTCATCGATGCCCAGCGCAAGGCCCTGGAGCTACAGCGTTTTGCCAACGAACAGCTGGAGCAGCGGGTGGAGGATCGAACCCAGGCCCTGCGCCAGACCATGGCGGAGCTGGAACAGGCCAACCAGCGGCTGCAGGCGCTGACCATGCAGGATGGTCTTACCGGTATCCGCAACCGGCGCTATCTGGATGCCAAGCTGGCAGCCGAATGGCAGCGGGCGGCCCGCAGTCGCGATCCGCTGGCCCTGTTGCTGATTGATATCGACTTCTTCAAGGATTTCAACGACCGCTATGGCCATCTGGTGGGGGATGAGTGCCTGAAAAAGGTGGCGGAGGCGATTGAGAGCTGCATCACCCGCCCCTCGGATGCGGCGGCCCGTTATGGCGGGGAGGAATTCGCGGTGGTATTGCCGGAAACCACGGCAGACGGTGCCCTGCATGTGGCGGAAAACATTCGTCGCGCGGTGGAACAGCTGCGGCTACCCGTGGCGGCCGGTGAGGAAACGCAGATTTCGGTGAGTATCGGGGTGGCGATTCTGGTGCCCGAGGAGGGCCATGCCAGCCAGGATCTGATTGCCCTGGCCGACCAGGCGCTGTACCTGGCCAAGTCATCGGGCCGCAATCGCAGTCGTCTGGCGGATGGCCTCGCTCAGTTGTAACCCAGTTCGTAGGCGTGGTTGGGTTCTTTGTCCTGCGGGCGGTTGTATTTCAGTGTGGACTTGTAGAAGTGCTGGATGTCGGTGTAGCCCTTGATCACCTTGCTGGTGCCGGCCTTGGCGATGCTGCTCATGGTGGTGCCGGACTGGGGACGGTTACTGGTTTCAGCGGTGATTTTCTTATCGGTAAACATGGCTGGATTCTCCTTCCTTTTGCCTCCTGTTCGCGTCAATAGACTATGGACCAGCGCAAAGTTCCCGGCAAATAACCAGTGGTAACAAGCTACGACCAATTGTAACTATTCCTTTCGCGGAATATTTACGGCCGGGATGCGCTGGCGCCAGAGCCTGAACAGGAAATCCACGTCCCGGCGCAGGTCGCGGTCGTCCTGCAGGGTCCAGGCGTAGACGGTGCCAATGGTGAGATTCATCAGCAGTTCCAGCAGGGTGCGGTTGGGAATGTCCGGCAGCATGCCTTCAGCCTTCATGGCGTTGAAGAAGGCGTCGGCGAAGGGCTGGTTCTCCTGCACCACGGTTTCGTGGATGCGCTGGATTTCCGGCATGAATTCACCGGCTTCCCGGATCAGCAGGGTGGAGAAGTTGCGATTCTGGTTGAGGTAGTCGGCGATTGCCATGCAGGTGTGCTCGAAGCGCTCCAGCGGGTGGCCAGCACCGATCAGGTGGGTGAGGGCGATGTCGCGGATATTCTGGAAGTTTTCCTGCACCAGGTTGAGCAGCAGGTCTTCCTTGCTTTCGAAATGCTTGTAGATGGTGGCTTTGCCCACGCCGGCGCGCACCGCAATGGTTTTGACCTCAGCATTGCGGAAGCCTTCGCTGGCGAACACGTCCCGTGCGGCCTGAAGGATGCGCTGGCGGCGTTCCTTGTTCTCTTTCATGGCCGGTTCAGACCACCGGCTTCTTCAGCACGGTTTCACGGATGATGATGCCCAGCTTCACCCGCTCGGCGGGGTCCTTGGGAATGGTGCCGATCTTTTCCGCGTATTCCAGGATCGGGGCCAGTCCCTGGTTGTTGGCGATCTGGATCGCCAGGCCGGGGCGCGCATTCAGTTCCAGCATCATGGGGCCCAGTTCGCGGTCGAGCACGATGTCCACGCCCAGATAGCCCAGTGGGGCCAGGTCGTAGCAGCTGGCGGCCAGGTGCAGCATTTCCTGCCAGCGCGGAATTTCCAGGCCGGAGATGGAGGTGCCGGTGTCCGGGTGCATCTCGATCTGGCGCGAGGACATCACGCCGCGGATGGTCTTGCCGGTGGCCAGGTCGATGCCCGCGCCCACGGCGCCCTGGTGCAGGTTGGCCTTGCCGTCGGAGCGGCGGGTGGGCAGGCGCACCATGGCGAAGATGGGAATGCCACGGAACACGATGATGCGCAGGTCGGGCACGCCCTTGTAGCTGACGTGCTCGAAGCAGGGGTCGAACTTGACGCGGTATTCGACGATGGCGCTGTCGATGTCGCCGCCCAGGCTGTACATGCCGCTGAGGATGTTGGAGACGTGATGCTCGATTTCCTCCATGGTCACCAGCGCGTCATTGGCCTTGCGGAACTGGCCGGCGGGGGTCTTGCCCGCGATCACCAGAATGCCGTTGCCGCCGCTGCCGTTGGCCGGCTTGATGACGAAGTCGTCGTGCTTGGCGAGCACGTCCTTCAGATGCGCGATCTGGTGTTCCAGCTCGATGCTGCAATACAGCTTGGGCACCGGGATGCCACGCTTGATGGCGCGGTCCTTGGTGAGCAGCTTGTTGTCCACCAGCGGGTAATACTTGCGCTTGTTGTATGGCATGATGTAGCTGGCATTGCGCTGGTTCATGCCGACGATGCCCAGCTCGCGCAGTTTGGTCCAGGGCATTTTCATAGTTTGTCAGCGTCCTTCATCAGCGAGCGGAAGCGCCACAGTTCCAGCAGGCGGTAGCCGGTGTAGCGGCCCAGCAGCATGGTCAGGCCCAGCACCACCAGCAGCAGTTCCGGGAACACGAAGATCAGGTGGCTGAGCCATTCGTGCGTCATCACCATGTAGCCCAGGATGGCGGCGATCAGGCTGCCGAAGCCCAGTTTGAAGGCTTCCTTCGAGCCGGTTTCCTCGATCACGATGGACATGCGCTCGATGGTCATGGCCAGGATGACCACCGGGAACAGGGCCACCGACAGGCCGCGCTCGATGCCCAGCTGCACGCTGATGATGCTGAACAGGGCGAGCATCATGATCACCATGGTCAGCACGGCGGCCAGTCGCGGCACCAGCAGCAGGTGCAGGTCTTCCAGAAACTTGCGCAGGATCAGGCCGATCGCCACCAGCGTGGTGAACATGATGACGCCCGCCACCAGCGAGGTTTCGCGGAAGGCCATCGCCACCAGTACCGGCATGAAGGTACCGAAGGTGGCCAGGCCCACCAGGTTGCGCAGCGCCACGATCACCAGTGCGCCGAGGGGCACCATCAGGATGATGCGGTAGACGTTCTGGGTCTGTACCGGCAGGGCGAACAGCGAGAAATCCATCAGTTTGGAACTGGTCTGGCGAGCCCACTGTTCGGCCACCGAGACCTGGGAATGGGAATGACGTGACATGGAGAAGTCCACTTCCGCCGGCTTGCCGCCGTGGATGGTCACCAGCGGATCATCGCCGGTCCGCCACACCAGCACGTCGGGGGTGATGCCCTGGGCGCCGGTCACCGGATTGAAGGCCACCCACTCGAAATCGTTGTGCACCTCGATCCAGGGCACCAGCTGGCCGTGCTTCACCAGATCCTGTAGCGGCAGCACGTAAATGATGCGCGCCGGAATGCGGGCGGTGGCCAGGATGTTCACCAGCTGCCGCACCCACTCTACCGAGCCGTGGCCCACCTTGTTGATCATGGAGATGTTCTGGTCGGGATTGGGGTTGTTCAGGCGGGCCAGCAGTTCGCGGGAGAAGCTGACCACGTCGGCGGAATGGGAGCGCACGTCATTGAGCAGGGCATTGATGGCGGCGTCCATGGTTTCGTCATGGGCGGGCACGGCCGGATAGGTGGGGCGGGCCGAGTTGCGCGGCTCGTAGTCGCCGCTGCCGTCGCGGGTCAGTTCCATGCGGTAGTACAGCACCTGCTTGCCCTTGGCGCGACGCACGGCCCACAGGGCCTTGCGGTTCTCGTCCACCATTTCGGTCGCCAGACCATAGTTGCTGGAAATGAAGTCTTCATTCAGTTTCACGAAGCCGGGCGGGTTGCGCGGGATGTAGAACTCGGCCTTAGCCGGGCCGCCAGTGGCATGGAACTGGAGCTTGGCTTCCACCGTCCAGACGTCCGACTGCTCCGACGGGAACAGGGGCATGCCCAGCCGGGTGGTCTTGTAGTAGACCGAACCTGCGGCGATCAGGGTGAGTATCAGGGCGATGATCTGTATTTTGTATTTGCTCACTTGGTTTTACTCGCGGCGGGAACGGTGGAAACGGGTTTGGTCTTGCTGGCTGGAGCTGCTTTGGGTGGCTGGGTGCGCAGGTAGGTGTGGCCGGGATCGACGATGGCCACGTCCTGCAGGAAGCGGCGTCCGAACAGCACGGGGTAAATGAAGCGGCTGCGGTCGGTGAGGGTGAATTCACCTTCGTATTCCTTGCCGTCGAGAATGAATTTCTGGTGAATGACCGGACGCTCGGCACTGGAGCGCTTGTGTTGCTTGATGCGGGCACTGCGCACCACCGGGGCTTCGATGGTGATGAAGTTCTTGGTCTTGCCTGCCAGGATGCGCTTGGCGGAGATCTTGGTGTTGGGGGAGAACTGGAAACGGACCCAGTCTTCGTCGCCCTTCTCGAACCACTCGATGTTGAGGGCGTGCATGGACGAGGTCTTGGCGCCGGTGTCGAACTTGGCCTTGGTGTATTTCTGGGAGGGCTGCAGCTGGATCCATTCCACCCAGCCAAAGATCGTGCGCTCCTTGGGATTGGGTTCGGCAGTCAGGCTGGCGACGTTGGTGGCAACCAGGGTCAAGAGCACCCACCTCAGAATTTTAAGGGTCCGAAACATAACGATTGGCGACTGCCCAGGTAGTTTCAAATGGATTCAGTATAGCGACCATGCGGATCGGCGCGGCGCCGATTTTAATGGCTGGAGAAGGTAAACGCACCTGAATTCCTAATTTCCCTATTTAAAAATCCGGCGGAAGGTCAGGTTGATACGCGGGCCGCAGGGGGTTCTGCTTTTGGGGATCTGGTGCAGCCAGTGGTGTTGCAGGGCACCCTTCATGATGAGCAGGTCGCCGTGCTGCAGGGGCAGGGTAAGTTTCCGGTCCTGGTGCTGGCGGTGCTTGAGCTGGAAGTCGCGGGTGTCGCCCAGGGACAGGGAGGCAATGGCGGGGTTCTCGCCCAGCTCCGGTTCGTCGTCGGCATGCCAGCCCACGCTGTCCTGTTCGTTGCGGTAGAGGTTGGCCAGCAGGCTGTTGAAGTGGCAGTCGCTGTAGTCCTCGAGCCTGGCCTTGAGCGCAGCGAGGGTGGGTGTCCAGGGCAGCGGGTCGAGTTTGAGGCCGGAGTAGGTGTAGGTCATGCCGGGGTCGCCGTACCAGGCCTGCAGGCGGGGGATGGGGGTGTCCTTGCCGGCGATGCGGAGGCTGTCCTGGCGCCAGGGGATTTCCGTCTGCAGGGTCTGAAACAGGGTGTCGGCTTCGGCCTTGGGCAGGAAGCGTTTGATCCAGAGGATGTCGCCGTCGTCGATTTCGATCAGTTCGACGGTCTGGAGTTGCAGGTCGCTGAAAAGGTCGGACTGGGTCATGGGATGCTCGCGTGGCACGGACCAGTCAGAACGGTACCGCAGAACCGATCTTCATGCCATGCCCGGACACCGGGTGGCGGAATTCCAGCACGGCGGCGTGCAGCAGCAGGCGGGGGCTCATGGCCAGGATGGCGGGCGGGGCGTAGAACTCGTCGCCGATGATGGGCATTCCCAGCGCCAGCATGTGCACCCGCAGCTGGTGGGAACGGCCGGTGACGGGGATCAGTTTCAGGCGGTTGCGCTGGCCGTCGCGTTCCAGCAGTTCGTAGCGGGTCAGCGACGGCTTGCCGTGTTCGTAACAGATTTTCTGCAGGGGACGGTTGGGCCAGTCGACGATCAGCGGCAGGTCCACTTCGCCGCGCTCGGCCGGGCAATCGCCAAAGGTGACGGCGATGTATTCCTTGGCGGTTTCGCGGTCGCGGAACTGGCGGCTGAGTTCGGACTGGGCCGGCTTGGTTTTGGCCAGCAGCATGACGCCACTGGTGGCGCAGTCGAGGCGGTGAATCACCAGCGCTTCGCCAAATTGCCTTGCAGCGCGCAGCTGCACGGAATCCTGATGCTGGGGCAGGCGGCCGGGCACCGACAGCAGGCCCGCCGGCTTGTCCACGACGAACAGGTGTTCGTCCTCGAACAGAATCACCAGATCGTCGCTGTTCGCATCATTCACGACCGGCATCAGCCCACGCTGATCATGATACGCAGGGCGTCGAGCCGGCTCACGCACTGGCTGTGCAGCACCTTGTGGCCCTGCTCGCGTTTCTGGGCGACAGCGGCCAGTTGCGGCGCGATGTCGGCCTGCTGGGCGTCCGATTGCGCCAGTGCCTGCAGGCGGCGGGCCTCGTTTTCCCAGTAGGCGTCGAACTGCTTGAGGGCTTCGTCGCGCACCTGCTGCACGCGCGCGCTCATCAGGGCGTCGCACTTGCCCAGCATCTCGCTTACCGGCTCCTGGATTTCCTTCAGCATGGGCGCGGCCAGATCGTTCTTGATGCGCTTCAACTGCTTGTCGAGGGTGGCGGTGTCCACCGCGGCGGACAGGTCGCGGCCTTTCGGGTCCAGCAACAGGCGCACGGGGGTGGGCGGCAGAACCTGCTGGATCTGCAGTTCGGCCGGCGCCGGGCATTCCACTATATAGAGGGCTTCCAGCAGCACGGTGCCTTCCTTGATCTGCTTGTTCTTCAGCAGGCTCAGCACGGAACTGCCCTTGCCGCTGGTGAGCACCATGTCCATGGCGTTGCGCACCATGGGGTGATCCCACGACAGGAATTCGATGTCCTCGCGGCCCAGGGCCACAGCGCGCTGGTAGGTGGCGCTGACGCCGTCTTCCGGCAGCGAGGGGAAGCTGTTGTGTTCCAGCGACGAGCCGGGGCGCAGCAGGATGATGGTGTCGGACAGGTCTTCCTCTTCCACGCCATAGGCGCTGAACACCTGCTCCATGTATTCCTTCAGGTTGAGATCGTCGTCGCGGTCTTCCACCGCATCCAGCAGATCCTGCACGCTGCCGTCGCCTTTGGAATGAATTTCCAGCAGGCGGTTGCGGCCGTGCACGAAGCGTTCGTGCAGCTCGGCGATCTGGCTGCGGGTGGTTTTCACCAGCTTGTCGAGGGCGGTGTCGTCCTGTTGCAGGGCGGCGATGAAATCCCCGAAGCGGCTTTCGAACACCACGCTGTGGCTGGATTCGGTTTTGGTGAAGGCACCGAAGCCTTCGTCGTACCAGGTGAGCAGGGCCTGCTGCTGCGTGTCGCCCAGATAGAGCGCGTAGATGTCGATGTCATTTTTCTGGCCAATCCGGTCAAGACGGCCGATGCGCTGCTCCAGCTGGTCGATGGTGGCGGGCAGGTCGAACATCACCAGGTTGTGGCAGAACTGGAAGTTGCGGCCTTCGGAGCCGATCTCGGAACAGATCAGCGCCTGGGCGCCGTCTTCGTGCGAGGCAAACCAGGCGGCGCTGCGGTCGCGCTCGATCAGGGTCAGGTCTTCGTGGAAGGCACTGCACTGGATGCCGCCCTTGAAATGCAGGTGGGCCTGCAGGGCGCAGGCGGTGTCCTTGTGATGACAGATGATGAGGAATTTTTCGCCGCGCCGTTTTTTCAGGGTTTCCAGCAGCCAGTTGACGCGCGGGTCCTGCGCCAGCCACTGGCCTTCGTTGGTGTCGATTTCCGGATAGAGCGCGTCTTCCAGCGCGTTGATTTTCACGTCGTCATAGCAGGCCGGGTTGGGCAGGCGGACGCGGGTGAGTTTGCGCTGGGGGAAGCCGCTGATGCTGGCGCGGGTGTTGCGGAACAGGGCGCGGCCGGTGCCGTGCTGGTCCAGCAGACGGGTGGCCAGGGTGCGGGCAGCGACCGCTTCGCCATTTTTGTCGCCGGTGTCGGCCTGCAGCAGGCTGATCAGGCGGTGGCTGTTGGCGTCGCTAAGCAAAACCTTCAGCTGTTCCAGATGCTCCGGCGCCACCTTGTCGTGGTCGATCAGGTGTTCGGCGATGAGGGCGATCTGGTTGAATTTGTCCTGCTGCTCCATGAAGGCGGGCAGGTCGGCGTAGCGCAGCGGGTCGAGCAGGTGCAGCTGGGCGAAGTGGCTTTCGGGGCCTTCTTTTTCCGGCGTGGCGGTGAGCAGCAGCAGGCCCTTGGCCCGTAGCGAGAACTGTTCCACCAGCGCATACGCGGGGCTGGCGTTGCCGGGCGCCCAGGCCAGATGGTGCGCTTCGTCCACCACCAGCAGGTCCCAGGGGGAATCCAGCGCGGCTTCGGCCCACTGCTTGTGGTGCAGCAGAAACTGGATCGAGCACAGCACCAGCTGTTCATACAGGAAGGGGTTGTCGGTCTGCTCCTGCTCGCAGAGGGCTTCGCACTGGTCGCGATCGAGGACGCGCACAGGCATATTGAAGCGGCGGCGCATTTCCACCAGCCATTGATGCACGAGGGAATCGGGCACCAGGATCAGCACCCGGCCGATCTTGCCGCTGATCAGTTGCTGATGGGCGATCAGGCCGGCCTCGATGGTTTTGCCCAGGCCCACTTCGTCCGCCAGCATGACGCGGGGGGCGGTGCGGGCGGAGACGGTTTGCGCGATATGGAACTGGTGCGGGATCAGGTCGACGCGGGCGCCCATGAAACCCTTGGCGGGGTGGCGGTCGTACTGGGACAGCAGTTCCCAGGTTCTCAGACGCATGCTGAAGTTGCGGAAATCGTCGAGCTGGCCCAGCAGCAGGCGTTTCAGCGCCTCGGGCATCTGGCTGCTGCCCTGTACCTGGGTTTCGCACAGGGTTTTGATCTCGCCGTTCTCGCCTTCGGCTTCGTAGAAGAACAGGCCGTCCTGTTCGGTGCGGGATTGCACCTTGTAGCGGGTGCCGTCCTGGGTTTCGATGGTGTCGCGGGGGTGGAACTGGACGCGGGTGAGGGGGGCGTTGGCCTTGGCGTAGTTGCGCAGTTCCTCGGCGGCGGGGAAGAACAGGCTGATGGTGCGGTCGTTCACCTGGGTGACGATGCCGATGCCCAGTTCCGTCTCCGCCGTGTTGGCCCAGCGCTGTCCGATGAAGAATACCTGCTTGCTCATGTGCCTGTGTGCCCCCGGGCCAACTGTTTATTCATGGAGAATGAAGGCGCGTATTCTAGGGAACTGGCAGTCCATTATCTATGGACATTAAGGTTACAGAATGCCTTCCCACATCTCCCGTTCCTGCTCCAGCGGGTCATCCGCCAGCTGTGTCGTTTCGTCGAAACACATGATCTTGCGGGAATCCTTGTTGAACGCGGGCCAATGGCCTACGCGGTCGGTGGCGGGGTTGCCGGAGCGGGCAAAGGCAATCCAGCAGCTCTGCACGATCTCGCTCATTTTTTTCGCGCCGTCGCCACCGCCGGTGAGGAACTGGCCCACGCCGTTGTCGGCGCAACCGAACACCAGCGGAATGTCACTGGCGTGACAGGCGCCCAGCAGTCCCTTGTCCCAGTTGAACTGGGCCAGAAACACCTCCTGCGTGTGCCGGCTCTGCCACTCGCCCATGCGCTGCGAGGGCACGCGGAAGATGCGGTCGCTTTCGAAGGCACAGAAGATGTCGGTGTAAGAGGCGTTCGGATTGCGCGCCTTGACAATTTTTTCGTACAGGTTGGCGGCGCGCTCGCCCATGCCCGGCAGGTTTTTCTCGCACAGCTTGATCAGGCCGTGCTTGTCCAGCGTCTTGAAGGTTTCGTTGTTCATGATTTTTTCCGCGCCGGGCATGCGCAGGAACAGATTCCATTCGTCGCGGGTGTAGGTGATCAGCAGCGGAATGTGGCGGGCATCGCCCTGCTCGATGGCGCGCACCGGCGACTGCGGCAGGATCACGCCGTCGATCACCGGCACCAGGGTCATGCCGGTTTGCGGAATCTGCTGCGCATAGATGCCGCGGTTGAAGCTCAGGCGCAGACACTCGCGCTGCGCCTTCACGATCTGCTGCGGCGTCAGTTGCCAGAGCTTGTCCGGCTGCGATGGGTTGATGTCGGTGACTTCCAGAAAACGGTGGGCAATGGCAGTGGCTTCCTCGCGGGTGAGCACCTGGTCAGCGGAACCGCTCTGCAGGATCGCGCGCTTGAACAGGCCGTGCGCCGACGGACAGGCCAGCAGCGTGGCGATCGACATGGCACCGGCCGATTCGCCGAACAGGGTCACCTGCTCCGGATCGCCACCAAACTGCGCGATGTTCTGCTGAATCCACTTCAGCGCCTCGATCTGGTCCAGCAGGCCAGTGTTGGCGCTGACGTTGTAGTGCTCGGGAACCAGATCGTTCAGATAAAGGAAACCGAATGCGCCCAGACGATAGTTCACGGTCACCACCACCACGTCGCCGTGTACCGCCAGCGGGCCGCCGCGATAGATCAGCTGGGCGCCGGAACCGGTCTGGTAGCCGCCGCCGTGAATCCATACCATCACCGGGCGTTTTTTGTTGTCGCAGTCCGGCGTCCAGATGTTCAGGTAGAGACAGTCCTCGCTCATCTGGCTGATGCCGAACATGGACACTTCTTCCTGCGAACAGGCATCGCCAAAGCGGTCGGCGGTGAAGGGGCCATCCGGCAGCAGCGTCTGCGGCGCCTTGAAACGGCCCACGCCAATGGGCTGTTCGGCAAAGGGAATGCCCCGGAATTCAATATGATCTTCGCGCTGGATGCCGGTGATTTCGCCGTGCGAGGTGATGGCTCTGGCTGTCATGCAGGGGCCCTTGTGCAGGTGCGGAAATGGGAGAATCTGTCCGAAGAGTGCCACGGGCGCTGCAGGGCGACAATATCTACCGGAAAAATGACGCTTCCGGCCTTTCTCATTCAAGAATGAATGGTCCAGAATGACTCCGCGTGCCTGATCCGGCCGGTTCCTGTGCTGGTTCCTGCTATTATGACGGCAGATTGTGGCACCCGAATTTCTCACCTTTCCTGCAGAGGTAGTTCATGACTCAGGTTGATGTTTCCCCCCTGTTCCAGCCCTTCGAATGCAAATCCCTGCAACTGAAAAACCGCATCGCCATGGCGCCGATGACGCGACAGTTCTCGCCCAACTACATTCCCGGCGACGACGTGGTGGAGTACTACCGCCGTCGCGCCGCCAATGAAGTGGGGCTGATCATCACCGAGGGCACCACGGTGAATCATCCGTCTTCCAACGGTTATGAGAATGTGCCGGCGTTTCATGGCGCCGCGCTGCAGGGCTGGAAGAAAGTGGTGGACGCGGTGCACGGCGCCGGCGGAAAAATCATGCCGCAGCTGTGGCATGTGGGCACGGTGCGCAAGGCCGGCGTCGGCCCCGACAAGGACGTGCCGGGCATGGGTCCGTCGGGCATTACCTCGGCCGGCAAGCGCAAGGCGCACACCATGACGGTGGAGGAAATCGAACGCTGCGTGCAGGCGTTCGCGCTGGCCGCCGCCGATGCCGAAGCCCTGG